>DBHE01000128.1 GCA_002296055.1 Pseudomonadaceae bacterium UBA836
GGTGAAGCAGTTGCGCACGTCGGCGAAGGTGCGGTTCGGGTTATCGGTCAGGCAGTCAACGATGACCATGCAGTTGCCGGGGCCAAAGCCTTCGTAACGCGCTTTTGCGAAATCCTCACCGCCGCCGCCCTTGGCCTTGTCGATGGCCTTGTCGATCACGTGGCCAGGGACCTGATCTTTCTTGGCTCGGTCAATCAGGCCGCGCAGGGCCAGGTTACCATCGGGATCAAAACCACCGGACTTGGCGGTGACGTAGATCTCCCGCGCGTACTTGCTGTACAGCTTGGTTTTGGCGTCGGCCGTTTTGGCCATGGATTCCTTGCGGTTTTGATAAGCGCGACCCATCTGCGAGTGTCCTGTCGATATGTCGAAAAACAGCGATTCTACCCGCAGTTGGCGGCGGATATCCACGCCTGAGGCCGGTAAGGCTGACGAACGTACGGCCGCCGGACAGGGGGCTTGCCGTCGGCGTATGATGAGGCTTTTTACCGGGGGAGCCAGCGCGTGATTTCCAGACTGCCATCCTGGGTTGAGGCCGGCGCATTCAGCCTTGCGCTGATGGCCGGTGTGGTTAATGCGGTGGGCCTGTTGGGCTTTAGCCATCAGGCGGTTTCACACCTGACCGGTACCTCGACCCTGCTGGGCGCCGGGCTGACGCAGTTGCCGGCAGCCGAGCTGCTGCACCTGCTGCTGGTGCTGCTGAGCTTTGTCGCCGGGGCTGCCTTCAGCGGTCTGTTTATCGGTAGCAGCGCCTTGCAGCCGGGCCGGCGCTATGGGGTGGCGCTGGTGTTGGAGGCGTTGTTGCTGGTGCTTGCCATGCTGGCATTGCAGGCTGCCAGTCTGAGTGGGCACTACCTTGCGTCCGCGGCCTGCGGGCTGCAGAACGCGATGGTGACCACCTACAGCGGTGCGATCATCCGTACCACCCACGTTTCGGGCATCTTTACGGACTTGGGCGTAATGCTGGGAGCTCGCCTGCGAGGAGTGCCCCTGGATCGGCGCAAGGCCAGGCTGTTTCTGTTGCTGATCAGCGGCTTTATTCTGGGCGGCACCCTGGGGGCGCTTGGCTTTGCCCGTTGGCAGTTTCAGGCACTGTTGCTGCCCGCGTGCATGGCCTTGGCGCTGGCCGGGTTGTATCAGTTGTGGCTGCGACGTCAGGGCGTGTAACGAGTCAGATCTGGCGCTGGTCGTCAGCGTCGGTTGGTGCCCCGATCCAGAGCTCGGCCAGACGCTCTTCGCCTGCAAACTGGTTGCTGTAACGCCAGCCAAGGCGTGCGCTGAGCTGCTCAGTCAGCTGCAGGCCCAGTCCGAAGCCAAGGTCTTCATCGCTGCTGCCTGCCGGTGCGCGGGTGTTGCTGATGCGAATGCCGTTGAATTTCTGCACCACCAGTACCCGTCCCTCATCGGTATGTTGAAAGGCGTTGCGAATCAGGTTGCCGAGCACAATACGCGCCGCCGCCTCGGGCAGCTCCAGGGTGTAGGGGCTGGTCTGTACCTTCAGCGTGACGGCCCGCCCGTTGAGCAGGTAACGCATCTGCTCAACCAGCTCTTGCATCAGCGCATCCAGCGCGATGCGCTTGACCGGCAACTGCTGCACATCCTCACGGCCGAGCCAGAGCAGGGTCTCGGTCAGGTGTTGCATGGTCAGACTGGCGCGATCTATGCGGTCGAGCGCCTGCTGCTCCATTGCCGGGTCGATGCGTGACTGGGCACGCAGCCGCTCCAGTAGCTCAACGTTGGCGCGGATGACGCTGATGGGCGTGCGCAACTCATGGCTGGTGAAGCGCACAAAGCGCTGCTCGCGCGCCAGGCTCTGCTGCACCGAGGACAGGCTGCTGCGTACCAGGCTGGCGAATTCGTTGAGTTCCGGATAGCTGAAGTCGGGTGCGGGCTGGGACAGGTTTTGCTCGTTCAGGCCGCGGGCCCAGTCGCCCAGGGCGCCCACCGGCCGAGCCACGCGCCGCATCAGCAGCCAGCTGAGCAGTACCAGTAGTAGCGCAGCACCCGCACTGATGCTCAGCAGGGTGCGCAGGCTGTTGTCGGGCCGGCTGGTAACTACCGTAGGGCGATCGCTGGGACTGATCTTGTGACTGACAAAATGATCGCCGCCAGGGGTGTGAAAGCGCATGGCGAAGTACACCGCTTTGGGGCGGCCCAGACCGCTGCGCTCAAGCTCCTTGTACATCACGCCAGCGTGTTCTGGCGCCGCGCCGAAAATCTCACGGATCAGCGCCGGCTGGTCGTTCCAGTCGCGGGTAACCGGGTAGTCCGGGCGGGCTGGTGTCTGGGGCGCCTGCAGATACTGATCGGCAGCCTGCTCCAGATTGCGCGCCATGACGGTGTCCATACCGTTGAAGAAATAGTTGGCTGACAACAGGGTGTAGCCAATCACCAGCATGATGCCAAAGCTGACAAAGGCCAGTGCCAGAAACCATTTAAGGCTGAGTCGGTTTTTCATCGCCACCTTCGTTCAGGGCAAAGCCGTGGCCGGGCACGGTGCGCAGTAGACTGACCGCAAAGCCGCCGTCGACTGCCTTGCGCAGGTGAAACATATGCACTTTGAGGCTGTTGCTGTCAGGGAGTTCATCGCCCCATACAGCCTCCTCCAGTGCCTGCCGCGAGACCACGGCAGGGGCGTGGCGCAACAGGGTTTCCAGTAGGCGCCAGCCGGTTGGCGACAGTTTCAGGGTGTGGCCGGCGCGGCTGACCTGGCGGCGATCGATGTCCATGCTCAGATCAGCGTAGTGCAGCAATCTGACCTGGCCGCTGCGCCGGGGGGCCAGGGCCTGAACCCGCACCAGCAGCTCCTGCAGCTCAAAGGGTTTGACCAGAAAGTCGTCGGTGCCGGCGGAAAAGCCCTCAAGCTTGTCTGCCAGCTGGTCGCGCGCAGTCAGCATCAGCACCGGCGTGTCGTTTCCGGCCTGACGCAGGCGTTGGCACAGGCTGATGCCATCCAGTCGCGGCAGGTTGAGGTCAAGCAAAATCACGTCATAGCGGTGCTGGCTGGCCAGTGTCAGACCCTGCAGACCGTTGCCTGCGTGGTCACAGCGAATGCCTTCCATGTTCAGAAACTGGATCACGGTGGCGGCCAGGTCCTGGTCATCCTCGATCAGCAGCATGTCCAGCTTCATCAGTGCGTCTCCTGCGTCTGGGCTGGGCGCGCCAGCCGTTGGCGCAGCCAGGTGGCGGCATCTTCCTGAATCAGCAGCAGGGTTGGAATCAGCACCAGGGTGATCAGGGTGGCGAACAGAATACCGTAGGCCAATGAGACCGCCGCAGGAATCAGAAATTGCGCCTGCATGGAGGTTTCTCCCAGCAGCGGCACCAGCCCGGCAAAGGTGGTGGCCGAGGTCAGCAGCACGGCGCGCAGACGACTGCGGCATGCCTCGCTGATGGCGGCCGGCAGTGATGACGCCTCACTTTTCAGGTCGTTGTAGCGGGCAACCAGTAGCAGGCTGTCGTTCACCACAACACCGCTCAGGGCAATAATACCGTTGAGCGAGAGGATGCCAAGCGAGAGGTCGTTGAACCAGTGGCCGAGGATGGCGCCAACGATGCCAAACGGAATCGCGGTCATGATCAGCAGCGGCTGAATGTAGGAGCGTAGCGGGATCGCCAGCAGCATGTAGATGACCAGCATCGCAAACAGAAACACCTGCTCCATGGATGTCTGGGTTTCAGCCTGCTCCTGCGCTTCGCCGGCAAATTGAATGTCCAGCCCCGGATACTGGCGTTCCAGCTGCGGCACCACGCTGGCCTGCAAACGCGCAACCAGCTCGCTGGCTGAAAGCGCCTCCTTGTCCACGTCGGCTGACAGGTACACCGCGCGCTTGCCGTCAATCCGGGTGATGCTGTCGCGGGTAAAGCCATAGGTCACGCTGGCCACGCTGGACAGTGGTATCACTGCGCCGTCCGGCGTGCGGATGCGGGCGGCGAGCACGTTCGCGGGGTTCTGTCGATCCTGTTCGGGGTAGCGAACCTTAACCTCTATCTCGTCGCTGTTGCGCTGAAAACGTTGCACAACCTGTCCGCTGAAAGCCTGGTAGAGCTGGGAGGCCAGGTCGTCGGTGGTCATACCAAGCGCACGGCCCTGCTGAGTCAGGCGCAGTTGCAGTTGCGGCTGGCCCGGTGTCAGGTTGTCGCTGATACCGCTAACGGCCGCGATGCCCTGCAGGCTGGTCTTGAGCTGATTGCCGGCCTGGGTGAGCAGCTCATCGTCGTTGGCGCGCAGCTCGATGCGCAGCGCATCAATCGAGCCCTGCCGGCTTTGCACGCTCAGGGTGCGGACACCCTCGGGGCTGCCCGACAGCGAGCGCCAGGTGCGGGTGAACGTGTTGATGTCATAGGGCGCGTCATCGCGCAGCTCAACGGTTACCTCACCGCTCTGGTCGGCCTCTGATAGCAGCTGCAGGTTGGCGATGCCGCTTGCTAGGGTTTGATCGTCCAGCAGAATGCGGTCGGCCGCGCGCGCCTGCGTCTCCAGCTGTGTGAGCGCCGAGTGGGTTTGTCCGTAGCTGGCATCGTTGAGCATGGTGATGCTGGCGCGCACGCTGTCACCCGGCACCTCTGGGAAGAAGCTCATGCGTACCGTGCCGTTAAACGGCATGGCAATAACCAGAATGAACAAACCAATGAACAGCACGACTACGGCGTAGCGGTGCGTCAGGGCGCGCTCGATCAACGGCCGGTATAGGCGCTCGTTAAGCAGGTTCAGGCCGCGATCACAGGCGTGTTGCAGCCGCTGCCAGGCGCGCGATAGCGGGCTGCCGCCAGGCTGCTTGTGGGTATTCAGGTGCGCCAGGTGGGCGGGCAGAATCAGTTTTGATTCGATGATCGACAGCACCAGGCAGATGGTCACCACAGTGGCAAACTGGGCATACAGTTGACCCAGCCCGCCGCTGATCTGCGACAGCGCGTAGAAGGCTGCGACCGTTGTAAACACGCCGAACAGGGTCGGCACGGCTACCCGCATGGTGCCCTTGATGGTGTTGGCCAGGGTGTCGCCCTCGGCCTGGCGCACGGCGTAAACACTCTCGCCAACCACCACCGCGTCATCCACGACAATACCCAAGGCCATGATAAAGCCGAAGGTGGTGAACTCGTTGAGGGACAGGCCGGCAAAACCTTCACCCATGAAGAACAGGGTGCCGAAGAAGATGAACGGCAGCCCCATGGCGACCCAGAATGCAACGCGCACGTTGAGAAACAGCGCAAGCAGAACAAACACCAGCAACACACCCATACCGGCGTTGCTGACCAGCAGTTTGAGGCGGTCGGTGATGTTCTGGCTGCTGTCTTGCCAGGCGGCCAGCTCCACGCCTTGCGGCAGCTTGCCGTCGGCATGCCACTGGGCGACGATCTCGCGGGTCGCGCTGACGGTGTTGATGATGTCATCCTGGCCGGTGCTGATGACCTGCAGGCCAATGCTGTCATGCCCGGCGAAACGCGACAGCGAGGCACTGGTGTCATCGTAGGTATCGCGAATCTGTGCCACGTCGCCCAATTGCAGATGGCGACCATCGCTACTGGAAATCAGCGGCAGGGCGGCGAAGTCCTCTTTCAGATAGGCCTGCTCGGATGCTTTGAGCTGCAGGTACATGCGGTCATTGCGCAGTACCGCGGTTGCGGTGCTGGAGGAGTTGGCGTTGATCGCCTGTTGCACGTCGGACAGCGTCAGGCCGTAGGCCTGCAGGCGCGCTTCGTCGATCTCGATGGCCATCATCGGGTCCAGCCAGCCGGCGAAGTTGACCTGGCTGATGCTGGCATTGGCAAGCAGTTCAGAGCGCAGGCTCTCGGCCAGGCTCTGCAGGCTGTAGCGATCGGTATCGCCATACAGTTGCAGGCGAATGGCGTCGGACTCGCGTTGCGCTTTTTCGATGACCGGTTTGTCGGCGTCGGCGGGAAAGTTGGAGATCGCGTCCACCTTCGCTTTGACGTCGCGCAGCAGGATATCGAGGTTGTAGTCGGACTGTTTCTGCACCGTAACGGTGGTACCGCTGCCGGTAGAGGTGCTGGTCAGCGTCTTGATACCCATCACGTCCTCCAGCGCGTCCTCGATCTTGATCGTTAGGCCTTCTTCGGATTGGCTGGCCGAGCCGCTGTCGTAACTGACCGAAATGCTGATGCTGTCTGGCTCCATCGCCGGGAAGGCTTCCTTGCGCAGGGAGCTGACGGTGCTTACGCCAAGCAGGATCACCAGCAGCATCAGCAGGTTGGCAGCGACCGGGTTGGCCGCAAACCAGCTGATGACGCTGCCTTTTTGCACGGGCTCACTCATCGCTGGTGTCCTCCACCGGGTTCACCTGCATGCCGTCCAGGTAGCTGCTGAGCGGGTGCGTCAGAATCGCTTGCGGCGTATCGGCCAGCGCCTCTGGGGCCTCTATGTAGATGGCTTGTGCGTCGCTGAACACCGGCTCTGCAGCGACGCTGGCCAGGGTTTTGTCGGCCGTTACGTACCAGAGATAACCGCGTTGGCTGAGCGCCGAGCTGGGCAGCTTCCAGAGTCCGTCCAGCTCGCGTCCGGGAATGCTTACCTGCACGAAGGTGCCGGGCAGCAGGGCGGGGTTTTGCGACAGCGGTTGGTCGAGCGCAACGACCAGCGCGCGCTGGCGAGTGGTGTCATCCAGATGGTGCTCTGTACGTATGACTACACCTTGCCATTGCTGGTTGTCTTCGGCATTGAGCAGGGTTGCCGTCCAGCTGCCGTCGGTCAGCTGCTGCTCATCCGGCAGGCTTGCCCAGTCGCGGGCTGACAGTGCGACACTCACTTCCACGCGATCACTGCCCAGCAGCTCGGCCACCTCGCCGCCGCCTTGCAGGTAGCTACCCGGAGCTATGGCGCGGCTGGTGATGATGGCGTCGAAGGGCGCACGAATCTGGGTCTGCTGCAGATCATGGCGCGCGCTTGCCAGCGCAGTACGGGCCTGTCGCACGGCTGCGGCGGCGGCGGCCAGCTGCGGTTTGCGCAACACCAGTTCGGAGTCAGGATCGCCGTCCAGCCCGGACGAGCGCCACTCGGCCAATGCCTGCGCGCCCTCGCGCTGTTCTTCGAGGTAGTCGACCTCGGCGCTGGCCAAGGTTTGTTCCGCGCTGGCAACTGCAGCCTGGTAGCTGGCGTCTTCCAGCTCGGCCAGCAACTGGCCGGCGGTCACCGTGTTGCCAGTGGCAAAGTGCTCGCTCAGCTGGGTAACACGGCCGGCGACCTCGCTGCTCAGGGTCAGAGAAAAGCGCGAATTGGCGGCGCCAAAGCCGCTGACGCTGGCCTGATAGCGCGCGGGGCTGCGGTAGACCACGGCAACATCCGGGACCAGGCTCGCTTCGGCGCTGATAGGCGCTGTGCGCTGGGCTGCAAAGTCGGCGCTGCGCAGGTGGTTGTAGATCAGGATCAGAACCACGGCCAGCAGGCTGCCGGCAATGACCCAACGGCGGGAAGGGGATTTGCTCATTCGGGTGCTCCCAGGCCCAGCGCCAACCCCAGCGTGATGCGGTTGGTCAGGCGGTTGTAGATAAGGGTGTCGAGCTGGGCTTCCAGGTCGTAGGTCTGCTGCTGCACCTCCAGCAGTTCCAGCAGGGTGGCGCCGCCAGTGCGATAGCGGCGTTGGTATTGCGTCAGGCTGTTGCGCTGGCGCGCCAGCGCTTCGGTGATATGGGCTTGCTGCTGGTCCAGGGCCTGTTCCTGGCCAAGGGCATCGCTTACCTCATTGGCGGCGCCCAGCAGCGTTTCGCGGTAGGCTTGCCAGCGTTCGGCGGCGGTTAGCTCGGCAATATCGGCAGCCGCGCGCAGGGCGCCGCCCTGATACAGCGGCGCGCTCAGCTCACCCAAGAGGCTCCACAGTGGGTCTGTGAGCAGGGCCTGGGCAGGGTTCTCGGCGATGTCCTGCAAGGCCGCTTGCAGGCTGATGCTCGGCAGCATGTCCTTGTAGGCGGCGCGGGTGCGCAGGCTCTCGGCTTCTATGGCGAGCCAGGCCGCGCGCAGGTCGGGACGGCGCTCAAGGGTTTGCGTTGGCAGCTCGGCCAGTGGCGTGATGACGCCGGGGTAATCGGCTGGCATCTGCAGCGCTAGTGGTTGGCTGCTGCCTACCAGCACCTGCAGCGCGCGCTGCTGTTGCGCCAGGGTTTGCGTGTCGGCAGCCAGGGTGGCTCGGCTGCTGGCACTGGCGCTGCGGGCGCTGTCCAGATCGTTCAGGCTGCCAAGTCCGGCACGGTAACGCTGCAGAACCAGTGCCTCGTTTTGCTCCAGGGTCGCCAGGCGGCGTTGTTCAATCTCCAGCGCGCGCTGCTGGGCGATAAGACCAAGCCAGCCCTGCATCACCTCCGCGCTGAGGGTATCTCTGGCCGACTGGTACAGCGCCTGCTGCTGGGCGCTGTCGGTGCCAGCGGCGGCGACCTCATCGCCCACGCGGTGCCAGAGGTCCAGCTCCCAGCTGACGCTGACCGAGCCGGTATAGCTGCTGTCTGTGTCTTCGCTGCGTGAGGCTTGAAAACCGGCGCTGGCGCTGGGCAGGCGGCCACCGGCAATGCGGCGCTGCTCGGCCTGGCGTTGGCGCAGTACCAGCCAGGTTTGTTGCAGCCCGGGGTTGTTGTCCAGCGCCTGACTGACCAGCTGGTGCAGTTGGTCGCTGTCGATCAATTGAGTCAGATGGCTGACCGCAGCAGCGTCGGCTTGCGCAGGCCAGGCGGTAATTTCGTTGCGTAGCTGCTCAGCCTGGCTGCTGTAGTCGGGGCTGGTGCCCGTCGTGGCGCAACCGTGCACCAGCAGGGCCAAAGGCAATAGCAGGTAGAGCGGGGGGCGCGGCATTGCAGAAGGTCTCCCGTGTAGCAAGGGCAAGACGCCCATCAGGCGGCTTGGCGATCTTGCGGGAGACTAGCGAGCGGGAGGTTAAGCGCGGGTTAAGAACGTGCTGATCAATGCCGCACGGCTTTTGCGAGTGGCATCGACCAGCGCTTGCTTACGCAAGGGCAGGAGCACGGCAGCCCCTGCCGGGGCATCAGTCCATATCGTCCAGGGTGAAGACAACGTCGTCACGGGCAACGTCGATTTCCCAGACGGTGTAGGTGTCGCCGTCTTCATCCTGGGCACGAATGTCGAAGATGGACGACTTGGCACCGCGCAGGTTCACCCGCACTGTGTGGCCGTCAGGCAGGATGTCTTCGTCCAGCACATCTTCTTCCCAGCTCTTGGATTTGGCGTGGCTGACATACAGGTAATAGATGTCGTAGCCGGTATCGTTTGTCACCTCGACATAGCCATCGAAGCCGGCGGCTGCGGGGCCGCTGAACAGGCATAGGACGGCAAACAGCGCTAAGGCTTTTTTGATCATTTTTCTCTCCCTGGGTGCGCCCGTCTGGTAGGCGCGAAAGCTGATCGGACAGACCGAACAACGCATGTGGCAGCCGGCCACGCCGCGACGCATGTCGCCGCAGAGGCGGCGAACGGGGTGCAGTGACCGGAATGTTGGCCAGCGTAATGCTGGCCGGATAGAAGGATATAGCCAGGGACGGTGATGGCAAGTACCTAAAACTAGGTATTTACCATCAGTGTGCGATACGACGCTGCAGCAGCTTACCCCAGGGGCTATCTGGTGAGCCCTGCCAGACCTGCTGGTGCAACCAGCTCAAGGCGTTGGCGTCGGCCGCCAGCAGTTGGCGCTGGGCCGGGGTGAGTTGTTCCGGGCCCTGCTCAAGGCAGCGTTGGCGCAGCAGTTGCAGCTCCTGCTGTTGACGGCGGGCTCGCGGTGGGTGCGCCAAGGCAACGTGCAACCGCTGGGTAGCCGGGTGGATGACAGCTTCGATAAAAGCATCGCGCTCATCGATAGCCGACAGGCTGGAGGGTTGCTCCAGCGCCTCCAGCAAGCTATTGCCGCGCTGCTCGTCTGGGCTGAGCAGCAGGCCTCGGTCGCGCAACCAGGTGCCGATGCCAATGCGGCTGAACAGGACAAACAATGGTGCAGCTAGCACCAGTGGCACAGCGACCGGCAGGGACCAGAGGAAGAACATCGGCTGCAGCCACAGGGCAAAAGCCGACCAGCCCAGTGCGATCAGGCTGCCAATGCCCTGATCGAGCACCGCCGCCAGCCAACTGGTTTCGCCGCTGCGGTTTTGCCCGGCCCAGCGCAGGTTGACATTGAACAGGGCCTCTACCACATAGCGACTGTGCGCCAGCATGCGGATCGGGGCGAGCAGGGCGGAGGCCAGGGACTCCAGCAGCACGCTAAGACACAAACGGCGAGCGCCGCCGTAGCGTTGACGTTGCCCACTGAGCAGGACATCAGCCAGGGCCAGTAGCTTGGGCACAAACAGCAGGGTCAGGGTGATACCAACTAACGCCAGCGCCTTGGTTGGATGCCACTCAGGCCACAGCGGGAATAGCTGATTGGGCTGCGGGAAATAGTTGATTGGCCAGAGCACCAGTCGCGCCACTTCCACCGTGGTAAGCACCAGAAAGCCGAACCACAACGGCGAGGCCAGATACCCCATGATGCCGTTGAGAAAGGCCAGCCGATGGGCCAGGCGCAGGCGTCGGCTGAACAGCATCAGCCACAGGTGCTGCAGGTTGCCCTTGGCCCAGCGGCGATCGCGCGTCAGCTCATCGCTGAGGGTGGGTGGCGATTCCTCATAACTGGCGTGCAGTTCCGGCTCCAGCCAGACCTCCTGGCCGGCGCGGCCCATGTAAGCCGCTTCGACAAAGTCGTGACTGAGCACCGAGCCCTTGAACAGGCCCCAGCCCGGCAGACGACGCAGGCCGCAGTGCTGCATGAAGGGGCGAATGCGCAAAATGGCGTTGTGCCCCCAGAAAGCGGCCTCGCCCAATTGCACGGCCGCCAGGCCGGTGGTGAACAGCGGGCCGTACAGTTGGTTGGCGAATTGCTGGATACGTGCGAACAGCGACTGTGCGTTGAGCAGGCGGGGGCTGGATTGCAGAATGCCAACCTGCGGGTGGCGCTCCATCAATTGCACCATTTGTACGATGGTGTCGCCGCCCATCAGGCTATCGGCATCCAGTACCACCATGTACTGGTAATCGCGGCCCCAACGCCGCAGAAAGTCGGCAATGTTGCCGCTCTTGTGGTTCAGGTTGAGCTTGCGGCGGCGGTAGAACAGGCGTGCTTGCGCGCCCAGTTCAAGGCGCAGGGCCTGCCAGGCTGCCTGCTCCTGCAGCCACACGTCGGCGTCTCGGCTGTCGGAGAGAATGTAGAAATCAAAGTGCTGCAGTTCGCCACTGGCTTGCAGGCTTTGGTAAATGGCTTTCAGCCCCAGCAGGCTGCGCGCCACCGGCTCATGGTAAATCGGCATGACCACGGCGGTACGCGCCAACGGAGTAGCGGCCAGGGTTTGCGGGTCCTGGCGCCGCAATAGACTGCGCTGGTCCCCGCCACAGCGGCGCAATACAAAGCCGATCAGGCCGATCCAGAAACCCAACGAAAGCCAGGTGAACAACAGTGCAAACAGCGCTGCGATACCTACCTCGACCCAGGTGCGCCCGTGGTATGGCAATACCGAGAGCAGAAACCAGGTGGCTGCAGCGGTCTGTCCCAGTACCAGCGTCAGCAACAGCACGCGTCGACGTCGCGCACTGCTGCGCCAGTTGTCCTGCGGGCGCGTACTGGCGGGCAGCAGGGTCGGCGGCAGGCTGGTCATCAGTAAGCTCCGTAGCGCAGGCTACCCCGACGCAGGGGCGGCGCGGCAGGGGGAATATCGGTGTCGCTCGGCAGATCAGCGCGGGCGGCCTGCATAGCGACCTCCAGTGCTGGTCGCTGTTGCTGTTGCAGTGCCTGACGGGTGATGGCCAGGGCCTTGAGCTCGCGTTCACGTCCCAGTGGCAGCCCGGCCCAGTACCAATAGGCCAGGATGCGCTGCAAAATGACGTCGCTGTCTGGCGGCTGCATGGCTTACTCCGGGGTGGCCAGCAGGTCGCTGCCGGCGGGTAGTTCGTATTGCCAGGTTTCGCTCAGGCTGTTCTCGCCCTCTCGCAGATGGGCGCGCAGGGCCAGTGCCTGATCTGCAGCGGGGCGCACCAGCATCGACAGGCGCCAGCGTTTCAGCGCCGGCAGGTATTGGACAAACTGCTCGATTAGTTCGCCCTCATGCTGCATCTCCACCTCGCCGATGACGGCGGCGTCGGCATCCAGCGCGTCTAGCGGGCCGCCGGCAAAGTCGACAATCAGACGCAGTGCGCCTTCCTCGTTGCCGCCGCCAACGCGCATGCCGTCGCCAACGAAACTTTCACGCGCACTGGCCAGGCGGCTGTTGGCGACTGACTCGTCGCCAAACAGCACGCGGTAGCGCTGTTTCAGCGGCTTGCCACGTTGCACCGCGTCGCCCGGTTGCCAGAACGCGACTATGTTGTCGTTGGTTTCGTCCGGCGTGGGGATCTGCACCAGCACCACCTTGCCTGGCCCCCAGTTGCCGTCGGTCTCGACCCAGGCGCTGGGGCGACCGTCGTAGATGGCTTCCGGGTCCTGATAGCTGCGAAAATCGGTGTCGCGTTGCAGCAGGCCGAAACCGCGCAGATTTTGCACGCTGAAATAATCCATGCGCAGGGTGGCCGGGTTGCGCAGCGGCCGCCACAGCCACTCGCCACTGCCGCCATCGTGAATCAGCAGACCATCGGAATCGTGCACTTCGGGGCGCCACTCGCCGCGTGGGCGGATGCTGTTTTCGCCGTAGTAGAACATGCTGGTCAGCGGCGCAACGCCAAGTAGTTCCACGTCCTGCCGTGGAAACAGCACCGACTCCACGGCCAGCACGGTGTGCTCGCCCGGCGTCACCACAAATCGGTAGGCGCCGCTCATGCTGGGGCTGTCGAGTAAGCCGTAGAAGGTCATGCTGGTGGCGTCTGGCGCCGGGCGTTCGAGCCAGAACTCGACAAAGTCAGGAAACTCCTCGCCGCCGGGCAGGCCCGTGTTGAGCGCCAGGCCGCGTCCGGAAATACCAAAGTTGTTGTCCCGGCCCACCGCGCGGAAGTAACTGGCGCCGGCAAACACCAGAAATTGGTTTGCCTGGTCGTCGCCCTTGAGTGGAAACGTCAGCTTGAAGCCGGCGTAGCCGAGGTCGGCGGGTACCAGCCGTTCGACCTCTGTATTGGGGTAGGAGAACTGGTTCTTGGCGAAGGTCAGCGGCGATACGCCCTGGTCATCGATGACGTGTACCTGGACCGGATGGCGGTAGAACAGACCGGGGGGCACGGGCATGACCTGAAACGCCGATTCACTCTCGTGCCAAAGGCTGTTCTCGGGTTTGAAGCGGATGCCCTGGTAATCGTCGAAGCTGAGTTCTTGCAGAAAGCGCGGCACTTCCTTGGGCGGCGAGTAAGCCGCTTCAGCGCGTTCGCGCGCCTGGGTAATGACGTTTTCGAAGCTGAAATCGGCGGCCTGCAGGCCGAGTGGCAGGCAGAGGCTGAAGGCGGCACTGAGCAGAACAGTCCCTCGAAGCATGGTGCGAATTCCTTGCAATAGGTATCTGAGCGCTTAGGCCGCAAAGTCGCGCCGCAGTTCCCGTTGCAGCGCCGGCAACCGCACTGGCGTCTATGCTCGAGAAGTAGGCCGGGTGAGCCACAGGGAGGCAGCATGCAGACTCAGGCGCAGGCCCATTTGCTGGGGGAGTTGGAGGACAACATTCAGCGCTTTGATCGCGAGTCGGATAAGCACAAGAGGCTGTATCGGCGGTGCCAGAATCTGGTGATCGGCCTGACTGCGGTAACGTCCGTGGTGGCGGGGCTCGGCCTGCTGTTGCCGGGTGGCGAGCGCTACAGCCAGTTCGCGGTGTTGTGTCTGAGCGCGGGAGTGAGCGCGGTGACGGCCTGGGGCGAGATGCGCCGACTGCGCGAACTGTGGCAGCACGAGCGCGAGGTGTTCTACGCGCTGGTTGATCTGCGCCGAGAGCTGGAATTCGCCCGCACCTATGGCGAGTTGAGTGTCAGCGATCTGCAGGCCTACTTTGCCCGCATGAATGTGCTGCTGGGCAGCAGCTCGCAGCAGTGGGCGCAGATCCACCAGCAACGCGCTGACCAGGGTAAGCCCTGATCAGCGCCGGCTTGCTGCGGTTACTCGACCGTGATGGTGATTTGCTCGGAAGTAACCGAGGGCGACAGCGGGATGTGGTAGTGGTCGCCGACAATCAGCTGCAGGGTATGTTCGCCGGGTGGCAAGTCGAGGCTGGTCTGGGTCTGGCCACCGCCGAAGTGCACATGATTGTCGTCGGCAGGAATGGGTTGGCCTGCCGGCGGCAGGGTGTCGGTGTCGATCAGCAGGTGGTGGTGGCCGGTGCCGGGGCGTTCAACCCCTGCTGGTGCCACGCCCATGCCCTCAAGGCCAAACTGCACGGTGACCGGGGAGCTGACGGTCGCGCCGTCGCTGGGGGAAATGAAAAACACCTTGGCGTCTTCCGGTGCGGCGGTTTGGGCAAAGGCGAGGCTGGCGCTGCCGGCCAGCAGCAGGCCGGCGAGAGTGTGGGTGATCCGTTGCATGGGGTGCTCCTTATTTGCGTGTTTGGCAGGGTGATACTGCTTCTACGTCGACCCGCCAAACCGGCTCTGGTTCAAACCCCGCTGGCTGTTTGCGTCTGCTGTTTATCCTGCCTACCCTGTGGAGGAGGGTGCTGACCGTGGGGGAACACGCTGACCGGAGCGCGGTCGACTGAAACAGTGCCCTGCCGGTTATATCTTCGCCACGCCGCTCGCGGGGCGTCTTTTGCGCAGAGCACTGCGTATCGTTTTTTAGTTGAGCAGGGCCGTCCTGCTCCTACATCGTCTTGCCCCAGGAGGCCGCTATGTCTGCACCGTCCCGTCTTGCCGAACCCCGCCTGTTTCGCCAGCAATGTCTGGTTGCTGGTAGCTGGATCGACGCCAGCGATGGCGCCTCCATCGAGGTAGATAACCCGGCCAGCGGCGAGATTATCGGCAGCGTGCCCAGCCTGAGCGAAGCTCAGCTTAATGATTGCATCGCCCAGGCCGACAAGGCCTTTGCCAGCTGGCGCAAGACCACCGCGCTGGAACGCGCCGATCTGCTGATGCGCTGGTACGACCTGATGCTCAAGCACCGCGAGGACATTGCCAGCCTGATGACGCTGGAGCAGGGCAAGCCATTAGTTGAATCACGCGGTGAGGTGGATTACGCCGCCTCCTTTATCCGCTGGTTTGCCGAGGAAGCACGCCGGGTATACGGCGAGACCATTCCCGGTGCCAAGCCCGGGCAGCATATCGTGGTGACCCGCCAGCCGATTGGTGTGACGGCCGCGATCACCCCCTGGAATTTCCCGGCAGCGATGATTACGCGCAAGGCCGGCGCCGCGCTGGCTGCCGGTTGCTCGATGATCGTCAAACCCGCCAGCGCCACACCCTTTACCGCGCTGGCGCTGGGTGTACTGGCCGAAGAGGCGGGTATTCCGGCCGGTGTGTTCAACGTGGTCACCGGCAAGGCGTCGATGATCAGTGATGTGCTGACCAGCAGCGAGACGGTGCGCAAGCTGAGCTTTACCGGCTCGACCAGCGTCGGCAGTCAGCTGATGGCCCAATGTGCCGAGCATGTGCAAAAGGTGTCGCTGGAGCTGGGCGGCAACGCGCCTTTTATCGTCTTTGACGACGCTGATCTGGACCGCGCAGTGGAAGGCGCCATGGTCAGTAAGTTCCGCAATACCGGGCAGACCTGCGTGTGCGCCAACCGCTTTCTGGTGCAGAGCGGTGTGCATGACCGCTTTGTCGAGAAGCTGGCCGAGGCCATGGGCAAACTCAAGCTGGGTGACGGTTTTGAAGAGGGCGTAACCCAGTCTGCGCTGATCAACCGGGCAGCGGTGCAAAAGGTGCAGGAGCACTTTGACGATGCGCTGGCCAAGGGCGCCAAGCATGTTGCTGGCGCATCACCCGGCGAGGCCAAAGGCAACTACGTGGAGCCGGTGCTGGTGACTGGCGTGACCCCGGACATGCAGGTGTGCGCTGATGAAACCTTTGGTCCGTTGGCGGCGGTGATTCGCTTCGACAGTGAGGAGCAGGCCATCGAGCTGGCCAACGACACGCCCTATGGGCTGGCAGCCTACTTCTACAGCACCAACATTCACCGCGTCTGGCGCGTTGCCGATGCGCTGGAAGCCGGCATTATCGGCGTCAACGAAGGTGCCGTCTCCAATGCGGCCGCACCCTTCGGCGGGGTCAAGGCCAGCGGTCTGGGCCGCGAGGGCTCACGTCACGGGCTGGATGAGTACACCGAAATCAAGTACCTGTGCATGGGTGGGGAATAAGCTATGGCTGAGCCACGGCGCATCGCCCTGATGCCCGGCGACGGCATCGGCCAGGAGGTGATGGTCGCCGCTGCCGAGGTGCTGCAGGCGCTGGATAAGCAAGCGCCACTGGGCCTGACCTGGGATTGGCTGGAGTGGCCCTCGACCGACTGGCATCGGCGGCATGGCGAGATGATGCCCGCCGATGCCATGACCCAGGTGCAGGCCTACGACGCGCTGCTGATGGGCGCGCTGGGCGATCCGGGGCCGCTCAGTGATGCAAACCGCTACTGCCTGCCCGACAGTGTTTCGCTGTCGCCGCTGCTGCAGTTTCGCAAGGGGCTGGGGCTGTGGGCCTGCGAGCGGCCCGCGCGGCTGCTGCCTGGCGCGCCCCAGTATCTGGCAGACCCGCGCGCCGCCGAGGTCGACATGCTGGTGATTCGTGAAAACAGCGAGGGCGAGTACGTCAATCAGGGCGGGCGCCTGCACCGGGGCACGGCCGATGAAGTGGCCACCCAGCTGGAGGTGTTCACCCGGCGCGCCACCCAGCGGCTGATCCGCCATGCTTTTGTCCGCGCCCGTGAGCGGCTGGAGGCGCGGGGTGCCGATGCGCGGCACTTTCACTGCGCAGACAAGGGCCGTGCTGGTGCACAGGTATGCCTGATTACCAAGCGCAACGCTCAGCCCTACTGGGGCGATATGTACACCGAGGTGTTTGCCGAGATTGCCGCCGAATTCCCGGAAATAGGCGTGCACCATGAGCTGGTCGATGCGGCTTGCATGAAGTTTGTGCAGTGCCCCTGGACCTTCGACGTGGTGGTGGCGAGCAACTTGCATGGAGACATTCTGACGGATCTGGCCGCTGTGCTATCGGGTGGACTGGGGCTGGCGCCGTCTTGCAATATCAACCCGGACAGCCGTGCCATGCCCGCGCTGTTCGAACCCACACATGGCAGCGCGCCGGATATCGCCGGTCAGGGGCTTGCAAACCCTGCTGCCATGCTGCTCACCACAGCCCTGATGCTGGACTGGGTGGGCTGCGCACAGGCTGCCGAACGCCTGCGCCAAGCGGTTGCCAAGGATCTGGCGACCACAGCTGGCCAACGGCGGACCTGTCGGGATGTGACTGCTGGCGTGATTGCCGCGCTGCAGTAAATCCCGCTCGCGTGTCAGGACTCGCTCTGCGAGTTGCTGGCCGATCAGACTCGGGCTTCGGCCCGCCGAAAGGACAGGAGAGATGGCTATGCACCATTTGTCACCGCTGCTCAAGCAGGCCAGCCAGGTCTGTGTCGATCACGGCGAAGGCAGCTGGCTGGTCGATACCGAAGGTCGGCGCTATCTGGACTTCACCTCCGGCATCGGTGTGACCAGCACCGGCCATTGCCACCCCACCGTGGTCGCCGCCGCCCAAGAGCAGGTTGGCCGCGTCATTCACGCCCAGTACACCACGGTTGCTCACCGGCCCATGCTGGAACTGACCGATGCGTTGGCCGAACGTATGCCCGAGGGCATCGACTCGGTGGCCTTCGCCAATTCCGGCTCCGAGTCGGTAGAAGCGGCGCTGCGCCTAGCACGCCAGGCCACCGGGCGGGCCAATATCATCGTCTTTGACGGGGGCTTTCATGGCCGCACCATGGCGGCCGCCTCCCTTACCACCTCCGGCACCAAGGTGCGCACCGGTTTTCACCCGATGATGGCCGGGGTTGAAGTGTCGCCCTTTCCGCACGCCTACCGCTACGGCTGGAGCGAGGAGCAGGCCACCGAGTTTGCCCTGCGCGAGCTTGACCATATTCTGAAGACCCGCACCGCGCCCAGTGATACCGCCGCCATGCTGATTGAGCCGGTGCAGGGCGAGTTCGGCTACTACCCGGCCAACACAGCCTTTATGCAGGGGCTGGCCGAGCGCTGCCGACAGCACGGCATCTTGCTGATCTGCGACGAGATCCAGGCCGGTTACGGCCGCACCGGGCGGTTCTGGAGCCACAACCATTTTGACGTTACCCCGGATATCGTGATCACCGCCAAGGGGCTGGCCAGCGGTTTTCCGCTGTCGGCCATTGCGGCCTCTGAATCGCTGATGAGCAAGGGGTTGGCAGGCTCCCAAGGCGGCACCTATGGCGCCAACGCCGTGGCCTGCGCCGCAGCCCTGGCGACGCTGGAAGTGATCGACAAGGAACAGCTGGTGGCCAACGCGGCGGAGCAGGGTGGGCTACTCACCGAGCGCCTGCAGGGCCTGCAGCAGCGCTTCCCGATGATAGATACCTTGCGCGGCAAGGGGCTGATGCAAGGCATGGAGATTGCCGACGATCACCGCACGCCGCGTGGCGATCTGGCCGCACGTCTGACCAGCGCCGCAGAGGCCGAAGGCTTGCTGCTGCTGCGCTGCGGTACCGAGGGGCAAATCGTCCGCTGGTTGCCGCCACTGACGGTCAGTAGCGCCGAAATTGACGAAGCGGTCGCTCGCTTCGCCCGCGCGGCGCAGCAGGTGGCTGCGTGACACGGATTCTGGTGCTGGTCGCCCCCGGTGAGGAGCCCTTGCCGGGGCTTGATGACTTGCCCACCACGGTGGAGCTGCGCACGGTCAGCGATGAGGCTGATTTGCGCGTGCACCTGCCGCAGACCGATGTGCTGGTGGTGACCGACTTTCGCACCGGGTTGCTCGAAGGCTGCTGGCCAGCGGAGCACAGCATTCGTTGGGTGCACGCCACCAGCGCCGGGGTCGATGCCTTGATGTTTCCGGCGCTGTGGGACAGCGATGTGCTGCTCACCAATGCTCGAGGGGTGTTTGATCTGGGCATTGCCGAGTATGTGCTGGGCGCGGTGCTGATGCATGCCAAGGACAGCCTCGGCAACCTGCGGCTGCAACGTCAGCACCAGTGGCAGCACCGCGAAACCGCGCTGGCCGCGCGTCAGCAGGCCTTGGTTATCGGTGCCGGCTCAATCGGCAGCGAAGTGGCCAGGCTGCTGGCGGCACTGGATATCGAGGTGACCGGCATCGCCCGCACGGCGCGCGAGGCGCCGCACTTTACCCGCGTTCTGGCCAGCGACCAGCTGGATGCGGTGTTGCCCGAGGCTGACGTGGTGATCATCACCGCGCCCCTGACCGAGGACACACGCGGGCTGATTAACCGTGATCGCCTGGCGCTGATGCGCCGCGAGGCGCTACTGGTGAATGTCGGCCGTGGCGCGATTGTGGTCACCGACGATCTGGTCGACGCCCTTAAGCGTCGTCAGCTCGGCGCTGCGGTACTGGATGTTGTTGACCCTGAGCCACTGCCCGAAGGGCATGCGCTCTGGGATATGCCCAACGTGATGCTGTCGGCGCACATGGCCGGTGATTTTATCGGCTGGCGCCGCGCGCTGGGT
>DBHE01000225.1 GCA_002296055.1 Pseudomonadaceae bacterium UBA836
AGTCCTGCCCCCCATGTCCGACAGCCCGCAGAAGTCTGTTGCCAGTGGCGAGAAGTTTCGCAACGCCCAAGGTATCGCCGCCATCAAGGACGGCCAGAAACGCCGCAACAGTGCCGAACCTCAGGTGTTTTCCCCCAAGCCAAAATGGCTGCGCGTCAAAGCCCCCGGCGGCGATCGCTTTGAAGCGGTCAAACGCAACGTCAGCGAACACCGCCTGAGCACGGTCTGCCAGGAGTCCCACTGCCCTAACATGGGAGAATGCTGGTCCAACGGTACGGCCACTATCATGCTGATGGGCTCGGTCTGCACCCGCGCCTGCCGCTTCTGCGCCGTGGATACCGGCAACCCCAACGGCTGGCTGGACAAGGAAGAGCCGGACAACACCGCCAAGTCAGTCGAGCTGATGGCGCTGCGCTATATCGTACTAACCTCGGTCGACCGGGATGACCTGGACGACGGTGGTGCAGCCCATTACGCCGCTTGCGTACGCGCTATCAAGCAACGTACTCCGCAGGTGGTGGTTGAGGCCCTGACCCCCGACTTTGACGGCGAGCTGAGCGCCATCGAGGCAGTGGTCGATTCTGGCCTGGAAGTCTTCGCCCAGAACGTCGAAACCGTCGAGCGCCTGACCCACGAGGTGCGTGACCCACGCGCAGGTTACCGCAAGACACTGGATGTGCTGGCTCACGCCAAGAAACACCGTCCACAGGTACTGACCAAAACCAGTTTGATGGTTGGTTTGGGCGAAACCGACGACGAGATCCTGCAGACCTTCAAGGAGCTGCGCGAGATTGGCGTTGATATCGTCACCCTCGGCCAATACCTGCAGCCAACCCGCAATCACCTGGCCGTTCAACGCTGGGTCAGCCCGGAAGAATTCAACCGCTACCGTGAGGTAGGGCTGGAAATGGGCTTTATGGAAGTGGCGGCGGGCCCGCTGGTGCGCTCCAGCTACCGCGCCGATCGGGTGTTCGAGAAGAACAACCTAGGCCTAGCGGCCCCCGTCCCGGTGCCGGGCCAGAAGCAGGACACCAGCACCGTCAGCCTGATTCCCGCATTGAATCTCGGCTAACAGCGCCGCTAGGCGCTGTAGCCCAGCCGCACCCGCAGCGCCTGGGCCAGCTGCTGCTCAATCACCTCGATATCCACCGGCTGGGCGACGTGCTCGCTCAGCTGCGTCATGCGCAGCCCCGCATAGCCACAGGGATTAATTCGGCCAAAGGGCTCCAGATCCATATCCAGATTCAGCGCCAGGCCATGGAACGAGCAGCCACGGCGTACACGCAATCCCAGCGAGGCTATTTTGTCGGCGCCCACATAGACGCCGGGCGCATCCGCCCTAGGGGCTGCAACCACGCCATGCAATGCGAGCACATCGACCAGGCTTTGCTCCATAGCCGTAACCAGGTCGCGCACGCCCAGCCCCTGGCGGCGTAAATCCAGCATCAGATAACCAACCAGCTGGCCGGGGCCATGGTAGGTTACCTGACCACCTCGCTCGACCTGCACCACCGGAATGTCTCCGGGGGCCAGCACGTGCTCCGCCTTGCCTGCCTGCCCTTGCGTAAACACACGGGGATGCTGCAGCAACCAGATTTCATCAGGGGTGTCGGGGCCACGCTCTTCAGTCAGCCGACGCATGGCCTCCAGCGTGGGCTGGTAGTCAACCAGCCCCAGATGGCGCACCTGCAGGGGTGCCGAGGCCGCCATCACAGCACCATGTGCACGCGGCCGGTCGCCTTCAGATCACGGTGCAGCGCTTCAAGTTGTTGCTGCCCAGTTGCGGTAATCACGATACGCAGTGACAGAAAGCGACCGTTCTTGCTGTCCTTTAGCTCAATCGCGCCGGTATCTGCGCCCGGGTCGTGCTTTTTGACTATCTGGCAGATCGCCTCGGCAAAATCGTCGCTGGCTGTACCTATCACCTTGATCGGGTACTGGCAGGGAAACTCGATTTTTGGCGCTTGAGGCTCGCTTACATCAGCCATGGGGTACTCCTCAGTCAAACAGGCCGTAGAAGAACAGGCGGATGCTGTCCCACAGGCGACCAAAGAAGCCGGCCTCTTCAACCGCAGACAGGGCAACCAGCGGCGCCTTGTGCACCACTTCATCGCCCAGCTTGACCTCGACCTCGCCCAGCACATCACCAACCTGGATCGGCGCGACGATAGGCTTATTCAAGGTCAGGCCAGCCTCCAGCTTGTCTGCCTGCCCCTTGGGCAGCGTCAGCATCAGACCGTCCTGCAGGCCCAGCTCAACGCTGTCCTGAGCGCCCTTCCAGACGGACTCTTCAGACAGTACCTGACCCGGCTGATAGAAGGTTTTGGTTTCAAAGAAGCGGAAGCCCCAGGTCAGCAGCTTCTGGGTTTCTGCAGCGCGTGCGGCCTCACTGGTGGTACCCATGACCACCGAGATCAAACGCATGTCATCGCGCTTCGCAGACGCCACCAGGCAATAACCGGCTTCTTCGGTATGGCCGGTTTTCAGGCCGTCCACCGTGCTGTCACGCCAGAGCATCAGGTTACGGTTGGGCTGGCGGATCTCGTTCCAGACAAATTCCTTTTCGCCGTAAATAGCGTAATGGGATTTGGGGTCATCACGGATGATCGCCTGCGCCAGGGTGGCCAGATCACGAGCCGAGGCGTAGTGGTCTTCAGCCGGCCAACCGGTGGCGTTAACGAAGTGGCTGTTGGTCATGCCCAGGCGCTGAGCCTGAGCGTTCATCAGGTCGGCAAACGCATCTTCACTGCCGGCAACGTGTTCGGCCAACGCGATACTGGCGTCGTTACCGGACTGGATGATGACCCCACGCAGCAGGTCGATAACCGACACCTCGGTACCCACGCGGATGAACATCTTGGAGCCGCCCATGCGCCAGGCCTTCTCACTCACCAGCACGGGGTCGTTTTCAGCAATCTGACCGCGCTTGATCTCCTGACTGACGATGTAGCTGGTCATCATCTTGGTCAAACTGGCAGGCGGCAACGGATTGTCGGCGTTGTTTTCGACCAGTACCGCACCACTGTTGGCGTCGATCAGCAGGTAGCTGGTAGCCGCCAAGTCCGGCGCCGAAGGCACGATAGGTGCTGCCGCAGAAGGCGCGTTCAGCGTCGGCGTGGCCGGGCTCTGCGCATGGGCAGCGCCGGTCACGACAACGGCGGAGGAAATCAGCAGGGTCGAAATCAGTTTTTTCAACATGGTGCTCACAATATGGTGGAGAGATACGTTGTTATGGATACAGCTGTTCAGTTCACGGTGACCAGCGTGGGCGTACCCAGGTTGGCCACGCGCAGGGTTTCAATCATCCGCCGCGCTTCGTCCTGGCTGGACAGCGGGCCAACCCGAACACGATGCAAAGTGCGGGTATCAACCTGCACCGGACTGACCCAGACATTGCTGCCGACTACGCCCTGCACACGCTGGCGCAGCGCTTCGGCAGCCTGATTTGAAGAAAAGGCGCCGACCTGTAGATAGAGGCCAGTTTGCACGTTTTCAACTGGCTCTGGCGGCAAGGCAGCAGCCACAGGAGCCGCACTCACTGCTTCACGGGTTACCAGATAGCTGGGGTTGTTCTGCTGCTGCCAGGCCACCGGGTCAATGCCCTGCACCAGCACGCGGGCGGTACCCTGGTCGGCATAGCCGAGCTTCTTGGCAGCGGCAAAGGACAGATCAATGATGCGGTCGGAATAGAACGGACCGCGATCATTTACCCGCACAATGATTTTGCGCCCATTTTCCAGGTTGGTGACCTCTACATAGCTCGGCAGCGGTAGCGTCTTGTGCGCTGCGGTCATGCCGTAGAGGTCATACAGCTCGCCGTTGGCGGTGTTCTGACCATGAAATTTGGTGCCGTACCAGGAGGCAGTGCCCTCCTCACGGTAATTGCGCCCATCCTGCATCGGATGATAGCGCTGCCCCAGCACCGTATACGGGGACGCCTTGTAGGCTCCAGTGTGCGGTGTCGGCACCGCATCGGGGATCTGCGACACATCCTGCATATAGCTGGGCGGGCC
>DBHE01000103.1 GCA_002296055.1 Pseudomonadaceae bacterium UBA836
GCAACGCAGCAGATGCATGCTTGAACGCTCGCCCTACGGGGCGTACAGGCTGGGCCGCACTCTGCGTTGTGATTTCTCGACAGGTCCAGACAAGCCTTCGAAACCACGCCTTGATTGCAACCCAGCCGGATGCGGCCCAGCCTGAACGTCAGAGGGCATGCGGAATTAATCAGTGCTTCCCTAGAGAACTCAACAGGAGGTTACATGCAGAATATTGTCATCATTTCCGGCAGCGGCCGGCCCGACAGCCAGACTGCCAAGGTGGCACGCTTCATCCGGCAACAGCTGATAACCGCGCACGATCTGAATACTGAAGCCGTAGACCTGATCAACCTGGGCGAGCAGCCGCTGCCCCTGTGGCCCGACGACAGCCCCAGCCCCTGGGCCGACTACGAAAAGCGCCTGGCCGCCGCCGACGCACTGGTAGTACTGGCGCCGGAATGGCACGGCATGGCCTGTCCGGCCATCAAGAACTTCTTCCTTTATGCAACCAAGGCGCAACTGGCCCATAAACCCGCCATGCTGGGCGGCATTTCTGCTGGAGTGGGCGGCGCCTTTCCAATCAGTGAACTGCGCGCCTCCAGCTACAAGAACTGCCGTTTGTGCTACATCCCCGAGCACCTGATAGTGCGCGACGTGAATCACGTGCTTAACGGCGAGCAACCCGAATCCGAGGCCGATCAGCGCTTGCGGCAGCGGCTGAGCTACAACCTCGACGTACTACTGCACTACAGCCGCGCGCTGGCAGGCATACGGGCAGAAATTGACATGAGCGACCCGGCCTTCACCAATGGCATGTCCTGAGGCGTATTAGACTAAAGTACGGCGGCGCCCCACTACGGCGCCGCCGCCGCTCAAGATCAAGCCTTTGCCGGCCGCCGTCAGAAGACACTTTGATGACAGTTCGACCATGGTCGTAAGGCCATGCTGCCGGCTGCATGCTTTATTTTCTCCGCGCCACCCAATCACATCAGGAGAATAAAAATGAAGCATGTGACGCCCCTTGCGCTCGCCATTGCTGCCACCCTGGCCTGCGGCCAGACACAAGCCGCTGGCTTTGCCGACGATGCCACTGCCACACTGCAACTGCGCAACTTCTACTTCAACCGTGACTTCCGCGACCCCGGCGCGCAATCCAAGGCCGAAGAGTGGGCTCAGGGCTTTATCTTCAAGGCCGAATCCGGTTACACCCAAGGCGCCATCGGCTTTGGTGTCGATGTCTACGCAGGCCTCGGCCTGAAGCTGGACTCAGACGACCAGCGCGCCGGCTCTGGCTTGCTGCCCAACAGCTTTGGCGACGAAGGTAAAGACAGCTACAGCGAGGCCACCGCGGCCGTCAAAGCCCGCGTTTCCGACACGGTGCTCAAGGTCGGCGGCCTGATGCCGAAACTGCCGGTCGTTAGCTCCGGCGACTCTCGCCTATTGCCGCAGAGTTTCACCGGGGCCAGCCTGTCGATCAATGAAATCGAGAACCTCGACATTCAAGCCGGCCAGCTGCGCGAAGTGAACTACCGCAACAGCAGCAACCGCGAAGACATCCGCTCAACCGTTGGCGGCGCCTCGGATCGCTTCAACTTCCTTGGCGGCAGCTATGCCTTCAACAGCAAGAACACTACCGTTGGACTGTGGCGCGGCGAACTGCAAGACGTCTACGGCCAGAACCTGATCAACCTGATCCACAACCAACCGGTAGGCGACTGGAAGCTTGGCGCCAACCTGGCCTGGTTTGACACCAGCGACGACGGCAATCAGCCGCTGGATATCGACAACCAGCTGACCTCACTGACCCTGTCAGCAGCGACCGGCGCACACACCTTCCGCCTGGGCTACCAGCACAGCGACGGTGACACGGCCTTCCCCTATCTGACCGAAACCGACCCCTACGTGGTCAACTATGTGCAGATCCTGGACTTCACCCGCGCCAACGAGAAATCTTGGCAGGCACGGTACGACATCAACTTCGCGTCCCTCGGAATTCCAGGCCTTAGCGCCTTTACCCGCTATGTCAGCGGTGACAACTTTGATGTTGCAGGAAGTGAAGGCAGCGAGTGGGAACGCGACATCGACGTCAGCTACACCGTGCAAAGCGGCACCTTCAAAAACCTGGCCCTGCGCTGGCGCAACGCGACGGTTCGCTCCGACGCCACCCGTGACATCGATGAAAACCGTTTGATTCTCAGCTACAGCTTTGCCCTGAAATAGCTCCGCTCCATCCAGGCAAGCCCCCCAGAGAACGCCTGGATTTTGAGCCGACAGCGCATCCCGAGGTGCTGTCGGCTTTTTTTATTGTCCGCACGCACCCGCCCGAGGGCGCGAGCTTCGAGTGACACCCGCCCACAAAAAAGGGCGCCGAAGCGCCCTTTTTTGTTCAGACTATTTGGATATCAATGCCGCTCGATATCCGCATCAGTGCGCAATTGCTGCTGCGCTCCGGCAAAGTCCTGTTGTCCAGATTGCCCGGCAACGAACAAAGCATACTGATCCGGCGCGCCCTCCGCTGACTGCACATCTTCAGCGGTGGCAACACCACGCAGCGACACCAGCCAGTAACCACCGGCAGGCTGCTTGATGCTGGCGTAGACAGGCTCATCCGCGGTCGGCTTGGGCAGCGCGAACACCTGACGCAGCAGTGCCGGCTCAATGTCGCCCTCGGCACGGGCTGCCGCTTCGTGCAGCTGCCACTCAGCCGCCAACTGCTCGGCAACCGCATCACTGTCCAGCGTCTGCTCACGCAGTTGCTCGGCCAACGAGGCGGCGCGCTCAGCAGCAGCCTGCTCGGCCTTGGCATACGCCAGCTGCTCACGAATCTCACTGCTTACCTCAGTCAGCGGCCGCTGTGACGGTTCCAGATGCTCCTTAACGCGAACAACAGCAACGGTGTCAGCATCCAGCTCTAGCAGCTCGCTGTTAAACCCGTTCTTCAGCACATCATCACTGAACGCGGCGTTCATGACCTTGGGGTTGGCTGCCAGGCCTTCACCGCCCAGGCGCTCAACAGGGCCCAGGGTTTCGACACTGACGCCCAGCGCTGCAGCCGGCTCAGCCAGATCGGGGGCCTCGTGGGCCAGGTTAGCCAGCTCCTGCGAAGCCTCGACAAAGCGACGCTCCACCTGCTGCACCTTAAGCTCTTGCACCAGCTCTTCGCGCATGGAATCCAATGACGGGACTTCGGGCGCCTTGAGATCTGTCAGCTTGATCAGATGATAACCGTAGGTGCTGCGCACCGGTGCGGACACCTCATCCGGCTGCAGAGCGAAGAGCGCATCATCAAAGGCGTCATCAAAACTGCCCTTGACGATATAGCCCAAATCGCCGCCGTCGCGCGAGCTGCCGGTGTCGTCCGAGACATCGGCCGCGACTGCCGCGAAGTCTTCACCAGCGGCAATACGCGCGGCCGCAGCGTCAATTTTCTCCTTGGCAGCGGCGTCATCGTCAGCCACTTCTACCAAAATGTGCGACGCACGGCGCTGCTCGGC
Organism: Pseudomonadaceae bacterium UBA836; assembly: GCA_002296055.1. Taxonomy (GTDB): domain Bacteria; phylum Pseudomonadota; class Gammaproteobacteria; order Pseudomonadales; family Pseudomonadaceae; genus Halopseudomonas. The sequence continues at coordinate 3,477 of DBHE01000103.1, forward strand.
CAGGTTGCCGATCTCACGCTGATACAGCTCTTCGACTGCCTGCTCGTCTACCTGCACCTGATCAAAGAAGCCGGCGCGCTTGAGTGTCAGTGTCTCCAGTACCACTCGCTCCGGAGTCATGAACTGACTGGCGTTGTCGTTGTAGTAGGTCTCGACTTCGTCATCAGAGACTTGTGCATCAACTTCACCAACCGGCACGTTGATCACCGCAAAGTCACGGGTCTGATTCTCAAGGGCGACCAGTTGCTGGCGCTCCTTGGGAGTCGCAAAGGCGGTTGCCTCGTAACCGTTACGGTACTGGGTGATCATCAGTTGCTGACGCACCAGGTCGCGGAAGGCCATGCGCGAAGGCATGCCCATGTTGCGAATCACAACATCGAAACGATTAGCGTCAAATTTGCCGTCGACCTGAAAGTCCGGCGTAGAGAGGATCAGTTGGTCGATCATCTGATCGGAGATCTGGAAACCTGCGTCCTCGGCGCCCTGCAGCAGCACAGCGCGCTCAATCAACCCGTCGAGCACCGAGGTGCGCAAAAACGCATCGTCGATCATGCTGGAGTCAAACTGGTTGCCCATCTGTTGCAACTGCTGCACCAGTTGACGCTTTTGCAGCGCCACGGCCTGCTCCAGCTCCAGCTTGGTGATGGTCTGCCCGTTGACCTCAGCTGCCGTTTCGGCATCGTTGGTGAAGCGGCTGATGGACTCCCATCCGGTCAACGCGAAAATCAGCACAATGACGCCTACGATCACCTTGGCGACCCAGCTTTGCGCATTGTCCCTCATTGTTTGCAGCATCATGCCCCCGAAATCTTGTCTGCTACCTGCGACTTTAAGGCTCTGGATGGCCACCGGTGTCGGCGTCGTCTTTTTGCTTTGCCCAACAAAAAAGGCGCATCGAGGTGATGCGCCTTTCTGCTAACTGTCGGAACCGGATTGTGATGCCGTCTCAGGCCGCCAGGTCTCCGGTCCCGCGTGCACGTCTGCGCAAGCGCGGACATGCCATCAGATCAGGGACGCTATCAGTTAACGGCGTCCTTGAGAGCCTTGCCAGCTTTGAAGCTGGGAATCTTGGCTGCGCTGATTTCGATCGGCTGACCAGTCTGCGGGTTACGACCAGTGCGAGCGGCACGCTCTTTAACAGCGAAAGTACCGAAACCTACCAATACCACGGAATCACCATCCTTCAGTGCACCAGTAACGGAATCGATGACGGCGTCCAGAGCACGACCGGCAGCAGCTTTAGGAATATCGGCGGATGCAGCGATGGCATCAATCAGTTCAGACTTGTTCACTCTAAGTCCCCTTATTTAGTTCAACGAGTAGTTAGTCATTATGTAAGCTTTTGGTCTTAGCAAAGCTGTGGCCAGTCAGCATACCTGCTTTAGGTCGAAGCCGCTTTATAGCAAGCGGTCAAAAACCATGTCAAGGAGTGTGCCTGCGGCGACTCAAGGCCGATTGGCAATGCTTCCCGAGGGAAGCGAACCGCCAGTCGACCCGGATCAGATCAATGAGTACTGATGCGTCCCTGTTCATCAGTCTCGCGATTGTCATCCTTTGCAACCATCTCTTCAACCCCTTCTTTCAAGGGCTCCGGCTGGTATTGCAGCGCAATCTGCAACACCTCGTCAATCCATTTTACCGGCTTGATATCAATGTTTTGGCGAATTTTCTCAGGAATCTCTTTCAGATCACGCACATTGTCATGGGGAATCACTACGGTACGAATGCCACCACGGTGAGCAGCCAGCAGTTTTTCCTTCAAACCACCAATGGGCAGCACCTGACCACGCAGGGTAATTTCACCAGTCATGGCCACATCGGCACGCACCGGAATACCCGTTAGCGCGGAGACCAGCGCGGTACACATACCGATACCGGCGCTCGGGCCATCCTTGGGCGTTGCCCCTTCAGGCACGTGAATATGGATGTCCTGCTTCTCGTGAAAATCAGCCGCGATACCCAGGCTCGCAGAGCGGCTACGCACTACCGTCAGCGCCGCGCTGATCGACTCCTGCATGACGTCACCCAGCGAGCCGGTCTTGATTTGACGGCCCTTACCAGGCACCACCACAGCTTCCAGGCTGAGCAGCTCACCACCTACCTGCGTCCACGCCAGGCCGGTTACCTGCCCGACCTGGTCGGCTTCTTCGGCCAGCCCATACTTGAACTTGCGTACGCCCAGATAATGCTCCAGCAAAGCCTCATCCAGCACCACAGGCTTGGACTTGCGCTCACCGGCCTGCTCTTTGACCACCTTACGGCAGACCTTGGCAATCTGGCGCTCCAGGCCACGTACACCGGCCTCGCGGGTGTAATAACGAATCAGGTCGCGCAGCGACTCAAAGCTGAAGGTCAGCTCGTCCTTTTTCAGACCGTTATTCTTGATCTGCTTGGGTACCAGGTAGCGCTGGGCGATGTTGATCTTTTCATCCTCGGTGTAACCCGGGATGCGAATAATCTCCATGCGATCAAGCAAGGGCGCCGGGATATTCATCGAGTTTGACGTGCAGATGAACATCACATCTGACAGGTCGTAGTCGACCTCCAGGTAATGATCGTTGAAGGCGTGATTCTGCTCGGGGTCCAACACCTCCAGCAGCGCCGAGGCCGGATCACCGCGCATGTCCTGGCCCATCTTGTCGATTTCATCGAGCAGGAACAGCGGGTTTTTCACGCCAGCCTTGGTCATCTTTTGAATCAGCTTGCCCGGCAGCGAGCCGATGTAGGTACGACGGTGCCCACGGATTTCCGCCTCGTCACGCACACCGCCCAGCGCCATACGCACAAACTCGCGATTGGTGGCGCGCGCCAGAGACTCGCCCAGCGAGGTCTTACCTACGCCCGGAGGGCCCACCAGGCAAAGCACAGGGCCTTTCAGCTTGCGTACCCGCTTCTGTACCGCCAGATACTCAAGAATGCGCTCCTTGACCTCTTCCAGGCCGTAATGATCGCTCTCCAGTACCTTCTCGGCACGAGCGATGTCATGTCGCACCTTGCTGGCCTTCTTCCACGGCACGGCAGTCAGCCAATCGATGTAGGAGCGCACGACGGTGGCCTCGGCTGACATCGGCGACATCATCTTCAGCTTGCCCAATTCAGCGTTGGCCTTGGCCAGCGCTTCTTCCGGCATACCAGCATTGTCGATCTTGCGGCGCAGCTCGTCGAACTCGCCCTCGCCCTCGTCCAGATTGCCCATCTCCTTCTGGATGGCCTTCATCTGTTCGTTCAGGTAGTACTCACGCTGGCTGCGCTCCATCTGCTTCTTCACGCGGCCACGGATACGCTTCTCAACCTGCAGCAGGTCAATCTCGCCATCCAGCACGCCAAGCACATGCTCAACGCGGTCGCGCAGCGGCAGGATTTCCAGAATTTTCTGTTTCTCGTCCAGCTTGAGCGACAGGTGGGCCACCATGGTGTCGACCAATCGACCCGGCTCATCAATGCTGGACAGCGAGGAAACCACCTCGGCGGGTACCTTTTTACCCAGCTGCACAAACTGCTCAAACTGGCTCATCAGACTACGCACCAGCACTTCGGATTCACGCTCGTCCAGCGCGCCTTCCTCAAGTAGCTCGATCTCGGCGCTCTGGTAGCCGTCAAAGTCGTCCAGGCTGCTCAGGCGGGCACGACGCTCACCCTCGACCAGCACTTTCACGGTGCCGTCTGGTAGCTTCAGCAATTGCAGAATAGTTGCCAACGTCCCTACGTCGTAGAGGCCATCACGAATAGGGTCGTCATCGCTGGCATCGCGTTGGGCAACCAAGAGCACCTGCTTGTTACCGGCCATGGCGGATTCAAGTGCCTTGATGGATTTGTCACGCCCGACAAACAGCGGGATGACCATGTGCGGATAGACCACTACGTCGCGCAGCGGTAGAAGCGGATATTCAGCGGGAGTCGTCATGGCAGAGGCTCGCTTGAAGAGGGGTGGCCGTAACGGCAGCACCGAAACAGGACGGGTTCATGCATTCAAGATGGGGGCAGCCCCAGTAAATTACAAGCGCGGGGCGGTCGATTAGCGCAATACAATTGCCACAAAAAGCAAAACGCCGCCTGGCGGCGGCGTTCTGTTAACGCGGATCAGTCTTCCGGGACGGCCTTGGGCGGCTGCTCCGGCGTCTGATAGATCAGCAGCGGCTGAGCGTCGCCATTGATGACGTTCTCATCAATGACCACCTTGCTGACGTTCTCGGCAGACGGGATCTCGTACATGGTTTCCAGCAGCACGCTTTCCAGGATGGAACGCAGGCCGCGGGCACCAGTCTTGCGCTCCAGCGCACGACCGGCGATCGCCTTAAGTGCGTCGGTACGGAACTCCAGCTCAACATCTTCCATATCGAACAGACGAGCATACTGCTTGGTCAGCGCGTTCTTCGGCTCGGTCAGAATCTGGATCAGCGCGTCTTCATCCAGCTCGTTGAGCGTGGCGATAACCGGCAGACGACCGACAAACTCGGGAATCAGACCGAAACGCACCAGATCATCCGGCTCGACGTCTTTCAGGGTGTCACCGACCTTCTTGCCGGCGTCCTTGCTGCGCACGCTGGCATTGAAGCCGATACCACTCTTCTCGGAGCGATCACGGATAACCTTTTCCAGACCGGCAAAAGCACCGCCGCAGATAAACAGGATATTGCGGGTATCAACCTGCAAGAACTCCTGCTGCGGATGCTTGCGACCGCCCTGCGGCGGAACAGAGGCAACGGTACCTTCGATCAGTTTCAGCAGCGCCTGCTGTACGCCCTCGCCCGAGACATCACGAGTGATGGAGGGGTTGTCAGACTTGCGCGAGATCTTGTCGATCTCGTCGATGTAGACAATGCCCATCTGGGCCTTCTCGACATCGTAATCGCACTTCTGCAGCAGTTTCTGAATGATGTTCTCGACGTCTTCACCCACGTAACCGGCTTCGGTCAGGGTGGTGGCATCGGCAATGGTAAAGGGTACATTCAGCAGACGAGCCAGAGTTTCGGCCAGCAGCGTCTTACCGGAACCAGTCGGACCGATCAGCAGGATGTTGCTCTTGCCCAGCTCGACTTCGTCTTTGCCCTGACGCTGATTAAGGCGCTTGTAGTGGTTATAAACCGCTACGGACAACACCTTCTTGGCACGTTGTTGACCAATCACGTACTGGTCAAGGATCGAGCAGATTTCTACCGGTGTCGGCAGCTTTTGCTGGCTGCTTTCAGCCTGGCTTTCCTGTACTTCTTCGCGAATGATGTCGTTGCACAGGTCAACGCACTCATCGCAGATAAACACGGAGGGGCCGGCAATCAGCTTGCGCACTTCATGCTGGCTCTTGCCGCAGAAGGAGCAATACAGCAGCTTGCCGTTGTCGTCACCCTTCCCAGTCATATCGGTCATCGAAAACCCCTACTCTTGAATCGCTCTTGTAACAAAGATGGGGGCAACATGCCCACATTGCAAGTGCGACCCGATCAAACTTGTACCGGCGGCATCTGGCCACGACGAGTTGCACGTCAGCGGCCAGTAACACGCCTGTTCCGGTCTCTGTGGCCTTACTCGGCGCTGGTGCGCGACTCCAGCACCTTATCGATCAGACCATATTCCACCGCCTCGGTGCCGCTCATGAAGCGGTCGCGATCGGTGTCACGTGCAATAACGTCCAGCGGCTGGCCGGTGTGATCTGCCAGTACCTTGTTCAGACGCTCACGAATGAATAGGATTTCGCGGGCGTGAATCTCGATGTCCGAGGCCTGGCCCTGGAAGCCGCCCAGCGGCTGGTGGATCATCATGCGCGCATGCGGCAGACAAAAACGCTTGCCCTCGGCACCACCAGCCAGCAGCAAGGCGCCCATGCTGCACGCCTGACCGATACACAGAGTGCTGACGTTAGGCTTGATGAACTGCATGGTGTCGTAAATCGCCATACCGGCAGTTACCGAGCCACCCGGCGAGTTGATGTACAGGTGAATGTCCTTGTCGGGG
>DBHE01000122.1 GCA_002296055.1 Pseudomonadaceae bacterium UBA836
CCTGTTGTTCACCCCAGCGTGTCAGCGTGTCCCGTGCCTCTCGGTAGGGTTTTAGCCCCATAGCGAGAAGGATGATAGAGCCCACGGTTATCACGCTGGCAACGATGAATATGGAATAACGCACCGCCATGTCGTCCTGGAACACATAGTCGGTAAACAGGGCAACGGCGGTCGGGCCGATACCCAGGCCAATCAGGGTGATGGTGAACAGGTAGATCGCCGATGCCTGCCCGCGCATGGCGTTGGGCATGATCTCCTGAATGGCCGCCGGAGCAACGCCAAAGGGCATTGCCACGGTAAAGACGTTAAAGAACATGATGGTCCACAGCAGTGGCATGTTATCCACCAAGTACACCACATTGCACAGCAGGGTCAGGATAGCCGACAGCAGGCCGACCCGCATGTTGGCATCCAGACAGCCTCGCTGCGCCAGAAAATCCGCCAGACGTCCGCCAAAAACGATGCCCAGCGAGCCCGCTACCATCACCAGCGAGCCGTAGTAGATGCCCACCTCACCGGGCGTCAGCCCGTGGTTGCGGATGAAGAAGGTCGGAATCCACGCCGACGCGCCGTAGGAGGCAAACGACAGACAGGCAAACCCGAAGTTGTGGCACAGCACCGCCTTGCGAATACCCAGCAGGTAGTTGGCAACATCCTTGAGCGGTACCGCCACACCAGCGCCAATACCCTTGCGCGTCGGCTCCTTGATGGCCAGCAGCACCAAACAGAACATCAGGCCAACGGCGCCTAGTACCAGGAAGATCAGCTGCCAAGGGCGCACCTCGCCAAACACCGGCAACACCATCGCGCCACGCGCGTTAGCCCAGGTCACCACGATACCGCCCAGCAGAAACGCGGCACCGGCACCAAGGTAAATACCCATCGCGTACACACTGATGGCCGTAGCGCGGCGATTGGGGGCAAAGCTGTCGGCGATCAGCGAGTACGCCGCTGGCGACAGCGCCGCTTCACCCGCGCCCACACCAATGCGACCAATAATGAAGTGCCAATACTGCTGAGCCAGACCACAGAACGCGGTCATCAAGCTCCATACCGCAACACCACCGGCAATCAACCCACGGCGGCTCTTGCTGTCGGCAATCCGCCCCAGCGGAATCCCGGCTACGGTATAAAAGATGGCGAAAGACAACCCCATCAGCAGGCTCATTTCAGTGTCACTGATCTGCAGGTCGCGGCGAATCGGCTCAACCAACAGGTTCAAAATTTGTCGATCTACAAAGGAAAGAACATAGGCAACCAGCAAAATACCAACGGTCAACCAAGCCCGCACCGGCGACGGATAGCTATTATTCTCGGTCACGCCATGCTCCTTCTTGTAGTTAAATTATCAGCATCTTGAGCCTATCAGGTTCGCACTGCGAAAGTCGATTTCAAAATATTGAGATAAATCTACCCAATGCGAACCCATCACCCAAGACTATTCACGCACCAACCGGAGCCCAACAATGCCCTCTGTTCCGCTGCTGCTGGCCGGCGCCGGCCATGCTCACCTGGTTACCCTGCAGCGCTGGCGCGCCCAGGGGTACCGCGCGCCAGCCGGCAGTTGCCTGATCAACCCCACTGCGCAGGCCTGGTACTCCGGCATGCTGCCCGGCCTGCTGGCTGGTCGATGGCAGGCAGAGCAATGCTGCGTTGAACTGGCGCCCTTGTGCGCCGCCGTTGGCGTATCGCTGCAGCTTGGCGAAATCACCCAACTAGACGCCAACACCCAGCAGGTTCAGTTGGCCGACCAAAGCCGGCTACGCTGGCAGTGGCTGTCGCTGGGCGTGGGAGGTACTCCACAGGCACCCGTAGATAACGATCACAGCATTGCCCTATTGCCGGCCAAGCCATTTGCCGGGCTGTATCAGCAGTGCCGTGCCTGGCAGCAACAGGACGCACCACAGCGCCTGGCGGTCATCGGCGGCGGAGCCGCCGCGGTAGAGCTGGCCTTGGCGCTAGCCAGGTTGCTACCGGCAACGCAGTTAAGCCTGTTCAGTGCAGGGCCGCTGTTAGCTGCCCTGCCAGCACGCGCGACCAACCTGGTACGCCCCCTGCTGCGTCAGCGAGGCATCAGTTACCACGAGGGCGTAACCGTCACTGCCATCCAGAGCGGCCAGCTGTGGCAAGACAGCCAGGCGATTAGCGCGGCCGACGCGGCACTGCTGGCAAGCGGTAATATGGCGCCACGCTGGCTCGCAGAGAGCGCCATAACCTGCGATGCGACGGGTGCCGTGCGCATCCAGCCCAACTTACAAAGCAGCAGTCACCCGCAGGTATTCGCTACCGGCGACTGCGCCAGCCTGCCAGATTGTCCGCACAACGGTGTGCAAGCGGTGAGACAGGGCGCAGTGCTGGCTGAGAACCTTAGCCAAGTCCTGTCCGGCGGCCAGGCGACACGCCCGTTCAAGCCTTCGCGCCATAGCCTGGCCCTGCTGGCGACAGCGGACGAGCAGGCAATTGCTATCCGCAACGGCCTCGCCCTGCGCAGCCGCCTTGCCCTCATGCTAAAGGACAGGCTGGATAACGGCTTTATCCGCACCCTGCGCGGCGACTGACAGCACTGCTCGCCCCTGTCGATACCCCCCAGCCCCGCCCGAGTAACCCGTAGGGCTCAGGCTGTAGTGCCAACCCACGCAACCCTAGACCAAAGAGCCATTGTCTTGCGACGAGACAGCTGGCTAAATGCCGTCAACCCATAACAATAAAATCGCCTCCAAGGCGCCACTGGAGCCTTCGCATGCCCACCGGACTCCGCAGCAAAGCGACCGTGCTTGTGCTGCAGCTCTGCACCCTCAGCTGGCTCTGCTACAGCGCCGGCATCGACCTCGCCGCACCGGCGCTGATTCTCGCTCTTCTGCCCTGGCTGGGGCTGCCCTGGTTCTATGCACCACAAGACCCCGCACCAGCGCTGACGACAGACAACAGCCAAAACAACGAACTGACCGCCCGACTGTCCCGCGCTACCAGTAAGAACGCTATTGGCGCTGCCGAGGTGGCCCACTCCGTACAACTGCTGCGCGCACGCCAGCACTCCCAATTACAGGCAATCAGCCAGGTGACCGACAGCGCCCAGCAGATCGCCTCTGAAGTCGACGCGACCAGCCGCTATGCCGAACGTGCCGACCAGGCTGCAGAACAGGCCAGTGCCAGCAGCGCCAGCGGCCGTGACGCGTTGCAGCAAGCAACCGAGGTCATGCACCAGTTGGCCGCCCAAGCCGATACCTCTACCGCCATGCTGCAGGCCCTGAACGCTCAGAGCGCCAAGATTGTGCAGGTCACCGAGGTGATCGAAGCCATTGCCAGCCAGACCAACCTGCTGGCCCTGAACGCCGCCATCGAGGCAGCCCGAGCGGGCGACATGGGGCGCGGATTCGCCGTGGTTGCCGATGAGGTACGCGCCCTGGCCGCACGCACCTCGGCCTCTACCAGCGAGGTTGCAGGCATCATTGAGCAAATGCACCAGCAGAGCCAGCGAGTCAACGCCGACTTCTCCGCACTGGTGGGTCAGGTGCACAACAGCGTCACATTGATTGAACAAGCATCTGAGCAGCTGCAGGCTATTGAGCGGCAAGGAAGCGAGGTTAAAGAGGTGACTGCGCAGATCGCCGCCGGTAGCCTGACTAATCGCGACCAGCTCGCCAACCTGAGCAGCGCGCTGGAGCAGGTGCGTGGCGACATTGCCCAGAGTGACGAACAAACCCAACGCTTGGGCAGCGAGGCCGCAAACCTAGTGGGCCTGGCTGAACAGGTCAGCGAGATGCTGGCCGATGTCGCGCTGGATGACTACCACCAACGCTTCTTTGAAGCAGCGCAGCAAACCGCTAACGCCATTGCCACGCGTTTTGAGGCGGACCTGGCCAGCGGACAGATTCAGCGCGCCGCGCTGTTTGATCGCAACCTTACCTTGATTGCCGGTAGCAACCCGGCGCGTTATCACAGCGCCTTCGACAGCTACACTGACCAGGTGTTGCCTGGCCTGCAGGAGCCACTACTGCAGCAACATGCCGAGCTGGTCTACGCCATCGCCGCCATTCCCTCAGGCTATGTGCCCACCCACAACCAGCGATTTAGCAAGGCGCCGACCGGCGACGTACAGCACGACACTCTGCACTGCCGGAGCAAGCGGTTGTTTGACGATCCAACAGGACGACGCTGTGGCAGCCATGAGCAGACCCTACTGCTGCAGACCTACAAACGCGATACCGGAGAAGTGATGCACGACCTGTCGGTGCCGATAATCGTCGCCGGACAGCATTGGGGCGGGTTACGGCTGGGGTATCGCCCGGAGTCCTGAGCGTGGCCGTTCAGGCAGCGCTGTCGAGCGGCCCCTCAAGACGCCGCGTAATAACATCGGCGCAGGTTTCTCGGCGCAAACTGTCGAACAGCTCCCGCGCCTGCGGATAATGCTGCCCGAGCAAGGCCAACCACTGCTTAAGGCGCCCCGGCGAGTGGCGATCCACCACCCGCAGGCGGGTCTGGCTGAAAAAGTCGGCCAGCCAAGGCCACAGCGCCTCCCAACCGAACACTGCGGCATCCGTATCCTGCGCGATACGCAGGCCTAGGTCGGGGCAACGCACCAGACCACGGCCGATCATCACCGCATCACAGCCACTGACCTCACGGATGCGTCGGTAATCCTCGGTGGTCCACACCTCGCCATTGGCGATCACCGGCACCTCTACCGCCTCGCGAATACGCGCCAGCCATTCCCAATGGGCCGGCGGCTTGTAGCCTTCAACCTTCGTGCGGGCATGTACGGTGATTTCACCAGCACCGCCGTCCGCCAGCGCCTGCGCGCATTCCAGCGTCTGGCTGGTATCAGTCAGGCCCAGGCGCATTTTGGCGGTCACGGGAATGTGCGCCGGCGTTGCCGCCCGCACGCTGGCAACAATCTCGCGCAGCAGCTCGGGTTCGGTCAACAGCGCAGCGCCGCCACGGTGACGGTTAACCGTCTTGGCCGGACAGCCAAAGTTGATGTCAATAGCCGGGGCATCCATCGACGCCAGCAGCGCCGCGTTCTCGCCCATCCAGCGCACATCAGAGCCGAGCAACTGCGGACGCACCGGCACACCGGCGCGGGTCCGCCAGCCGTGCTCGCTTTCCGGCACACCGCGGCGAATGGTGCCCACGTTGAGCAGCCCCTCGGTCACGCGAATAAACTCGCTGACGCACCAGTCGATGCCACCGATGCGCGTCAGCACATCGCGCATCGGCGCATCGGCCAGCCCTTCCATCGGCGCCAGCACAACCGGGCCGCTTATGCG
>DBHE01000174.1:0-6105 GCA_002296055.1 Pseudomonadaceae bacterium UBA836
CGGCCTGTACCTGCCCTGGCCGGAGGACTCGCGCCTGCAGCAGGTGTGTCAGGCGCTGTTCGACAACCCCGAACTGGCGCTGACACTGAGCGACTGGAGCGCACAGCTCGACTGCTCCGAGAAAACCCTCACCCGCCTGTTCCAGCGCGACACCGGCCTGAGCTTTCGCGCCTGGCGCCAGCGCCTGCGACTGCTCAGCGCCCTGCCCATGCTGGAGCGCGGCGAGCGGGTGACCGACATCGCGCTGGCCTGCGGCTACGACTCCACCTCGGCCTTTATCGCTGCCTTTCGCAAACACATTGGCGTCACCCCAAGCCAGTTCGCCGGCGGTGGCTATGCCTCCCCTGTCAGGGCTGCGCAATCTCCGGGCTGAGAATCCACTCGGCGCTGTCATTCCAGACGTCCATGCGGGTGATCTTGCCGTCACGCACCTCAAAGCGGTCGAGATAACGGTTACCACTGAAGCTACGCCCGTCCGGCCATTCGCCGTACAGGGTGCCGTTGGAGTAGACCACGGTGTGATCGGCATGCTCGGTCCAGTCAAACTGCCCTAGCTGCTTCTTGACCCAGTTATAACGCCCGGCATTAAAGGCGGTGATCTCGTGGGCGCTGGGCATCGCCCGACCGCCGGTAAAGGTGATGCGCACGTCGTCAGCCATAAAGGTCGCCGCCAGCACCGGATCCGGCGCCATGGACGCCGCCAGAAAATCGCTAACAATCTGAACCGCCTTATTCTCAAAACCCATCTATCTATCTCCACAAGAACGTATGCAGCAGTCGGTAAGCGCCTGCTATCGGTGCAGGGCGCACTCATAAAGTGCAATATTCATGAGCGCTCCCCGCTGAAAGCCGCCATTTAAGCGGTTTAAAAACATGGTCTCCATTTTGCTAGCAAATATCATGCGAATGCTAGCCATCTTAGGAGTGAGACCATGTTCAAGGCACTGAAACCCTTCCGTCGGCGCTGGCCACAGGCCCTTGCCGCTACCGCCCTCGGCCTGTTGATGAGCGCTCCGTCGCTGGCGGTCGAGCCAATCAAGATCGGCCTGGTCGCGGCGCTGTCCGGCCAGTCGGCCAAATCGGGTGAGGCGCTGACCCGCGGCCTGACCATCGCCATCGAAGAGATCAACGCCGACGGCGGCATCCTTGGCCGCCCGGTCGAGCTGATCCGCCGTGACGATGAAAGCAACCCGGCCAAAGGCATGCTGGCCGCCCGCGAGCTGGTGCAGCGCGAAAAAGTCGCCGTGCTGTTCGGTGGTCTGGATACCCCGGTGTCGCTGGCTATCGTGCCGCTGGCCAACCAGATGAAAGTGCCCTTCATGGGCGCCTGGGCCGCTGGCACCGCCATCACCCAGAACGGTGCCAGCGATAACTACGTGTTCCGCGTCTCGGCCATGGATGAGATCGTCGACGAAGCCCTGGTGCAGTACGGCATCGACGAATACGGCATGCAGAAGCCGGGCATGCTGCTGATCAATAACCCTTGGGGTGAATCCAACGAAAAGGGCTTCCGCCACGCACTGGAACAGCGTGACATGGAGTGGGCTGGCATCGAGCGTATCGAAGGCAGCGATCTGGACGTAATCCCGCAGCTGACCCGCCTGAAGAACGCCGGTGCCGACACCCTGCTGATGGTCGGTAACGTTGGCCCCTCTGCGCAGGTAGTCAAATCCCTCGACCGCATGGGCTGGGACGTACCGGTGGTATCCCACTGGGGCCCGGCGGGCGGACGCTTCAGCGAACTGGCTGGCCCCAACGCTGACCGCGTGCACTTTATCCAAACCTACGTGTTCACCGAAAACAACAGCGCCAAGGGCGATGAGGTGCTGAGCGCCCTGAAAGCCCGCTACCCGGAAATTCAGAGCCTGGCCGACATCACCCCGGCAGTCGGTATCGCCAACGCCTATGACGCCATGCACCTGAGCGCCCTGGCGATTGAAAAGGCAGGTAGCACCGACGGCACTGCGGTGCGTGACGGCTTCTACGCCATCGACAGCTACGCCGGCCTGATCAAGGACTACAGCAAGCCCTTCACCCCCGAGCAGCATGACGCACTGGGCCCGCAGGACTACGTGTTCACCCACTTTGTGGACGGCAGCATCGTCCCGGTCAAACCCTGATCTGGCAGTAAGGCGGCCCGCATCGGCGGGTCGCCGCAAAGGAGTAGCACAATGATTACCGCCGCCCTTTTGACCGGCATCGGTCTCGGCAGCATGTACGCCCTGCTGGCGCTCGGCTTCCACATTACCTACGTGGTGTCGCGCACGGTCAACTTTGCCCAGGGCAGCGCCATGATGCTGGGCGCTGTACTGGGTTACAGCTTCTGCATCACCTGGGGCTGGCCAGTCTGGCTGGCGATCCCGGCCACGCTGACGCTGTCTGCCATCTACGGGCTGGCGGTAGAACGCTTTCTGGTACGGCCCTTCAGCTCGCGCGGCTCCGACGCCTGGCTGATGGCGACCGTGGCGGCGGGTATTCTGGTCGACAACCTGGTGATGTTTACGTTCGGTAAGGAGCCGCGCCAGTTCACCAGTTCGCTGACCGAGAGTGTCTTCAGTCTGCTTGGCACTCAGGTCTCGCCGTTGCAATTGATGATTCCGCTGATCGGCGCTGCTATCGCGCTGGCGCTGATGCTGGTGCGCCGCTACACGCGCCTGGGCAAGGTGCTGGAAGCCTGCGTGCAAAATCCGCGCGCAGCCATGTTGATGGGCATTCGCGTCAACTGGGTGGTCGCCATCGCCTTTGCCGTCTCTGCGGTGTTCGCCGCGATTGCCGGCATGCTGATCGCCCCGCTGTTCAACGTCAGCGCCGAGATGGGCACGCTGTTCGGCCTAAAGGCCTTTGCGGTCGCCATCCTCGGCGGTATTGCCAGCGCTGGCGGCGTATTCGCTGCCGGGCTGCTGTTCGGTCTGGTTGAAGCGGTGGTTACCATCTACTTCGGCTCGGCCTTTACCCAGATATTTACCTTCGCACTGGTCATTCTGGCGCTGGCACTGCGCCCGGACGGCCTGTTCGGCAGCAAGACACTGGTGAAAGTATGAGCAAAGCGACCTCACTGGCGAGCCTGCTGGCCATCGCTGCCCTGACCCTGGGCGGCGTGCTGCTGTCCTTCACGCTGGACAGCTATTCCCTGCTGGTCTTCAGCTTCTTCGCCCTGACCGTGGTGGTCGGCGCCGGGCTGAATATCCTGATCGGTCTGAGTGGCCAGATTTCCTTCGGCCATATCGCCTTCTACGCGATCGGCGCCTATGTCTGCGCCCTGCTGACCATGGCCGGTTGCCCGCTGGGCCTGGCAATGATCGCCGCCGCGCTGGTCAGCGGTGCCCTGGGCGCGCTGCTGGCGATCCCGGCGCTGCGGGTCGAAGGCCCGTATCTGGCGATGATCACCATCGCCTTTGCGCTGGTGGTACACCACGGTCTGGTGGAGTGGCGCAGCCTGACCGGCGGTGCCAACGGCCTGATGGGCATCCCCATGCCGCAGTTGGGCGATATGGACCCGGCGGTGCTGATGGCCCTGCTGGCCAGCCTGCTGATGGGCGCATCGCTGCTGTTCTACCAACGCCTGCGCAGCAGCGGCTGGGGCACCGCGATGCGCGCGGTCAAGGCCTCGGACATTGCCGCCCGCTCACTGGGCTTCAACCCGGTGCAGACCAAAACCCTGGCCTTCGGCCTGTCGGCACTGCTGACGGGGCTGGCCGGCTCACTGGTCGCGCCGCTGATGATGTTCATCAACCCGGCGTCATTCCCGTTTTCGCAATCGATTCTGTTTGTGCTGGCGGTGATCGTCGGCGGCGCCGGTTCGATCCTCGGCCCGGTGCTCGGCGCCCTGCTGATCGTGCTGTTGCCGGAGATGCTGTCCGACATGGCCGAATACCGCCTGCTGATCTTCTCCGGGCTGCTGCTTGGCGTGCTGTGGATTGCACCACGCGGGCTGCTGGGCACCGCCGCACGCCTGTGGCTGCGTCCGCAGACGCTACCGGCTCCCGAGCAAGCAGATCTGGCGCAGATTCGCGAGTTCATTGCCCGGCCAGCCAACAGCCCCGCGCTGCGGGTTGACGGTATCGGCATTAACTTCGGCGGTGTGCAGGCGGCTGCCAATGTCAGCCTGCACGCTCGACCCGGCAGCATCACCAGCATCATTGGCCCCAACGGCGCGGGCAAAACCACCGCGCTGAACATGATCAGCGGCTTCTACACACCAGACAGCGGCAGCATCCGCCTGGAACGCGAACTGGCCGGCCTGCCCGCCTGGAAGGTAGCGCGCGCCGGCATCGCCCGCACCTACCAGACCACCCAGCTGTTCGGTGAACTGTCGGTACTCGATAACGTACTCGCCGGCATGCAGCGCGGCCGCCTTGGCCGCATTCTGTCAGGCGCCAGCCGCGAGCAACGCGACCTCGCCATGCAGCTGCTCGCGCTGGTCGGCTATCAGGGCTCGGTGAATACCGCCGCCGATGAACTGCCCCACGTCGACCGCCGTCTGGTCGAGATTGCTCGCGCGCTGGCCTCTCGCCCGGCGGTACTGCTGCTCGACGAACCCGCAGCCGGTCTCAGCCGCAGCGACACCGATCAGCTCGCTGCACTATTCCGCCAACTGGCCAGCTTCAACATCGCGGTAATGCTGGTGGAACACGACATGACCCTGGTCATGGGCGTCTCCGATCAACTGCTGGTGCTGGACGCCGGCAAACCAATTGCCTGGGGCGAGCCGGAGGAAGTACGTCAGTTGCCGCATGTGATCGCGGCCTATCTTGGCGGCACCGAGTATCAAGCGCCCCCAAGGGCCGAGCAGTGGGATGGCTCACGCGACGCGCGCCTGTTCATCAAGGACCTGGTGCTCGATTACGGCGCAGCCCCCGTAGTGGACCGAGTCAATCTGGTGGTCAACCCCGGTGAGCTGATTGCTATTCTCGGTGCCAACGGCGCGGGCAAGTCGAGCATTCTGCAGTGTCTGGCCGGCCTGCACCCGGCCACCTCCGGCAGCATCCTGCTGGATAACGAGAGCATTCATCACAGCGACGCCGCCAGCATCGCCGCCCGCGGCCTGGCCCTGGTGCCGGAGGGGCGGCAGATGTTCCCGCAGCTGACGGTACGCGACAACCTGATGCTCGGCGCTTACGCCCGCACCGACAAGGTGGATGTCGAGGCGGAAATCGAAGCCATCCTGCAGCGCTTCCCGCGCCTGCGCGATCGCATCGACAGCCCCACCGGCCTGCTTTCCGGCGGCGAGCAGCAGATGGTCGCCGTGGGCCGCGGGCTGATGGCCAAGCCGCGTATCCTGCTGCTCGACGAGCCCTCGCTGGGCCTGTCGCCGGCGATGATCGGTGAGCTGTACGACGCCCTAGCAGCATTGCGCGATGAAGGCGTGACCCTGCTGCTGGTCGACCAGATGGCCAACCTGGCGCTGCAGGTGGCCGACCGCGCCTACGTGCTGGAGACCGGCCGCATCGTCAAATCGGGCAGCGCCGAGGCGCTGCGTGGTGACCGCGAACTGGAAGCAGCTTATCTGGGCGAAGGAGCGGTCGCATGAGTTGTCTACACCTGCGCAACCTGCGCCTGCCGGGTCAGAACGGCCTGCACGAACTGCTGATTGAAGACGGTTATTTTGTCAGCCAGTTCAGCGGCCGCCAGCCGATCAGCCAACGCGATTTGGCCGGACAGCTGGTCTTGCCGGGACTGATCGAAACCCACATCCATCTCGACAAGGCCTGCATCATGAGCCGCTGCTGCCTGCAGCACGGCACCCTGGCCGAAGCGGTAGAGCAAACCCGGCAGGCCAAGACCGGTTTCAGTGAAGACGACGTTTACCAGCGCGGCGCCAAGGTACTGGAACAGGCCATCGTGCAGGGCACCACGCACATGCGCACGCACGTCGAGATCGATCCGCAGATCGGCCTGACCGGGCTGCGCGCGGTACAGCGCCTGCAAGCCGACTACGCCTGGGCGATCAGTCTGGAGATCTGCGTATTTCCGCAGGAGGGCATGCTGAACAACCCGGGTACCGAGGCCCTGCTGTGTCAGGCGCTGGAGTCCGGCGCCGACCTGCTGGGCGGCTGCCCCTACACCGACAGCGACCCGCACGGGCAGATTCGCCGGCTGTTTGAA
>DBHE01000174.1:6165-28058 GCA_002296055.1 Pseudomonadaceae bacterium UBA836
GGCACCACGCACATGCGCACGCACGTCGAGATTGACCCGCAGATCGGCCTGACCGGGCTGCGCGCGGTACAGCGCCTGCAAGCCGACTACGCCTGGGCGATCAGTCTGGAAATCTGCGTATTCCCGCAGGAGGGCATGCTGAACAACCCGGGCACCGAGGCACTGCTGTGTCAGGCGCTGGAGTCCGGCGCCGACCTGCTGGGCGGCTGCCCCTACACCGACAGCGACCCGCAAGGGCAGATTCGCCGGCTGTTTGAGCTGGCCGTGCACTACGACTGCGATCTGGATTTTCATCTGGACTTCGACCTCAACCCCGAGGGCATGACCCTTGGCAGCGTGATCGAGCAGACGCGCCTGCACGGCTGGCAAGGTCGCGTCGCCGTTGGCCACGCGACCAAGCTGTCAGCGCTGCCGCGCACGGCGCTGGACGCTATAGCTAATGAGCTGGCCGAAGCAGGGGTGGCGGTAACCTGCTTACCCTCGACCGACCTGTTCCTGACCGCACGCGAGCACTTTCACAACAAGCCGCGCGGGCTGGCACCGCTGGCGGCGCTGCACGCCCTTGGCGTGACCTGTTCGCTGTCGACCAACAACATCGACAACCCCTTTACGCCCTACGGTGATGCGTCGCTGATTCGCCAGACCAACCTGTTCGCCAACGTCAGTCAGCTGGCGACCGAGCAGGAGCTGCTGGATTGTCTGGGCTGGGTATCGACCACCTCAGCGCGGCTGCTGAGGCTGCCGGAGTACGGCCTGCAGCCTGGCTGTCGGGCAGACTTTGTGGTGTTTGATGCGCCATCAGCGGCGGCGGTGGTGGCGCAGCTAAGCCCGCCGTTGATGGGTTTCAAGGCAGGTCGGCAAACATTCGAGCGGCATGCAGCTCAGCTACTGCCACAAGCGGTTTCAGAGGTCGCTCAGCGCCTGGCGTAGGTCGATGTCCGAGTCGGTGCTGTCGCTGAGGTCGAGCTGACTCTCCAGCTCGTCCAGGTGCTCGATCATCACGCGCACGGCGCGCTCACGGTCCCCTTCGCTGAGCGCGTCGAGGATTTCTTCGTGCTCATCGGAGGCGCAGGACGGCACATCGTTGCGCTGATACAAGGCAACGATCAAGGAGCTTCGCACCATCAGGTTGGCGAGGATCTCGCTGAGCACCCGGTTGCCGCAAAGTTCGCCCAGCATCAGGTGAAATTCGCTCAGCTCGCGGACAATCTCGCGGCGATCAGTGGCATTGGTCGCCTTGCGCTCGTTGCGCACGTGGGTGGTCACACGCTGGCGGTGACGGCGCATGATTTGCGGGCTGATGCTCTCGACAATACCGCGTTCAATCGCCCGGCGGGCAGCAAACACATCGCGCGCCTCAGCCGCGCTGGGCTGGGCGACCAGCGCGCCGCGGTTGGGCTCGATGGTGACAATACGCTGCAGGGCCAGACGCTGTAGCGCCGCCTGCACGTGATTGCGGTTGGCCTGCAACGCCTCAACGATCTGGGCTTCAACAAGACGGGTACCGGGGCGCAGGCGATGCTGGGCGATAGCCTTGGACAGCGCGTCGATGATGCGCTGCACTTCTGCCTGCTTACTGGTTTGCGATTTACCGACCAAAGTGCCCTCTACTTCGCCGTCTGGTGTGCCTGCTCCGGCATGGGTGCGGAGCAGACGCATTATCGCTCTGCCCGCAGACCAAGTACAACAGACCCTAGCCCGCCTGTCCCAAGGAAACGCCCTGCCCGCGCGGATCGTGCATGGCTTGCCGGCGTCCGTCCGGATGCACTGCGATCGCACCCGCCTGGCCGGTAAACGGGCTGGCGGCCGGAATCATCTCGACCTCGTGCCCCATTGCGGCCAGTTTTTGCGCCACCTGCGGATCGATATCGGACTCCAGCTTGAGGTTGTCGGTACTGTCGAAAAAGCTGCGGCCCAGCAAAAAGCGCGGCGTGCGCAGTGCTTCGTCAATCGGCTGGGCAAAGTCGATCAATTGGGTCGCCAACACCATCTGCGTCTGCGGCTGACCATCGCCGCCCTGGGTGCCAAAGAACAGCTGCCGACCACCATCAGCCAAGTAGCACGACGGGTTGAGCGTGTGCGCGGGGCGTTTGCCCGGCGCCCAACCGTTGGGGTGCGCCTGTTCAGCG
The DNA here is from genome assembly GCA_002296055.1 of Pseudomonadaceae bacterium UBA836. GTDB lineage: Bacteria > Pseudomonadota > Gammaproteobacteria > Pseudomonadales > Pseudomonadaceae > Halopseudomonas. The sequence continues at coordinate 8,295 of DBHE01000174.1, forward strand.
CTGAACCCGGCGGCGCGGTTCTGCCAGAGCACCCCGGTATCGCCCATGACACAGCCAGAGCCGAAGTCATGGAACAGGCTCTGGATCAGGCACGCGGTGCGCCCTTCAGCGTCGGTTGCCGCCATCCAGACGGTATCGGCCGGGCGACCCGGCTCGCTCCAGGGCGCGGCCTTATGGTCGTCGATGATCGCCGCATAATCACGTCCACAGCCTTCCGACAGGCTGGCGCGGAAATCCCAATCGGCAAAGGCCGGATCACAAAGCTCAGCGTTACGGCGCAGCAACCCCTGCTTAATCGCCTCGACCAGATAGTGGTAGTAACGCGCGCTGCCATTACCGCAGGCGCGCAGCGCCTTGTGCTGCAGTGCCGCCATCGCCTGCAGGGTATAGAGCCCCTGACAGGGCGGCGCGACGTTGAACAACCTGCCGTCCCGATAACGGATAGAGATCGGCTCGACCAGCTCAGCGCGGGTTGCCAGCAGGTCGTCACGAGTCAGACCACAGCCCAGCCGGGCAAAGGACTCGGCAAAGGCCGCGCTCAGCTCACCTTGGTAGAAGTCCTGCACGCCATGACGCGCCAACTGCGCCAGCGTGTCAGCCAACGCAGGCTGACGCAGCCGGTCTCCGGCCTGCAACCAGCGCCCCTGCTGCTGACACAGCGCCTTGAGGTCCGGCAGCGATTCGATCAGGTCATGGCGCTGCTGCTGCCAGAACAGCTGCGAGGACGACACCTCAACCCCGTCACGCGCCAGCACAGCGGCGTCTTCCAACAGGTCTCGCCAGCCCAGGCGCGACCCCCACTGCTCGCGGCTGATCTTGCCGGCCAGCTCCCAACTGGCCATGGCGCCGGCGGTGGTTGCCACCGAGGCCGCGCCGCGCAGGGTGATCCGCCCGCCCTCCGGCAACTGCTGCCCGGCCTGCCCGATCCCCACAATGGTGCGCACCTGACCATCGTGCAGCATCCAGAGTGCATCGCCGCCCAAGCCGGTCATGTGCGGATACACCGCCGCCAGCGCCGCACTCGCCGCGAGCATCGCGTCGATGGCGCTGCCACCGGCATCCAGCATGCGCAGTCCTGCGGCGCTGGCGTCATGGTGGGGAGTACAGATCACGCCACGGCGGGATTCAGCCAACATGCAGAACACTCCTTTTATCTAGCGATAAGTAAAAATATTGCTAGCAATTAAAGCAAGAAGTGTTCCGTTCCAGAGCACCGTAAGTACCCGGCTGCGACAACCTGTCCTCGACAGCCCGCCGTATCCTCCTAAGCTGAAGGTAACGCTGACACCCGGCGCCAAAAAAATCCCCGCAGAGGAATATCTATGAAAATGAAAAGACCGGTCCTGGCCGCTGCCCTGTCGCTGGCAGCGCTGTTTTCCATCACCGGACATGCAGACTCGCCCGTCCCCCCGGCCGAACCTGGCTACGAACAACAGGCCGCCAACGCGGCCGCCCTGCTAGACAAAGCGGTCGCCGCCTATCGCGAGCAGGGCAGCGCCGCCTACGCGCGCTTCAGCCGACAGGGCGAGTTTATCGACGGCGACCAGTACGTCTACGTGGTAGACGAGAACGGCTACATGCTGGCCAGTGGCGGCCCCTCGGCGGCGCTGATTGGCCGCGATATCAGCCCGCTACTGGAGCCGGAACTGCGCGAGGCCTTTAACGCGGCGCTGCAGCAACCCGAATCCGACCAGGTCAGCAGCGCCGAATACCGCTGGATGAACTGGAACGACGGCAAGGTCGAGCGCAAGCGGGTGTTCTATCAGAAAGTAGACGGCAAGACCTTCGTGGTCGGCTACTACCTGCCACGCTCCAGCCCTGCTGCCGCCGAGGCGCTGCTGGATGACGCTGCCAAAGCAATCGAAGAGGATGCCGAAGCCACCATCGCGCGCATCAACCGGCTGGACCCGGAATTCAACCGTGACGACCTCTACGTCTTTGTGGTCGATATGGATAGCCAGAGCATGGTCGCCCACGGCTACAACCGGCGGCTGCTCAACATTCACTTCCCAGACCTGAAAAGCCGCGATGGCCAACGCGTGGGTGAGAAGATTCTGCAGGCGGTCAATGCCGGCCAGGAGCGCATCACCTACACCTGGCCCAACCCGCTGACCCAGCGCGAGGAAGAGAAAGAAACCCTAATCCGCAAGGTCGGCCATTATCTGGTCGCCGTTGGCTACTACCAGGCAGAAAGTCAGCTGTAGACAACCCTCAGCGCCAGGCGGCTGCCAGCAAGGCTGGCAGCACCTCCCCTGCCGGCCCTGCCAGCAGCCACTCACGGCCACCACCCAGCGCCTGCGGCTCAGGATTCACGTGCACCACCGCGGCGCCGGCCTGCAATGCGATGTGTGGCAGCTGCGCTGCCGGGTACACCACGCCGGAGGTACCCACCGACAGCAGCAGGTCGCAGCCTGCGGCCGCAGCAAAGGCCGCCTCCAGCGCATCCACCGGCAAACTTTCGCCAAACCACACCACTCCCGGCCGCACTTCGCCGCCGCAGTGCGCGCAGCGCGGCGGCGCAAGCCGTCGCCCTTCAGCCGGCTCCGCCGGCGGCGCCAATGGCATCTGGAATGACTCAGCGCAGCGACTGCAACGCGGCTGATGCAAACTGCCGTGCAAGTGCAGCACATTGGCACTGCCGGCGCGCTCATGCAGGTCGTCGACGTTTTGGGTAACCAACGTGAGCTGTGTTACCCGTTTAGCCAGTTCTGCAATAGCGCGATGGCCAGGGTTGGGTGAGGTGCCAAGCACCTGCATACGCCGCGATTCGTACCAGCCCCAGACCAGCTCAGGGTCATCCTCAAAGGCCTCTGGGGTTGCCAGTTGCATGGGATCAAAGCGCGACCAGAGTCCACTCAACGCATCACGAAAGGTGGCAATGCCACTCTCCGCCGACACCCCGGCGCCGGTGAACACCACCACATGTCGCGCCTCACGCAAGCACGTCAGCAGCGTCTGATCAAATTGCATCGCTCTCACCTCCCGGGTTGCTCAGTCGGCAAAGACAAAGCCCGACAGCGGCACCCCCATGGCCACCTGATGGAAGGCACAGGTACCCGCACTCTCGCCGGCTGCCCCTGCTACCACGTGCAAGGGTAACAGGTGCTCGGCGTCCGGATGAGCCAGTTGCGCACCCGGCGCCTGCTGCCATTTAGCCAACGCGGCGTCGCGCTCTGCCTGCGGCAGCATGACAGCCGTCTGCAGCCACTTGTCGAAGGCGAGCACGGCCGGTGCCGGGGTGGCCAGGCTGGCGCGCATCAGCGGGATGTTGTGAAAACTCATGCCGCTGCCGACGATCAAAACGCCCTGCTCGCGCAGCGGCGCCAGCGCACGGCCCAGATCAAGGTGTGCCTGCGGGTCCATATCGGCGCGCAGTGACAACTGCAGCACCGGGATATCCGCTTCGGGGCGTACCAGCTTGAGCGGGATGAAGACGCCATGATCAAGCCCGCGCTGATTGTTCTGTGCCGTCTCAAACCCCGCCTGGCCCAACAGCTCGGCAACCTCGGTTGCCAGCTCCGGCGCTCCCGGCGCCGGCCAGGTCAGTTGATAGGTATGCGGCGGAAAGCCGTAGTAGTCGAACAGCAGGCCGGGAGCGGCCTGGGTATTGAGGGTAAAGAGCGGTTCTTCCCAGTGGGCGGAGATCACCAGCAAAGCACGGGGAGCGACGCTCAGGCTCGGCAGCAGATTGCGCAGCCAAGCCTCCATGCCCTGCCAAGTGTCGGCCGGCTCCCACTCCATGAAGAAGCAGGGACCGGCGCCATGGGGAAGAAAGACCGTCGGTAGTCGATTGGCAGACATGATCAATCCTCCAGCAAATGAGTCATCAGATACGCAGGCCGAGGCGTGCATCCAGCGAGAAGCGGTCGCCGCCGCGCAGGAAGATGCCAAAGGCAGTCAGCGCCCACAGCAGCGGGTATTCGACGCCACCATCAGTCCAGAAGAAGCCGTTGGCCGTGTGCACGGTCAGCGCCACACCGAGCATAAAGGTGACCGCCAGCGCCGCCGGACGGGTCAGCAGCCCCAGCACCAGCGCCAGGCCACCGAAGAACTCGACCAGCCCCGCCAGCAGGGCAAACAGAATACCGGGGGACATGCCCAGCGAGCCTTCGAAGAACTGGCCAGTCGCTTCCAGGCCGTAACCACCAAACCAGCCAAACAGCTTTTGCGCGCCGTGCGGCATCAGCATCAGCCCTGCGGTGATACGAATCAGGGGATAACCCAGCGGAGCCAGGCGCTCGAAGATTGCCGGACCAGGAGTTACGGTGTTTTGGTTGCTCATGATGTGTCTCCAAAAAGTTGCAGTGAGTTGATGGAGAGCAGACTATTCTGGTTTCCATATCTCGCAAAGACTGCAAAAAAGAAACCCATGGTTAACGAAACGGAAACCCTTGGTGGCTCACTGGAAGACCTGCACGCCTTCTGCGCGGTCATCGAGTTTGGCACCCTGTCTGCCGCCGCCCGTGAACGCGGCGAGACCAAGGGCAGCATCAGCCGCCGATTGTCTCGGCTGGAGCAACGTCTGGGCGTGGCGTTGCTGGCTCGCACACCCCGCTCGGTCAGCGTTACGGAAGAGGGCACCGCGTTCTACCTCAAGGCTCGTGACGCCCTCGCCCTGCTTGCCGATGCCAGCGCCAGCGCACGGGCGGCCCAGGACGTACCGGCCGGGCACCTGCGCCTGACTGCGCCGCTGGACCTTGGGGTCGGCGTACTGCCACCGCTGCTGACCCGGTTTCGCGCGCTGTACCCTCAGATCGATATCGAGCTGTTGCTGACCGACACCCCGCTGGACCTCAGCGCACATCGTATTGATCTGGCGCTGCGCGCCACCCCAGGCAACCTGCCGGACATGAGTTATCGCGCATCGGCGCTCGCGCACTTTCGCATCCAGCTATACGCCGCCCCGCAGTTGGCGATACCAGAGCAGCCGCACGAGCTGAGCAACTATCCGGTGCTGGCTTGCCGCGAGCAGGCCGGTGCCACGACCCTTGAGCTGGAAGATGAGCGCGGCCGGCAAACCACCCTGACCATCAAGCCAGTCATGCGCACCAACGACTTTGCCAGCGCGCTGCAGCTGCTACGCCACGGCGCCGGCATTGGCCCGCTGCCAGACCTGATCGCTCGTGAATCGCTGGCGCGCGGCGAATTGGTCGCGGTGCTGCCACAGTGGCAGATCGCCCGCGGCACGCTCTACGCCATCAGTCTGGGCGGTGCTCAGGCTCCAGCGCGCGTGCGGCTATTTCGTGAATTTCTGCGCCAGCAGTTGGGTCCGGATTCACACACTGGTTAAACTGACAGGCAGAAACGTCGTAGCGGAGTCACCATGCAGATCGAGCTGATCGAGATTCGCGACCACCTGAGTCGCTTCCCGCCCTTCGATGAGCTGCCCGAAGAGGTGCTCGACGAAATCGCCCGTCAAGTGGAGGTCGGCTACTGCAAAGCCGGCACGCAGATTCTTACCTTCAATCAGGAAATCCATGAACTGCACTATGTGCGTAGCGGCGCGGTGGACATCTTTCGACGCAACGGCGACCTCTACAACCGCCTGAGCGAAGGCGATATCTTCGGCCACTTCGGCCTGCTGGGGCGCAACCGCGTACGCTTTCCGGCCAAGGCCATTGAAGACACACTGATCTACTACATTCCGGGCACCCTGTTTGATCAGCTCTGCGAGCAGCACGAGCACTTCGCCGACTTTGTCGAGGCCGAAGGCCAGTCACGCCTGAAGGCGGCAGTTGAAAACGGCCGTGCCAGCGAGCTGATGAAGATCAAGGTGCGCAAACTGATCTCACGCCTGCCCGTCACCGTGCCACTGACCACCTCGGTGCAGGAAGCCGCACGCACCATGACCGAGCAGAGTGTGTCGTCGCTGGTGGTAATCGACCCGCACAGCCAATGGCCCAACCCGGATCGGGTGCCGGTCGCCGAGCCGCACCACGGCGTGATGGTCGGCATCATTACTGACCGCGACTTCCGCACCCGGGTGCTGGCCGAAGGATTGAGCGGCGACACGCCGGTATCGGCCATCATGTCGCCCAACCCGATTACCGTGCAGGGTGACGACACCGTGTTCGAAGCCATGCTCAGCATGCTGCGCAACAACATCCATCACCTGCCGGTGGTGACCCGGCGGCGGCCCATCGGGCTGATCAATCTCAGCGACATCATCAAGTACGAGTCCCAGAGCAGCCTGTACCTGGTCAGCGCCATCTATAACAAGCAATCGGTTGAAGAGCTGAAAAGCCTGCTGCCGGACGTGCGCGCGACCTTTGTGCGCATGGCCCGCGACGAAGCCAGCGCGCACATGATCGGCAGCGCCATGTCCGGTATCGGCCGCAGCTTTACCCAACGCTTGCTGGAGCTGGCCGAAGACCAGTTGGGCCCGCCACCGGTGCCCTACGCTTTCATGGCACTCGGCTCCATGGCCCGCGACGAACAGCTGGTGGTCACAGACCAGGACAACGCACTGGTGCTGGACGACAGCTTCAATCCGGCCGAGCACGACGACTACTTCTTGCAGCTGGCGACCATCGTCAGCGACGGTCTGGCCGCCTGCGGTTACAGCTACTGCAAGGGCGGCATCATGGCGACCAATCCCAAGTGGCGGCAGCCGCTATCGGTTTGGCGCGGCTACTTCAACGACTGGATCGACCGCCCAAAACCCGAGGCGCTGCTCAACAGCTGCATCTTCTTTGATCTGGATGCGGTCTACGGTGAAAGCGCGCTGGTCGAGGAGCTGCAGGAGCTGCTGGCCCACCGCGCCAGCAGCAACGAGCCGTTTCTCGCTGCGCTGGCCCGCAACGCCCTCAATCGCACGCCGCCGCTGGGCTTTTTCCGCACCTTTGTGATGGAGAAGGACGGGCGTCACAAGAACGTGATCAACCTCAAGCGCCGTGGCACCGCTCCGCTGACCGACCTGATTCGCGTACACGCTCTGGCCTGCGGCTCACGTGCACAAAACTCCTTCGAGCGACTGGACGCCATTGCCGCGACCAAGCTGATACCGCCGGAGGCGCTGGAGCGGCTGCGCTACGCGCTGGAGTTTCTCTCGCTGGTACGCATACGTCATCAGGCAGTCGATATCGAAGACGGCATGGACCCGGACAATGACGTGGAGCCGGAAAACATCCCGGCCGCCGAACGGCATAACCTCAAGGAAGCGTTTCAGGTGCTCAGCAATGCACAGAAATTTCTGCGCTTCCGCTACCCGCACCTGCCGGTCACCCGCACCCTATGATTCGCTTCAACCCAGCCGCCCCGGGCGGGCCCGCCATCGACTGGACCAACGAACTGGCGCGCCGGGCCGAGCGCAGCCGTCACCCGGCACTGCAAACCTTCTATCAGGCTGGCTGCGCCACCGGCGACACACCACTGGAGTCCGTGCCTCTGGTCGCTCTGGACATCGAAACCACCGGGCTGGATGCGCGGCGCGACGCGATTGTCAGCATTGGCCTGGTGCCCTTTGACCTACAGCGCATTCGTTGTCGCGACGCTTTTTACGAGGTGGTCAAGCCCACGACACCGCTGAGTGAGGAGTCGATTACCTTCCATCGCATCACCCACTCGGATATCCGCCAGGCTCCGCCCATGGCCGCCGTGCTGGACAAGGTCCTCAAGGCCATGGCCGGCAAGATCATGGTGGTGCACTACCGCGCTATCGAGCGGGCCTTTCTTGACCGCGCGGTGCAACAGCATCTGGGCGAGCCGCTGACCTTTCCGGTGATCGACACCATGCAGCTCGAAGCGCGCCTGCACCGGGGCAGCGCCCAGCCCGGCTGGCTGGCCCGGCTGTTCGGCCGCAAGATCGAATCCATCCGCCTGGCCGACAGCCGCCTGCGCTACGGCCTGCCGCCCTACTCCGCGCACCACGCTCTGACCGACGCGCTGGCCACCGCCGAGCTACTGCAGGCGCAGACCCTGCATCACTACAGCCCGACCACCGCCCTGCGCGAGCTTTGGAGCTAAGCCTGCTCAGCCGGGCAGCGAACGCATCTTGCCCGGATTGAGCAGCGAGTGCGGGTCATTGGCTGCCTTACTGGCCAGAATCGCCGGGCGCAGGGTGCCGCCGTGCTTGCCATCTTCGAGCATGAAGGTGTGACTGTTGTTGATCTTGATGCCGAGCGACTGGTGCAGCGCCATGATCTCGTTCAGGCGCTCGTCCGTGCTGTAACGCACCAGCGGCAGGCCGGTGATCAGCGGCTGCTGGTTGCCCAGGCGAATAAACTCCAGGTGCGTCAGCACCTCATCGCCTACCAGCGCGTTAAGCTCCGCCAACTGCTCCAGCACCCGGTCTGTCGCATAGTTGGTCTGCAGGTTGGTAAAGCTCTTGTCGTGCTTGAGCGCCTGCAGGGTCGAGTGGTTCCAGCAGTGCTCCATCAGCGTCAGGCCGCTGGCCTGCATCTGGGCAAAGGTCTGCATCCACAACTGGCTGCCACCATGTTCGGCCAGTAGCTCTGCCAGCGGCTGACGGTTGTGCGGCGCCACTAGGGCCATAACCAGAAAGTGTCCGGCGGGCTGCTCGAACGGGATATCACGGAAGTAGGATGCCGCCTTGCTGTCATACAGCGACAGCTCACGCTTCTCGATACCGGCCGCATCCAGCAAGGTGCGACAGAAGCCATAGGCCGCCTCGATACTGGCGAAATCCAGAAGATACTCATCCCACTCCCGCGCCGGTGCCAGCGCCAGCTCCAGATCGAGCAGAATGCCGTTGGTGCCATAAGTGTGGTGATAGGTCAGCAGCTCCTCGCCGCGTAGCTCCAGCACCCGTGGTGTGGCCTCAATGGTCAGCACGCGAATCGCCTGCACCGTACCGGAGGTGGAAACAGGTCCGTAGTTGATCGAGCCAATGCCGCCAAAGCCACCAGCGAACAGCCCGCCAATACTGGCCGCACGGTAGGTCGATGGCATGCAGCGCAGCTCCCAGCGGCGCTCACGCACCAGGGTTTCCAGCTCACCGATTTTCATCCCCGCCTGCACTCGCACCAGCCCATCGCAGAGCCACTGCAGCTCGGTGCAAGCCGTCATATCGATGACCACACCGCCTTCGAGCGGCACGGCCTGCCCGTAGTTGCCGGTGCCACCACCGCGCACGGTCATCACCACGCCCAGTTCGACGCAGGCACTGACCAGCGCAATCAACTCCGCCTCGTTGCGTGGTTTGACCACCAGATCAGCCAGCTTGTCAGTCAATTGCGGCACCAGCATCGGGCTGAACCAGTAGAAATCACGGGACAGCCGTTTGATGTGCACCTTGGAGGTGATCCAGTCCAGCTCTGGGAGCCTTGCCTGAAGGGCGCTCAGCGCATCACTTGAAGTCATTTCTTTCCATCCTGTTGCACCGGCGCACGCCGGAAGGACTCCAGCGCGCACCGTCTGTTTAGGGCATGACCGGGTTCTGTTTGACGAACTCGGTGGTGTAGACGTCCTGCAGCGACACCTTGTCGGTATCCACCAACTGGTTCTCCAGCAACATGTCCCATGTCGCCTGCATGCGCTCATCAGTGATGACACCGATGCCCTGAGCTGTCGCGTCACCGCCGGCGACCATGCCGCTGCTGCGCAGGCGCTCCAGCGCGAAGGCCAGCTGCTCGCTGCTCATCTCCGGGTTTTCTTTCTGGATCACCGCATTACCGGCCGCAGGGTCGGTGATGTATCGCTTCCAGCCTTCACGCGAGGCATCCAGAAAGGCCTGCACCTGTTCCGGGTGCTGCTTGATCAGCTCGTCGCTGCAGGCAATCGAGTTGCCGTAGGGCGGGTAGCCCTCCTGTCCGAGCGAGAACACGTTGAACTCAACCCCTTCGCGCTGCAGCGCAAACGGCTCGGAACTCATGTAGCCCTGCTGCGCCAGCGAGTTGTCGGCAATAAAGGGCTGCACGTTGAAGGTGTAGGGGCGGCTCATGGCGTCGGTGAAGCCGTACTGACTTTTCGCCCACGGCCACCAGGATGAGTGCGCGCTGGAGGAGATCAGCACCTTACGGCCTTCCAGTTCGGCCAGCGAATTCACATCCTTGTGGGTAATGATCACCGTCGGGTCGTACTGAAAGCTGGCACCGACCATGGTCAGCGGAATGCCCTGCTGACGCGCCATCACGGTACCGATGTCGTCCTTGATGATGCACTGCGCCTGCCCCGCCGCCAGCAGCTGCGCGGAGTTCACCTGCGGCCCGCCCATGCGGATGGTGACGTCCAGGCCCTGCTCGGCGTACAGCCCATCGGCCAGCGCCTGATAGAAGCCACCGTGCTCGGCCTGGGCGTACCAGTTGGTGATAAAGGTGACCGGGGTCGCCGCCTGCGCGCTGGCGCCGCTTGCGGCTGCCAGCAGCGCGGCCAGCGTTGCGATTCGCTTGGCCCGGTTACGCGTGTTACCTGTTGCTTGCATGACTCATCTCCTGTCGCTTGAACGTTATGAACCTGACAAAACTCAGCTACGTGACTCGATGTGACCGCGGTACTGGCTGCGGCCCCAGGTCTCCACCTCGCGCTCAACCCAGCGCGCCTGATGTACTTCAGTGATGGCCTGCGCCCACTGGCTGCTCAGTTGCTCCAACAACTGCGTGCCCTGCTCCGGGGTCGCGCCGGTCGGGTTGCCAATCACCCCCGACGGCCCAAAGTCACGCGCGGTCCAGGCAGCGGCGGGCCGTGTGGCGGACAGCGTCGGACAGGGGAATGGCGGCGGGTAATGCGCCTCGGCGCGCTCCATGCGCAGGGTCTCGGGCGCCAGCTGCATCAGCAGCGCGGTCTCGCCGTGGCCGGCGTGCATGCCTAGCTGGCGCTCCTGCTCGGGCATGAAACTGCTATCAAACTTCACGCTCCAGGCCGAACGCGGAATAACCATGAAGTCGCCGTGCCGCAAACGCAGCTCGCGCGCGGCCATCTCCAGCGGCTGCGGCTGGCCACCGTGGGCATTGACCATGATCAGCTTGCGAAAGCCCGCGCGATAAACCGACTCGCCAATTTCCTGAATGGTGTGCAGCAGCAGCTCGCCGGTCAGCGTGACGGTGCCGGGAAAATGCAGGTGCTCATCCGACTTGCCGTAGGTAATAGCCGGCAGCGCGTAAGCCGGAATCTCGGCCGGCAGCCGCTCCAATGCCTTGCCAACCACACCCGCAGCAACAATGGAGTCCACCGCGCAGGGCATGTGCGGCCCGTGCTGCTCAATCGCGCCGACCGGCAGCACGATGACGGTGTTGGCTTTGTCGGGCAGCGCGTCGATATCGGTCCAGCTCAGGTACGGCAGAAAGCGTTCTGCGGGGGTATAACCGTGCAGCATCATGACTCCTTGGTGCCGCCCAGCGGCAGGTAGGCGGTGGCTTCCACTTCGATCAGGATGTCGTCGGTCGGCAGCATCGCGCTGACCTCAACGACCGTAGAGACCGGCGGCTCACCGGGGAAGAAGGTACGACGCACAGCGCTGTACGCCGGAAAGTGGTCGAGGTTGCGGAAGTACTGCACCAGCTTGAACACATCGCTCATCTGGCCGCCCTCGCGCTCGATGATCTGGCGAATCGCATCCAGCACATACCAGCTCTGCGCCAGAATCGGCCCCTGCTTGATATCGCTGGAAAACTCGCCGGTGCGGCCCAGGCTGTCGGCAATCTCGCCTGGAATATCGTCAAAGCCGCGGACGATCAGTCGGCGCGCCGGATCGACCGCAATCACCCCCGACAGAAAGATAAAATCGCCCACCCGTTTGGCGGCGGCGTAACGCGCCAGCGGCGCGCCGTTGGTTGCATCGTTGCTCATCATTCACTCCTGAAACGCAAAGGGTTCAAAGCGCCAGCGTCATACGCGGCGAGCGGCAACTGCCGCAGCAGACTGCGATGTATTCGCTGCGGTCCTCGTCATCCAGGCACTGGTCACCATGCAGCGGCTCGCCGTCGCTCCAGGCCACCACGCAGCTGCCACAAATGCCCTGCTCGCAGTTGGTCTCCGGCGCAACGCCGGCCTGACGCAGCGCCGCGAGCATGGAGCCGCCGGCCGGCACGTCGATGTCCAGCCCGCTGTCGCTCAGGTGCAGCTGAAAGCCGGCTTGCACGCTGGTCTCACTGCCGGCAAAAGCCTCTTCGTGCCACTGCTCGGCAGGCAGGCCAGCGCACTGTTCGCGCACCCGTGTCATCAACCCTTGGGGGCCGCAGCAGTAGACGTGGGTCTGTGCCGGTAGCCCCGCCAGCAGAGCATTCATGTCCAATGTCTCGCGGGGGTTGCGCACCAGCTCGACCGGCCAACCAGAAGCAGCCAACTGCTCGATAAAGGGTGAGCTGCCCGTGCTGGAGACCGCCACCACGAAGCTGAACGGCAACCCCTGCGCCGCCAGTTGGTGCGCCATGGCCATCAGCGGGGTCAGCCCCACGCCGCCACCCACCAGCAGGTGGTGCGCAGCCTTCGGCGCCAGCGCAAACAGGTTGTTGGGCGCACTGGTCGGCAACTCAACACCAATGCGCGCCAGCGCGTGCAGCGCCTGCGAGCCACCGCGCCCCGACGTCTCGCATTTCACGGCGATCTCGTAATGGCTCAGATCAGCGGGGTTACTGCACAGCGAGTAAGCACGGCAATGCTGCTCGTTGATCTGAATCTGCAGGTGCGCACCGGCCTCGAACGGCGGCAGTGACTCTCCCGTCGGGTGCTGCAGACGCAGACGCATGACATCCGAGGTGAGCATCTCGCAGGCGGCAATGCGCAGCGGGTTGAACTGGACTGAAAACATACGTTGACCAAATAGACTGTACACTTGGTCAAACTAAATGCATAACGCATGCCAGCGGAATACCGCAGGGCTATTTCTAATGTTATTCAGGGTCGGAGGATGGGGAAAATCAGGCGCTCAGACCGGCACCGGAGAGCACAAACTGTACAAGCTCCTGCTCGATTTGCTGGCGGGTTTGCGGCGCCGTCAGCGGCGACTCCAGCAGCATCTCTGCCTGCAGGGTGTAGTCGGAGTAATACTGGGTCAATGCCCAGATATGCATGATCAGCAGGCGGCCGTCGAGCGGGCGCAGCGCGCCGTCGGATACCCAGCTGTTGATCTTCGCAACCTTGGCATGCGTTGCCTCCATGGCGCCCGGCCAGTAGTTCTCCAGCCGCGCCCCGCCGCTCAGCACTTCCATGGTGAAGATCCGCGACAGCTCCGGGTTTTCCAGCGCGTAGTTCAGCTTGACCCGCACAAACTCGCTCAACGCCTCGCGCGGCGTCAGCTCCGGCTCGGCGCCAAACACGAAGAAGTTGCGCCAGCTCTCCAGCACCATGCCCAGAACCTGCGAGTAGAGCGCTTCCTTGTCTTCGATGTAGTAGTGCAGTTGCGACTTCTTGAGCTGCGCACGTTCAGCGATCGCCTGGGTCGATGCCCCCTGAAATCCGTGCTGACTGAACTCGGCAATCGCCGCATCCAGAATCTTGCGCATGATTTCCTGGCGGCTCTGCTTGGAGCGCTCCGTTCGCATATCTACTTTTGCCACAATTGCACCATTTCAGTGAATAACCGTCGCCCGGCGCGCCATCAGAAGGCGCGCTCTAGCCGGGGCCGCGCGGGCGAGGCCTATCCTACCCTGCGCGCCTGATACAAACAAAAAAGGCCAGCCTTCCGCCTGGAAGACCGGCCTTGTGCAAGAGATTGCCAAGCCCTTAACGCGGCTCGGTCATCAACCCCTTGATGATGGCGATACAGCCCACCAGCAGTACGATGGTGAACGGCAAGCCGGTCGACACCGACATCGCCTGCAAGGCGGCCAGGCCGCCACCCAGCAGCAATGCGATGGCTACCACGCCTTCGATGATCACCCAGAACACGCGCTGCGGCACCGGCGCGTTGACCTTGCCGCCGGCAGTAATGGTGTCAATCACCAGCGAGCCGGAGTCCGAGGAGGTTACAAAGAACACGATAACCAGAATGATGCCGACAAAGGAGGTAATCGCTGTCAGCGGCAGCTCACCGAGCATCACGAACAGCTTGAGCTCCAGGGCCGCGTCCTGCACACCGGTAAACCCGTCGGTGATGAACTGGCCGATGGCCGTACCGCCGAACGCGGTCATCCACAGTACCGATACCAGCGACGGCACCAGCAGCACGGCAACCAGGAACTCACGCACGGTGCGACCGCGGCTGACGCGCGCGATAAACATGCCGACGAAGGGCGACCAGCTGATCCACCAGGCCCAGTAGAAGGCAGTCCAGCCCTGGGTAAAGTTGGCGTCTTCACGGCCTATCGGATTGGACAGCGCCGGCAGGTTGGTGACATAGGCCAGCAGGTTGTCGAAAAACCCGGTGGCAATCGCCAGGGTCGGGCCAACAATGATCACAAAGCCCATCAGCAAAATGGCCAGCACCATGTTGATTTCGGACAAACGCTTCACACCCTTGTCCAGCCCGGCCACAACCGAGAGCAGCGCAATGCCGGTAATGCCGACGATCAGCAGCACCTTGGTGACGTTGCCAGAGCCGATATCAAACAGGTAGTGCAAACCCGCCGTCGCCTGCTCGGCGCCAAACCCGAGAGAGGTCGCCAGACCAAACAGGGTGGCAAACACGGCCAGGGTATCGATCACGTGGCCCGGCCAGCCCCAAACGCGCTCGCCCAGGATCGGGTAGAAGATTGAGCGAATGGTCAGCGGCAGCCCCTTGTTGAAGGAGAACAGCGCCAGCGCCAGTGCCACTACCGCGTAGATCGCCCAAGGGTGCAGACCCCAGTGGAAGATGGTCGCAGCCATGCCAAGACGCTCGGCAGCAGCCACATCCCCCGCAGCGCCGCCCAGCGGCGCCCAGTCAGTGCGCAGTCCGTCCTCGCCAACACTCACCCCACCCAGGGAGGTTGAGAAATGCGACATCGGCTCGGATACGCCGTAAAACATCAGGCCGATGCCCATACCGGCAGCAAACAGCATGGCAAACCAGCCGAGGTAGCCGTAATCAGGCTTGGCGTCCATACCGCCGATGCGCACCTTGCCCAGCGGCGAGACGATCAGGCCCAGACACAGAAGTACAAAGATGTTGGCAGCGCCCAGGAAGAACCAGGCCAGGTTGCCGGTCAGCCAGTCGCGCAGCGCGGTGAACAGCGGTGCGACCTCGGCCTGCAGCGCCAGGGTAATCACCACAAACAGCACCACACTCAGTGCCGAGATGGTGAACACCTTGCCGTGGATGTCCAGGTTAAAAACAAAACTGCCAGAAATGTTGTCCTGACCAATAACGTAGTCAGTATCAATCAGATTGGCTTCGCCGGTCGGTGCCGGGATGCCGTCATGGCCGGTCGGGTCGGCCGCTTGGTCGTGATCATGCAATGGTTCTTTCGCCATCTGTATGCTCCGATGCTGCACTGCAGTTGCAGGCTAATGCCCGTTGACGTGCCCCCAGCGCCCAGACGCGGTCCGGCGGCAACGATTGAATCCCCCAGGGGGTATTGAAAAAGCACCTTGCGGTGCGCGGCGATGACATCGTTCTATGCCTCCGCAATCATGCTGTGGCCGATGTTTTAAGTGTCAAAGCTCGC
Source organism: Pseudomonadaceae bacterium UBA836 (assembly GCA_002296055.1). Classification (GTDB taxonomy): domain Bacteria; phylum Pseudomonadota; class Gammaproteobacteria; order Pseudomonadales; family Pseudomonadaceae; genus Halopseudomonas. The sequence continues at coordinate 23,777 of DBHE01000174.1, forward strand.
TAATGATAGCCAGTTGCCGGGCATTAGTGAAATTGCCGAGCCGGCTCAGGGCCTTAGTTCGCCGCGCTGATGCAGCGTCACAGCCCCCGTAAAGAGCATCATGACCTGCTCTTCAGCCTGGCTCAGAATCTCGCTGCGCCGGGCCGGCTCACCCAGATAATCGAGCGATTGAAAGAGCATATTGCGGTTAACCATGCCGGCGACACGACGCACCTGCAGCGCCGACACCTGCGGCGGCATCAGGCCCAGTTCACGGATGTCCTCGGCCATATCGTCGGCAAACTCGTCCATCTGCCGCTGCAACTCGCTGCGCAGCGCCAGCGAGGGTCCATGCAGCTCACGCACGGCAATCAGCACCCGTGAACGGTTGGCGTACACATAGTCGAAATAAAGGCGCAGCGTCTGCCGGCAAACAGCTTGCCCCTTGCTCACACCGCGTTCACCGGCGCCCTGTTCCACCTCATTGGCGGCCTGGTGCCGAAGCGCCCGCAGGGCCCCGCGCAGTTCATCCTTGGACTGACGTAACAGCTGCAGACCAAGGTCTTCCATGTCGCGAAAATGGCGATAGAAGGTATTGGGGTTGAGGCCAGCCTCGCGGGCCAGCTCACGCAAGCCCAGACTGGTCAGACAGCGACTGCTGGCTGCCAGGCGCTCGGCGGCATCCAACAGCGCCCGCTTGCCTGGTGGGTCAGCGTGCATGTTCAGGCGGCAGGTTAAGGTGCTGAGCGCAAAATGGTGAGCACTTGGCGCGCGGTCATGCCATAACTGTCCATCAGTGCCTTGAGTTCCTCGTTAAAGGCCAGCTCCTGCTGCAAGCCACTGTCCTTCTTGAGTTTTTCAAGGTGTTCCAACTGCGCAGCCAACTCACGTTCAGCAGCGCGAAACTCCGAAAGCTTGCTCATGTCATACCTGTGTGTAAAAAGAGACTGACGAGGATTCTACACCAGCGGCGCCCGGATCATGCACAGATCACCACCAGCGCCACTGCAACGCCGCAGGAGACAGGCCCCATGCCCACCATTGCCATGCCACCGCGCACACACACCAACGACGGCGCACTGCGCCGCGTTGGCATCGAGCTGGAAATGAACGGCATCGATATCGACCGCCTGAGCCAGCTGGTCGCCAGTTCGGCGAACTACCAGATTGAACAACCCGGCCGCTACGAGCGCCGCCTGACCGGCGATGACGCCGGCGACTGGGTGGTCGAGCTGGACTCCAGCCTGGTCAAACGCCTGGGCCGCAAGCCCCGCCCGGAAGACCCGCGCTCAGCCGAGCTGATGAGCTCCGCCGAGGACGCCCTGATCTGGGTCGCCGAAGCGCTGGTACCCGCCGAGCTGGTCAGCCCACCCCTGCCGCTGGACCGGCTGGATGAGGTCAACGCACTGATTGCCCGACTGCGCGAGGCTGGCGCCAAGGGCACCGGCGACCGCCTGACCAACGCCTTTGGCATGCAGTTCAACCCTGAAATCCCGGACGACCGCCCCGAGACCATTACCGCTTATTTGAAAGCCTTCCTGTGCCTGTACGACTGGCTGGCCGAACGCACCGAGGTAAATCTGGCGCGGCGCATCACGACCTATGTGGACCCCTTCCCGGCCGCCTACGTCAAACGCGTCACCACGCCCGAGTACTGGCCCGACCAGGCGCGGCTGATTGATGACTACCTGGAGCACAACCCGACCCGCAACCGCGCGCTGGACATGCTGCCGCTGTTTCGTCACCTCGACGAGCAGCGCGTGCTGGCCCGCGCACCAGACCCGCTGATCAAGGCGCGCCCCACCTTCCACTACCGCCTGCCCGACTGCCGCATCGACGAGCCCGACTGGGACATGACCCCTGCCTGGAACGACTGGCTGCAGATTGAGCGACTAGCCTGCGACCGCGAACGCCTGCAGCGCTGCTGCGAGGCCTATCAGCAATGGCTGCATCAAGGGCTGGGCAGGCTGCTGGAAAGCTGGCCACGGCAAGTTGAACGGGACTGGCTCAGCAGCGAGGCGTCATGAACCGCCCCCGCATTGCCATTACCGGCCCCCGGCGCGGAGCCTTCGGGCCGCGCTTTCTGGTAGCCCGTGCAATCCGCTACTACGGCGGCGTGCCCATCCAACTGGGGCCGGGAGATGAGCGCCGTCTGCCACGCTACGACGGCGTAGTGGTGACCGGCGGGCACGACATCGACCCGGTGCTGTATGCCGCCGAGCCCGAGGTCAAACCGCGCTATGACACCGCACGCGATGCCCTGGAAACGGCAGTGATCGACGACGCCCTGCACCGGGGCCTGCCGCTGCTGGGCATCTGCAGGGGCGCACAGCTGCTGAACGTACGCTGCGGCGGCAACCTGTTTCAGGATCTGCGCTCACGCCGCAAGCTGACCTCGCACCGGCGCACCATCCTGCCGCTGAAAACCCTCTGCGTAGATGCCGGCAGCCACCTCGCGCGCCTGCTGGGGGTGCAACGCGCGCGCATCAACAGCCTGCACAACCAGGCCATCAACCAGCTTGGCGAGGGTCTGGTAGTCAGTGCCCGCGACCTCGACCAGATCACCCAGGCGGTCGAAGCGCCCGGGCGACGCTTCGTCATGGGCGTGCAGTGGCACCCGGAGTTTCTGCTGTTTCTGCCGCGCCAAAGACGGTTGTTCAAGGCGCTGGTGTCGGCGGCGCGGGAGCTGGGTTAGATGTTCAGCGAGCACGCGAAATAACCAAACATCAACGAGGTTACCCGGCGGCCAGCTGGTAGCCGCACCGCGTTTGTCGATAGCGGCCAGGCCCCATACACTGGTCAAACAGGCCCGCCAGGGTGCTGAACGGCGCTCGCCACTGCTGCGGCTGGCTCCGCTGGCCAATTAGCTGCACCTCCCCTTCCCTGCAAATCGGAGTACCCGTGCCCGTCGATCCGTTGAAAACCTTGTCAGATCTGGTCAACGATGCCCATACACAGATTCAAGCGGCGCATCAGCACATCAACCCGGTAGTCGAGGTGCGCCAGAGCATGCGTGATGTCGGCATCCCCGCCGATGTGCTGACCCTGGACTGTCTGCGAACCCAGCGACGCATCACCCTTATCCTGCATGACCAGCGCCCAGGCGTGGTGCTCTACCAGTTCGTCACTCGGGAAGAAGAGGTCGGCGGTGAATTCAAGCAGGCGCCGCTAGCGGACATAAGCAGCCAAACCCTGTTTGACTGGATGCAGGATTACTTCGCCTGAGTTGAGCCAGAGTCCGTTGCCCAGCGCTTGCGGGCATGCAGGTAGGCCGCGGTGTCACCGTAGCCCAGGTGCTCTGCAACCTGAGCGCGGGTCAGGCCTTGCAAGGCGAGGTATTGATCCAGCTCTGCGCGAACCAGATCGAGTAGCTGCCGGAAGTTGAGCTGCTGATCCTGCAGGCGGCGGCGCAGGGTGCGCGGGCTCAGGTGGAGCTGCGCCGCGATCTCTTCCAGGCTGGGCACATGGCCGGCTAGCAGCCCCTGACGCAACTGCTCGGCAACCTGTCCGGCAGCTCCGCCAAAGCGCCGCTGTTGCGCCAGACGGCGATCCAGTTCAGAGGTCGCCAATTCATACATGCCATCGTTGGCGCCAGGGTTGGGCCGCAACAGGTCTGTACGTTTGAACCACAATTCGTTGCGCGCGGCGCCGAATACCAACTGCTCGCCCAGCAGCGGCTGGTAGGCCTGCCAGTAATCCGGCTGAGCGTGGCGCAGACAAACCCGCGCCGGTTGCAAGGGTTGCTCGGCGGCCGCGCGCATCTGCGTCACCGCCATGCTCATGTAATGCTCGACCAGATAGCGCTCCAACCCGACCGAGGCATGAACCCGAATGGCCACGCCGAGCAGCTCCTCAGTTTCAATCTGGGTAATGGCGTCCAGCGAGGACGCCAACCGCTGATAACGCACCCAGCTGGCAATCGACTGGGCTGCGTTGCGGGCGTAGAAGCCCAGGCACGCCAGCACGTGCCAGTCCTGGCGGGAGAACAACGAAAACAGGTGCAGACCAATGGCGGGGTCGTGGGCAGCGGCCCGTTGCCAGAGCTGTTCCAAGGCTACGCGGTCGAAGTCCTGGCGCTCCCCGCGCTCTTGCAGAAAGCGCTGCAACACCCGGCCAAGGGGGCCGTGGTGATAGAGCTGCACCGGCTTTTTGGCCACATCAACGATGTTTTTGTCCTCTGCGCGCATGTTGGATCGGTCCGGTTTGGCTTCTTATTAAAGGGCAATCGAATCACTCAAACGCCCGTAGAGGTTAGCATGCAAACAATAACAACAAGCCTGAACCCGGCAGTCATTGTTGCCGG
>DBHE01000026.1 GCA_002296055.1 Pseudomonadaceae bacterium UBA836
TACCTGACCACTGGCAGCAAGCACGGGGTGTATGAAGACCTCGACTGGATTCGTGGGCTGGAAGTCTTCGTGCGTGATCTGTGGGCGGCCGAGAAACCGCTGGTTGGAGTGTGCTTCGGCCACCAGTTGATGGCCCGTGCGATGGGCGGCAATGTGCAGAAGTCCGACCGTGGTTGGGGCGTGGGCGTGTCCTTCAATCAGGTGATTGAGCCGCAGCCCTGGATGCAACCCGCACAAGAGTCACTTGACCTGATCGTCAGTCACCAGGATCAGGTCATCGACCTGCCAGCGCAGGCGCAAGTCATTGCCAGCAGCGATTTCTGTCCGAACTACCTCCTGCAATACGGCGAGCACTTTCTCAGCGTGCAGGGGCATCCGGAATTTGAAAAGGCCTACTCCTTTGACCTTATGGATATGCGCTCGCACACCATTCCGCCGGCTCGGGTGCGTGCCGGCAAGGCCTCGCTGCACGCGGAGCTGGACAGCGATTTGATGTTCGACTGGATCGTCAATTTTCTGCAAAAGGGTGCAGGCTTTGCCTGAAGCCGGGTAGCGGCGTATCCTGCTCCGCACCCTTATTCAGCGCGGGAGCGCCCATGATTTTTATCTCCAATCAGGTTCAGCTCGGCGACTGGGAAGTCGATATGAGCGCCGTCCGCGCCCAAGGCGCGGGCGGTCAGAACGTCAACAAGGTGTCCAGCGCCATCCATCTGCGCTTTGACATCAACGCCTCCAGTCTGCCGCCGTTCTACAAGGAGCGGCTGCTGGCGCTGCGCGACTCGCGTATCACCAGTGACGGTGTGATCGTGATCAAGGCGCAGCAATACCGCACCCAGGAAATGAACCGCGAGGACGCCATCAACCGCTTGCGCGAACTGATTCTGGCTGCCGGTGTGGTGCAAAAGAAGCGGCGCCCGACCCGTCCGACCCGCAGCTCGCAGGTCAAACGGGTGGACGGCAAGGTCAAGCGCGGTCAGACCAAGCAGCTACGCGGCAAGGTCGACCTGTAGGCTGACTGGTTCCGCACTCGCTCAGGCAGTTGGCACCAGCACGCGATTGCCTGCGCCGGGCAGGGTGCGCAAGCTGCGGGCGCGGCTGTTGTCGATGCTGTACTCCGCAGCCTTGACGTTGCTGACAAAGCGCCAGTCCGCGCGTGCTTCCTCTGCGGTAAAGGTCACCAGCAGATAGCCGCGCTGATTGGCGTTCAGGTACTGCAAACCGTCTACCAACGTGGTGATGGCCTGCTCGGCTGCCGGGATCTGCGCTTCGCTCAGGCCCAGGTAGGACTCCAGCCCCGGTGAGCTGACCGAGGCAGTCGCAAACTCCACACCCACTGCATCGCCCGCCAGGGTCGTCAGGTTGTTGGCCCAGGCGTTGTGGGTGTCGCCGGCCAGCACCACCAGGTTCTGATTCAGGGCCCGGGCCGCGCCCAGCAGTACTTCGCGCTCGTAGGCGTAGCCGTCCCACGCGTCCAGGTTGTAGGGAATCACCGTCTCGATACGTGCAATCTCGGCAGCGGTGAGCGTCGGGTCACCGGCCTGTTGGCGCAGCTTGATGGTGACCAGCTCGGTCAGCATGGCGGTCATGTCGACCGCGCCCGGATTCTGCAGGGCGGTAAGCATCTCTGCGGGCAGCAGCATGCGGCCCATCAGCACCTGTTGGCCAAGCACCTGCCAGGTGGCGGTCGAGGTGGCCAGTTGAGTCTGCAGCCAGTCCAGCTGGGACAGCCCCAGCAGCGTGCGGTTGGTGTCGCTGACATCGGCGGTGAAGCGCGCCGCATCAAAGCCGGTGGCGCTGATGTAGTCGGCAAAGTCGAGTTGCTCATCGCGCCCGATGATGCGGGTGTCGAGCATGTGCAGGCTGACCAGATCACCGAAGTCAAAGCGGCGGTAGATGGTTTCTTCATCGTCGTCGCTGGCCGGGCGCACGGGCATCCACTCAAAGTAAGCCTGCAGCGCCGCCAGCTTGCGCTCGGTAAAGTCGCCTTCGCCGTCGTTGTGGTTCTCGGCACCATTGCGCCAGGTGTCGTTGGTTACTTCATGGTCGTCCCACACGGCGATAAAGGGCGCGCTGGCATGCAGCAGCTGCAGGTCCTCATCGGTGCGGTACAGGGCATAGCGCTTGCGGTAGTCGTCCAGCGAGAGGATTTCACTGGCGTTGTCGTCTGGCAGCAGGCGACCCAGCGCGGCTGCATCTTCGGTGGCGTAGCCGCCGTTGCCGTATTCGTAGATGTAGTCGCCCAGGTGCAGCACCGCGTCCAGCTCTGCCTCGGCCGCAGCAGCGGCGTAGACATGGAACAGGCCTGCCGGATAGTTGGAGCACGAGAGCACGGCAAAACGCACTTGCTCGATACTGCCGGCTGGCAGTGTCTTGCAGCGGCCGACGGGGGAGGTGAGGCCGGCGACCTTGAAGCGGAAGTAGTAGCTGGTGCCCGGCAACAGGTTTTGTGCGTCAACCTTGAGGGTAAAGTCACGCGCCGCGCTGGTGCTGGCGGTGCCGCTGTGTACCAGATCGGTGAAGGCGCTGTCGGTGGCGATCTCCCAACCAATCTGCACCTCTGCGTTGTTGCCATCGGTGGGGGTAATGCGAGTCCACAGCAGCACGCGGTCGGTCAGTGGGTCGCCGCTGGCTACGCCGTGCTCAAAGGCCAGGCCGCGCACTGGTTCTTCGTCGCTGGAAGAGGAACTGCTCGACAGGCACCCCTGCAAGCCGCTGGATACCACAATGCTGCCAACGGCCAAAGCCGAAGCGCGCAAAAAATCCCGCCGATTGAATCCGCCCACGATACTGCTCCTGATTGATGGTGATGGGGAAGCCGACCCATGCCCTGCGCCGTCACTGGCGTGCGGGGTCGATCAGCCTTCCCTTATGGCAGCTGTGCGTGACAGGGGAGCGACAGACAAATTACGGCTTGTCGACAAACCACATTGCGATGGCGTCGTTGGTCAATTGCTCGCGGTTTTGCGGCGTTGGCGTCCAGCTGCGCCAGCAGCGGGTGGCGTGCGTGAGGAACTCGAACAACGGCAGGTGTTGACGCAGTACGCGACGCTTGCGGTGGCTGATGACGGGGTTGAAATAGCCAAAGTAGTCGAACATCTGCCGAGGGTTTTTGCGTACCCACAACCAGGAACCCATTTCCAGCGTAAACGGCAGGAACAGATTGTCAGGGCAGTGCTCCTGACTGTGGTCATACAGGTAGTCCCAGAGGTCGCCGTGGGTGGTGTAGTTGATCGACTGCGGCTCGATGATATAGGGGTGATGGTGCGGGTAGGTCTGCTCGAACAGTTGCTTGAGGCGCAGCACTTCGGCGATATGCGCTATGGGTTTGTGGCTGCGCGCGTAGCTGCACCAGAGCCGGTCGCGTCGACCGAAGCCGCTGTGGCAGTCGACGCTCATGGCAAAGGGCGCGCTCATCAAGCGCTTTTGCACGGTGTTCACTACCGCCTGCGCCTCTGGCTCCATGGCGCTGCCCAGTTTGCCGCGGTACCAGGGTAGGCGTCGACTGATGCGGTGGCCGCTGACCAGCCAGGGCACTGGCCCCATCGCATCGACCGGGGCGTTGCGCATCAGGTCGACACCATTGAGGTTGCTGCGCCTGTGATGCCAGATGCCGCCGGGGTTGATCATCGGCATGAACAGCAGGCGCACCCGTTCCAGTTGTTCACGCAGTTGATCATCCCAGTCCAGCCGGTGCACCAGGCTGTGCAGCCAGGAGATTAGTACCTGGGTGCCAATGCGCTCGACACCATGCACGCCACCAAAGAAACCGATCACCGGCGCCTGTGGCGAGCGGCTGCCCAGCTCGATCACCCGTACCGGAATCGACAGCCCGTTGACGGGTACATGCAAGGGGGTACTGACCCGCAGGTGGCGAGCAGCTTGATGCAGTAACTGCTCAAGCTGAGCGTGTTCGGGGAGGTGGCGGTGAATCTGGTGTTGCGCGTCTGACATGGTGTGCTCGGACGTGGGGAAACCAGATGATCGCAACTCTGTATGACGGTTGGGTGAAGGTTATGAAATGGTTCTTAGACGTCCGGGTAGAGTGGCTCGATGCCGCCCTCGGTCAGTGCTTCGGCCTCGCGCTGTCGAGCTTGGGTAACCTTGCGCACGGCGCGCCACAGCGGCTTGCCGCGCCAGGTGCTGTCGATCTGGCCGAATAGGCAGGCATTCAGTTCGTCCAGGGCATCGGCCAGCACCGGGTACGCGTGGCTCAGGGCAATCAGGTCGCTGTCTTGGCGTTTAGCCCAGTGCTCCAGCGCCTTGCGAGCCTCGGCGGGCCGGTTGTGGCGGCAGGCGGTTTGCAGGTCTGCTAGCGGGTTGTCGGGCAAGTCGCTTTCCAACCCGGCGCTGTCTTCGTCTAGCTGTTGCAGGCTGTTGAGGGCTGAACGGGCGTTGCGGAGCAGGTGAAGAGTCCAGAGCAGCGCGCAGGTCAGCAGGGCGCATATCAGCTGCCAGGGCCACAGCAGAGGCGCCTCGCTGCTGGCCGGCAGATTCCAGTCCGGGGGCGGCGCCTGAGTAGCGCCGTTACCACGCACGTTGAGCTGCACGGCAGCCAGTTCGGATGTTTCCAACTGATCGGTCTGCGTATTCCACCACTGCACGGCGATAGCAGGAATCTCGAAGTGGCCGGCATGTCGCGTGACGACCGCCGAGCTTTCCTGCCGCAGGCCGAGGATACCCGTGTCGGAAAACTGGTTCTCCAGCTGCGGTTGGTCGCTATATTGGCGCAGGTCGTCGTTGTTCAGGTTCAGCGTGCTGAGCTCGGGGAGCTGACTGGCGGTAAGGCCGTCGGCCTGAATCGACAGCGTGCGGGTCAGGGGCTCACCGCGCTGCAGTTCCTGGGCTGGATCGGGCTGCCAGTTCTGGCTCAGGCGAACCTGGCGTGCCGGCAGCCAGGGTGTGTCGGCCGGATAAGTGGCGGGAATGGGGCGTACCTCAAGTTGCAAACTGGGCGAGCGCAGCTGCAGAAATCGTGCGTTGTGGCCGCTGTTGCTGCCGGCCTCACGGGGTTGCAGGGCGGTGGCGCTGAATAGCTGCGAGGGTATTTCCAGCGGCCCGCTGCGTTGTGGGTAGATGGCGTAGCGAATTTCAATCACGCCATGTACCACACCATCGAGCGTGCGCTCATAGGTTTTTGGCGCGCCCAGGGCTTCCACGCGCGCTTCGGGGATATCCAACCCGCTCAGGGTGGAGTCGTCGTACAGTGAAACGGAATGGTAGATGCGCAGGGTGAGAAGCACCTGCGCCTGCACGTAGGGGGTGGCGGTATCGACTTCGGCGTCGATGAAGACGGCGGCCTGATTGGCCGGGTCGGCGCTGGCCAGTTGCTCTGCGGTCAGCACCCGCAGGCTGACCGGTTCGCTGTGTTCGCCGCCAAGCGACAGCGGCGGTATGACGACAAACCCTGTGCGCAGCGGTTGCAGTTCGACGACCCAGCGGGTCACCGGTACGGTGCGCCCGTTGATCTGGCTGACTAGGCTCAGACGGCGGTGGTTTAGTACCTGAAAGTGCTCCTGCAGCGGGCTTAGATCGAGCTGATCCTCGCGGCTGGCCAGGGTGCTTTCCAGCGTCAATTCGACGGTTTGCTGCGGCGCCAGTTGAATGCGGTTGACACTGGCCTGCAGCGCGGCCTGGAGCGGCGAGCTGCAGCACAGTAGCACGATGATAAGAAACAGCTGGCGCATTATCGTGGGCGTCCGTCGGGTTGTTGCAGGTGTTGATAGAGGAACTTGCGGCGCAGCAGTTCGGCCGGGTTATCGGGTATGTCCCGTAGCCATTGTTGCACAGCTTGTTGCTGTTCGATCTGTTGCCGGCTGCTGCCACCGCCGCCGCTACCGCCATGCTGAGTGGCGTCACCCGCATCCTCCGGGCTGGCGATCAGCTCGCCGGGTAGGGCGCCAGTGCTTTGTCCCTGGGATTCGCCGCTGCTGTTGCCTTGTGCACTAGCGGCAGGGTCCAGACTGCCGGCGCTGCTGCTTTCGCCGCTACTGGCCTGGCCCGAGTCGCTGGCACCGTCGACCTCTGCTTCGCCCGGATTGTTGCCCCCGGGCTGGGTATCTGGCTCGGCGTTCTCGTTCGCGGGCTGCTCTTGCGCTGGCTCTTCATCGGGATCGGCCTGCTCCTGCAGGCTCGCCAGATAGGCCTCGACCTGCTGGCGGTTATGGCGTGCAGCGGTGTGGTCGGGCGCTTGCGTCAGAGTAGCTTCAAAGGCGAGTAGTGCGCCCTGGTAGTCCTCGGCCAACGCCAGGGCGGTGCCCTGACTGAAGTGATAGTGAGCGTTGTCGGGTTCGGCGTTGGCCATGGCGCCCCAAGCGTCAGCTGCCGCCCGGTAGTCGCCAGCCTGTAACAGCGCCCAGGCGCGCCACTGCGGATCTTCAAAGCGGCTGGCGGCTTCTGCAGCCTGACCGGCCTGCAGTAGAGCACTGGCCTGTTGGTCTGGGCGCTGCCACAGGTCTTGCCAGCCGAGGGCATTTGCCGGGAACGGCAGCCACAGGGCACAGAGCATCAGCAGTAGCCAGCCACGGCGTGCGCCCAGCGCTGCCAGCGGTAACAGCAATAACAGTAGCCAATGGCCCTGATCTTGCCGCTGGACGCTCAGCCCGACGTCACTTGGCTGGCTGCTGGTGTCGGCCAGTAGTTGCTGCAGGTCCCGCTCATCGGCACTGAGGCGGCGGTAATCACCGCCCTCGGATCGAGCAAAATCGAGCATCGCCTGTTCATCCAGACGCGGCAGCAGAATCCGCCCCTGGTCGTCGCGCATAAAGCCGCCTTCGGCCAACGGAATGGGCGCACCGTCAGCCGTACCAATGCCGATGATACGCAGGGCCGCGCCCAGCTCACGGGCGCTGACAGACAGGCTGTCACTGCTCACCCCCTCAATGCTGCTGGCCAGTAGCAGTACCTGAGTGGCGCTGTCGCCGCGCTGTGAGCGCATGTCGGCGGCCAGTTGCAGCGCCTGATCGAGCTGCTGTCCGCGCACTGGCATGATGTCCGGGTGCAATGCGTCCAGCAGGTTGCGCAGGGTGTCGTGGTCGCGGGTCAGCGGGGCGACCAGGTGGGCGCTGCCAGCGTAGGCAATCAGCGCCACACGGCGGTCCGGGTAGCGTTGAAGGAGGTCGCGAATTTTGCGCTTTGCCTGCTCCAGACGGGTCGGTGGCAGGTCGTTGGAGAGCATGCTGCGCGAGACCTGCAACACCAGGATCAGGCTGCCGCTGTCTTCGCGGCGCTGGGTGTTGTCTGACTCCCAGGCCGGGCCGGCGAGAATCACCAGGCTGAGGCTCCAGACGCAGGCCAGCAGCAAATAGCGGCCCATATAATGGCGTCCGGTCTGATGCTGTAGCAGCGCCTTGCGAAGGTTGGCCGGCAGCAGGGCATCCCAGCCGGAATGCTGGCGATGATGGCGGTACAGGTAGCCGCACAGCAGCAGCGCCGGAATCAGTCCTAAGAGCCACAGGGGGCGCAGAAAGGCGAAGGGCATTACCGACTCAGGCATGCATCCTCCGGCGCACCGGGCGACTGCTCCACAGCGCGCTGAGCAGTAGCGCCAGTGCCAGCGGCCAAGGGTAGAGTGGTTTGGCCTCGCGGCTGGCCCGGTCGGCCCGCTGGCTGGGCTCAAGCTGCTCAATACGCTCGATCATCTGTTGCAGCGCAGCACTGTCGCTGACGCGGAAGTAGTCGCCGCCGGTCAGCTTGGCAATTTCTTGCAGTGTGGCCTCGTCGAGATCGCTGGCGGGGTCGCTGTCGCCTTCCAGAATGCTCAGCAAATCACTCTGACCACCGCCTTCGGCGCCGACACCAACGGTAAAAATGCGGATGTGCGCATCGCTGGCTATGCGTGCTGCCTGGATGGGCGACATGCTGCCGGCGGTATTGGCGCCGTCGGTAACCAGCAGCAGGACGCGACTGTTGGCCGGCTGCGCGTTCAGGCGCTTGATGGCCAGACCAATGGCGTCGCCGATGGCGGTATCGCGTCCGGCCAGGCCGATAAAGGCCTCGTTCAACCAGGTGCTGACGCTGTCCAGGTCGTAGGTCAGGGGCGACTGCACATAGGCCTTGTCGCCAAACAGGATTAACCCCAGGCGGTCGCCGCCACGCTGACCGATCAGCTCGCTGAGCCAGTGCTTGACGACGCTCAGGCGATCGCTGGCAGCGCCATCAAGCTCCAGGTCGCGGGTGTCCATACTGGCCGACAGGTCAATGGCGAGCATCATGTCGCGCCCGCTGCTGAGCGGTGGCAGGGGCGCACCCAGCAGCTGCGGGCGGGCGCAGGCCATTACCAGCAGTAGCCAAATCAGAATCAGTGGCGCGGCGCTGCGCGGGGCATGCACCAGCGCTTCATGTTCGCTATCCAGCCGCTTAAGCCGAGGCAGAAAGGCGACCTGCAGGGCTCTGGCTGGACGCTCGGCCGCAGGCAGCAGCCAGCGCAGCAGCCAGGGCAGCGGTAGCAGTAACAGGGCGGCGGGCCAGGCAAATTCAAACATGGTTGTACCTGATCCAGCGCAGCAGCTCGCGCTGCAGTGCTCTGCGCTGTTGTGGGCTCAGCGTCAGTTGTGCCTGATACAGGGAGCTGCCAAGCGGGGCCAGCAATTCACTGCGCGGACGCGGGTAATGCTGGCACAGGTAGTCAACCCAGGCCTGGCCGTATAGCCGTGTAGCGGCGGGGTTGCCGCGGCTTTTAAGGTGGCGCTTGAGTTGGGTGTTGAGCGCGGCGAGCCAGTCCTGATCTGTCAGGCTGTCCGGTACCTCCCAGATGATACGTTGAGCCTTCAGACGGCGGCGTTGGCGTTTGCGGTTGAGGATCAGCAGCAGCGGCACCAGCACCAGCAGGCTGACTAGCAACGCGGCCAGCAGCAGCCAGCCGGGGGCGGGTGGCCACCAGCCGATCGGCGGCGGCGGAGCCGGTAACAGCAGGCTCTCCTGCAGTGGGCTGCTCATTGGGCGGCCGGGCGCGGGTGCCCGCTCAGGGTGTCGCGCAACTGCTCATGGGCCGGGTAGCGGGTATCCAACGGCAGCAGACTGCAGCGCAGCCGCCGCGCCAGCCGCAACCAGGCCTGGCGCTGGGCGTTGAACTGGTTGGCGTAGTCAGTGCGTACGGTGTCCTGCCGGGTGTCCAGGGTCAGGTGGCGTCCGGCCTGGACAAAGTCCAGCGGGCCGAAGCGCGGTAGCTCGGCATCCAACGGATCGAAGACCGGCAGCAGGATCACATCGTTATGGCCGGCCAGCGGCACCAGCAGGCTCTGGTTGAGACCGTCGATGGCCGCGTGATCACAGATGATGTACAGGATACTGCCGGGGCGAATGATCTCGCGGCTATGACGCAGCGCGAGATTGAGCGACTCGGCGCCTGGCTCTTGCGGGTCGTGCTGCTCGGGGGCCAGGGTCTGGTTGGCCTGCACCAGCAGCTGCAGTAGTTTGAGCAGGGCCTTGCGATCGCGACGGGGGCGCACCTCGTGGCACTCGGCACCGCCAAACACCATGCCGCCCACGCGGTCGTGATGGGCTAGCGCGGTCCAGGCAATCAGGGCACAGGTTTCTGCCGCCAGCACGGATTTGAAGCAGCGCTGACTGCCGAAGAACAGCCGTGCGCTTTGCTCGCCGATCAGAAAGACCGGCCGCTCGCGCTCTTCGTTGAAGACTTTGGTGTGTACCTTCTGGCTGCGTGCGGTGACGCGCCAGTCGATGTTACGAATATCGTCGCCGGGCAAATAGGCGCGCACCTGGTCAAAGTCCACGCCGCGACCACGCAGGCGTGAGTTTTGCTGGCCCATCTGCCGGCTGCTGCGCACCGGTCGGCTGAACAGCGGCAGCTCATGGCAGTGCCTGCGGGTGGCCAGCAGGGCATCCAGGGTGGTGTGGATGGCCGGGTCGCTTGCGGCGCTCATGGGGCTCAGACTACCGGCACCGAGTCGATCAGCAGGTTGATTGCCTGATCGCTGTCGATACCGGCGGCCTCGGCCTCAAAACTCAGCAACACGCGATGGCGCAGCACGTCGTGGGCGATGGCCTGCACGTCTTCCGGGCTGACAAAGTCACGCCCGGCCAGCCAGGCGTGGGCGCGAGCGCAGCGGTCCAGGGCAATGGTGCCGCGCGGGCTGGCGCCCATCTCCAGCCACTCGGCCAGCTGCGGGTTGTACTGGTCGGGGCGGCGGGTGGCCATGACCAGTTGGATCAGATACTCCTCCACCGCGTCGGCCATAAACAGCTCAAGCACTTCCTGCCGGGCCGCGAGAATGCACTGCTGGCTGATGCGCTCGGCAATGCGCGGCTCTTCTCCCCGGGCCTCACCTCTGGCCAGTTGCAGAATCTGCCGCTCAAGGGCCGCGTCGGGAAAGCCGATGCGCACGTGCATCAAGAAGCGGTCGAGCTGCGCCTCGGGCAGGGGATAAGTGCCTTCCTGCTCAATCGGATTTTGCGTGGCCATCACCATAAACAGCTCAGGCAGGCCGTAGGTTTCGCGGCCGATACTCACCTGGCGCTCGGCCATGGCCTCGAGCAGGGCAGATTGCACCTTGGCCGGCGCCCGGTTGATCTCGTCGGCCAGCACCAGGTGATGAAAAATGGGGCCCTGCTGAAAACTGAAGGTGGCGGTTTCCGGGTGGTAGACCTCGGTGCCGGTGATGTCGGCGGGCAGTAGGTCTGGGGTGAACTGAATACGGTGAAAATCCGCCTCGATACCCTCGGACAAGGCTTTGATGGCCTTGGTCTTGGCCAGGCCAGGAGCGCCTTCTACCAGTACGTGACCGCCCGCCAGCAAGCTGATGAGCATGCGGTCGATCAGATGTTCCTGACCAAAAATGTGTTGGCCCATAAAGGCCTTCAATTGCAGCAGGGAATCCCGGTGGGTCATGTGGTGTCCGTTGTTCTGAGGCACGGGCTGGAATCAGTGGATGTCACTTTAACGAAAAGCCCTTGGTCTAGACTATCCTCACAGAAAAAAACAGTGCATTGCGCGGTCTGGCCGGGGCAGGTGTAGCTGCCAAAACCGCCGACCCACTACACCCAATCCCGAGGAGGGAGGCAACATGGCGCTGATTACGGCCAGTTCCAAGCAGGCGTTTATCGAGCAATTACAAACCCGCTTACAGGCGCTGGTACCACGCAGTGATCACGCTGCAGTGGCGCAGTTTTGCAGTCAGTTTTTCGGCATCGCGTCGCTGGCCGAGCTGGAAGTGCGGCAGGATACCGACCTGCTGGGATGCACCCTGGCCGCTTGGCGTTTCTTTCAGCAACTGCCTGGGGGAGAGGTCAAGCTGCGGGTCTTCAACCCGGACACGGAGCAACACGGCTGGCAAAGTACCCACAGCATTGTTGAGGTACTGCACGTTGACCTGCCGTTTTTGGTGGACTCGGTACGCATGGAGCTGACGCGTCAGGGGTACGCCATTCACAGCCTCTATAACAGCATCATGCAGGTGCAGCGCGACGAACAGGGGCAACTGCAGCAGCTACTGAGTACCAGCGGCAATGCCAGTGACGCGCGGGCCGAGTCGGTCATGTATATCGAAATTGATCGGGCGACCAATACCGCCGATCTGAACGCCCTGCAAAGCGGCTTGCTGGCCGCGCTGGAGACTGTGCGCGCTACCGTGCAGGACTTTGCTGCGATGCGCGAGCGCGTGCAGGACCTGATTGGCCAGCTCGGCAGCCGTCGCAAGCAATACTTCTCGCGCGATGAGCGCGCCGAGGCGGTGGCTTTTCTGGAGTGGCTGCTGGAGGACCACTTTACCTTTCTGGGCTACGAGTGCTTTGCCATCAATGAGGGCTTGCCGGAGCAACGCCTTGGCTTGCGTGCCGACGCCAGCCTCGGCGCGCTGGCCCTGAATCCGCGTGATGAAAACCTGGAAGGTCTGCCGGAGACCGTTACGGCTTATCTGCAGGCACCATTGCTGCTGTCGTTCGCCAAAGCTTCTCAACTGAGCCGGGTGCATCGCCCGGCCTATCCGGACTACGTGTCGGTACGCGAAGTGGATGCCGATGGCAACGTGCTGCTGGAGCACCGTTTCATGGGCCTGTACACCTCACGGGTCTACTCGGCACTGGTGGACCACATCCCGCACGTGCGGCGCAAGGTGGCGCATGTGCGCGAGGTGTCCGGTTTTATTCCGCGCAGCCATCTCGCCAAGGAGCTGGAGCAGGTGCTACAGGTACTGCCCCGTGACGATCTGTTCCAGACCCCGGTTGATGAGCTGGCACAAACGGCTATTGCCATCGTGCAGATGCAGGAGCGTAACCAGATCAGGCTGTTCCTGCGCCGAGGCAACTACGGGCGTTTTTACTACTGCCTGGCTTTTGTGCCGCGGGATGTCTACTCCACGGATATTCGCCGCACCATTCAGGAGGTGCTGACCCGCCGCGTAGAAGCCAGTGAAAGCGAGTTCTGGACCTACTTTTCCGAATCCACCCTGGCGCGTACCCAGTTCATCCTGCGCGTTGATCCGACCAAGACCCTGGATATCGACCCCGTGAAAATTGAACAGGAAGTAGTGCGCGCCTGCCGCAACTGGCAGGACGAGTTTCGTGATCGTCTGCTGGAGAGCCTCGGAGAGGCGCGGGCGACCGACGTGCTGGCGCACCTAGGCGATGGCTTTCCGCCGGGTTACAGCGATCGCTTTACGCCCGCCACCGGGGTGGTTGATTTGCAAACCCTGCTGGGGCTGACCGACGCGGCGCCGCTGGCCATGAGCTTTTACCAACCGCTGGCGCAGAAGCCCGGTGTGCTGCATTGCAAGCTCTACCACCTGAACGAATCACTGCCGTTGTCGGACGTGATTCCCGTGCTGGAAAACCTCGGCCTGCGCGTGCTGGGCGAGTTTCCTTTCCGCGTGGTGCAGTCTGACGGCACGCAGTTCTGGATTCATGACTTTGAGTTCACCTTTGGCGCCGGCGCCTCGCTGGATATTCAGGAGACCAACGCGTTGTTCCGCGACGCCTTTGCCGCGGTCTGGTCCGGACAGGCAGAAAACGACGCCTTCAACCGACTGGTGCTGCTGGCAGGGCTACCCTGGCGAGATGTGGCGTTGCTGCGCGCCTACGCGCGCTACCTTAAGCAGATTCGCTTGGGCTTTGAGCTGCCCTACATTGCCAGCACCTTAGTAGCCCACGCGGACATCGCCCGCGAGCTGGTGCGGTTGTTTCGGACCCGCTTCTACTTGGCGCGCAAGCTCAGCGCCGACGACCTGGCGGACATGCAAGGCAAACTGGAGAAGGCGATTCTGGGCGCGCTGGATGACGTGGCGGTGCTGAACGAAGACCGCATTCTGCGCCGCTACCTGGACCTGATCAAAGCCACCTTGCGCACTAACTTCTATCAAAATGACAACGAAGGCGAAGCACGCGAGTACCTCAGCCTTAAGTTTGACCCGACGCAGATTCCGGAACTGCCGCTGCCGCGCCCGATGTTCGAAATCTTTGTGTATTCGCCGCGCGTGGAAGGCGTGCACCTGCGCGGTGGCAAGGTCGCCCGCGGCGGGCTGCGCTGGTCCGACCGCGAGGAGGACTACCGCACCGAGGTGCTGGGGCTGGTTAAGGCCCAGCAGGTGAAAAACGCGGTTATCGTACCGGTCGGTGCCAAGGGCGGCTTTGTTCCACGCCGCCTGCCGGTGGGGGGGAGCCGCGACGAAGTACAGCAGGAGGCGATTGCCTGTTACCGGCTGTTTATCCAGGGCTTGCTGGATATCACCGACAATCTGGTCGACGGCAAGGTTGTACCGCCGGCCAACGTGGTGCGCCATGACGCCGACGACCCCTATCTGGTGGTGGCGGCTGACAAGGGCACGGCCACCTTCTCCGATATCGCCAATGAAATTGCGGCTGGTTACGGCTTTTGGCTCGGCGATGCGTTCGCCTCTGGTGGCTCTGCCGGGTACGACCACAAGAAGATGGGGATTACCGCGCGTGGCGCCTGGGTGTCGGTGCAGCGGCATTTCCGCGAGCTGGGGCTGAACGTGCAGACCGATCCGATCAGCGTGATCGGGATCGGCGACATGGCCGGCGACGTGTTCGGTAATGGTCTGCTGCAATCGCGCAGCCTGAAATTGGTGGCCGCGTTTAACCATCAGCATATCTTTATCGACCCCAATCCAGACCCGGAAGCCAGCTATCAGGAGCGTGAGCGCCTGTTTGCGCTGCCGCGCTCAAGCTGGACAGACTATGACAGCAGCCTGATCTCCGAAGGCGGTGGCGTGTTCGCCCGCAGTCTTAAGCAGATAACGCTGACGCCGCAAATGCGCGAGTGTTTCGCCATCGACGCCGAGCGTCTGACGCCCACCGAGCTGATCCATCAACTGCTTAAGGCGCCGGTCGACCTGATCTGGAACGGCGGCATTGGTACCTACGTCAAGGGCAGCATGGAGACCCACGCCGACGTGGGTGACAAGGCCAACGATGCCCTGCGCGTTAACGGCCGTGACCTGCGTTGCCGTGTGGTGGGTGAGGGCGGCAACCTGGGGCTGACCCAACTGGGCCGTATCGAGTTCTGCCTGGCCGGCGGTGCTCTCAATACCGACTTTATCGACAATGCCGGTGGCGTTGACTGCTCCGACCATGAGGTCAATATCAAGATTCTGCTGAACGAGGTGGTCGCCGCTCAGGACATGACTGCCAAGCAGCGCAACACGTTACTGGCCAGCATGACCGACGCCGTTGCTGATCTGGTGCTGGCCAACAACTACAAGCAGACCCAGGCGATCAGCCTGGCGCAGCGTCAGGCAGCGCAGACCATGGGCGAGTATCAGCGCTTTATCAGCGCGATGGAGAGCAGCGGCAAGCTCAACCGCGCGCTGGAGTTCATTCCTGATGACGAGCAGCTGGCAGAACGCAAGGCTAACGGCAAGGGCCTGACCCGCGCCGAGCTGTCGGTGCTGATTTCCTATTCCAAGGCGGACCTGAAAGAAGCGCTGGTCGCCTCTGATGTACCCGAGGATCCGTACCTGGCGCGTGAACTGGAGACGGCCTTTCCGCAGGTGCTGCTCAAGCGGCATGCCAAGGCATTGGCCAGCCACCGCTTGCATCGGGAGATTGTTTCCACCCAGCTGGCCAACAATTTGGTGAACCACATGGGGATCACCTTTCTGCGCCGGCTGGTGCAGTCTACCGGTGCCAGCATCAGTGACGTAGCACGCGCCTGGGTGGTCGCGCGCGATGTATTCCATCTGCAGACCCACTTTGCCGGCATCGAGGCGCTGGATCATCAGGTACCCGCTGACGTTCAGCTGGAGCTGATGGATGAGCTGATGCGCCTTGGTCGGCGGGCCAGCCGCTGGTTTATTCGCAACCGTCGCGCGCAATTGTTGCCCGAGCGCGAGGTGGAACACTTTGCGCCCTGTGTGAAAACCCTGGCCGAGCGTTTTGACCAGTTGCTTGAAGGTGATGTGCGTGAGCTGTGGGAAGCGCGCTTCAATCGTTATGTGGAAACCGGCGTGCCGGAGGACATTGCCCGTGTGGTCGCCGGTACCGGCCATGCCTATACACTACTTGGCATCGTTGAAGCGGCGGACGCAACCGGGCAGAATGCCGAGCGCGTAGCGCAGGTGTTCTTTGCTTTGGGTAGCGAACTGCAGTTGCCCTGGTTCAGCCAGCAGGTGACCAGCCTGCCGGTCGACAACCACTGGCAGGCGCTGGCCCGCGAGAGCTACCGCGATGACCTGGATTGGCAGGTGCGCAGTATGACAGTCGCTGCTCTGCAGGGCGCTGATGACCAGCAGCCGGTTGAAACCCTGGTTGCCGACTGGATTAGCCGTAATCAGGCGCTGGTGCAGCGCTGGCAGGCGATGTTGGCTGAGCTGCGCAGCGTTGGCGCTGGTGACTATGCGATTGTTGCCGTAGCCATGCGAGAGCTGCTTGACTTGGCGCAGCACGCGCGTCACCACGGCGGTGACGCTGACGCCGATTAGGCGTGTGCTGTTTGCTGATCTGCGCAGCGATGCGACGCCGGGCGGCAGCCGCTGGCCCGGTGTCTGGTTATTACCTCTGTGACAGAAGACAGCATGCAACAACTTATTCTCGACCTCGCCTTGCCTGCAGAGCGCTATCTGGCCTGGTATCAGGGGCACGCCGAGCGGGTCAGTATGATCAGCCGTGATGGCCGCAGGGTAAGCCTGCCGGCGCATCATCTGCGGCCCTTTCTCACCCACCAGGGTGTGTATGGCAGTTTTGTGCTGCAGTTCACCGACGAGGGCAAGTTGATCAAGCTCGAACGTCTGGAGGACTGATCGGGTATACTCTGGCCCCTGAATTTTCTGCCCCGGATGCCGCCATGTACGATTTGCTTCGCTCGCTGATGTTTCGCCTGCCTGCAGAAACCTCCCACGACCTCGCTCTGGACATGATTGGTGCCGCTGGGCGCCTGCGCCTTGCTGGCAAGCTGGCCCGACCGGTGCCCTCGCAGCCGGTACAGGTGATGGGCCTGACCTTTGACAACCCGGTAGGGCTGGCGGCGGGGCTGGACAAGAATGCGATCGCCGTGGACGGCTTGGCTGCGTTGGGTTTCGGTTCTATTGAGGTGGGTACCGTGACGCCTCGCCCGCAAGCGGGTAACCCCAAGCCACGCTTGTTCCGCTTGACCGATCAGCTCGCCATCATCAACCGCTTCGGTTTCAACAACCAGGGCGTGGATGCCATGCTCGAGCGCCTGGCAGGTGTCCGGTATGAGGGCGTGCTGGGTATCAACATTGGCAAGAATGCGGTCACCCCGGTTGAGAATGCCGTGGATGATTACCTGTATTGCCTGCGGAAGGTGTATGACCGCGCCAGCTACGTCACGGTTAATCTGTCTTCGCCCAACACCCCTGGCCTGCGCACGCTGCAGTACGGCGAGGCGTTGAAAGTACTGCTTGGGCAGATCAAACAATCTCAACAGAAACTGGCAGCCGAGCGCGGCCGTTATGTACCCATTGCCATCAAGATCGCGCCGGACATGACGCCTGAGGAGGTGGCGCTGGTTGGCGCGACCTTGCTGGAGGAAGGGATGGATGCGGTGATTGCCACCAACACCACGCTTGACCGCAGCGCGGTCGCGGAGTCGCCGTACGCCGAGGAAGCGGGTGGGTTGTCTGGTGCGCCGCTGACAGACATGTCTACCGAGGTGATCCGTCTGTTGGCCGACGAGCTGAAAGGGCGCATGCCGATTATCGGTGTGGGCGGCATTTTCAGCGGTGCCGATGCGGCAGAAAAGATCGCTGCCGGCGCCAGTCTGGTGCAGCTGTACAGTGGCTTTATCTACCGCGGGCCGGAGCTGATTCGCGAGTGTGCCGATGCGATTGCGGTAATGCCGGGGCGCTAAAAATGGAAGCCCCCGCAGAGCGGGGGCTGGATGGGCCCGCTTGGGCCCGGCGCTGTGGGCGAGCGCCTTGGGGAAAATTGATAAACAGCTGAGGCTTAGCCTACGGCGTGCATCTCGTTGAGACGATGTACTCCCGAGATGCCGGTATAGCCATCCCAACGGTCCGCGCGACCTTCACGCCAACCATTGATCCAATTCTGGCGGGTAGAGGGGTTGTTAAAAGGGCAGGTGTCCTGGGATTTGCCACTCACTCCATGCTGGTAACCGCGTTGAAATGCTCGCTCCATCGGATCACGCTTGAGTCTTCTCATAAGTTGGCGTCCTCGCTTGCTATGACATGGTCGGAGCGACCGAAGTCGCTCCGCAATCGGAGCGTAGCCATGGATCGGCTACGCTGCATGGAGACCGGGAAAAGGGTTGTGTGGCCCGGCTCCGAATACTGTCTCACCGCTCAAGTCTTAGCCTGTTGTACCCTATCGCAGGCAGGCACTTCAAAGATCGATTTGGCATACCACGCCTAATTGGTTAGTTGTCACTGAAATATAAACGTCATCGTTATCCGGAAATCAACGACATGCGCGAGATCCTTGAATTTTTTATTACCTGTCCAAAGGGCGTGGAGGGTCTGCTGCGCGACGAAGTGCTCGCTTTGGGCGCCGAGTCCGCCAAGGAAACCGTTGCAGGCGTGTCGGTACAGGGAGACATCGAGCTGGGTTATCGGCTGTGTCTGTGGTCCCGTCTGGGCAATCGCGTGCTGCTGGTGCTCAAGCGATTTCTTGCCGGCACCGCCGAAGACCTCTACGCCGGCGTGCAGATGATCGACTGGCGAGACCATTTGGCGACGGACGGTACGCTGGCCATCGACTTCACCGGCAGCCTGGCCGGTGTCGATAACACCCACTTTGGCGCACTCAAGGTCAAGGATGCGGTGGTGGACCAATTGCGCCGCCCAGACGGCAGTCGCCCCGGCGTCGACAAGGTTAGGCCTGACCTGCGCATCAACGTGCATTGCCACCGTGGCGAAGTGCAGTTGGCGCTGGACTTGTCCGGTGCCAGTCTGCACCAGCGTGGTTACCGGTTGCAGCAGGGTGCGGCGCCGCTGAAGGAGAACCTGGCGGCAGCCATTTTAATCCGCGCAGGCTGGCCGGCGTTGGCCGAGGCCGGTGGGGCACTGACCGACCCGATGTGCGGCTCCGGTACCTTCTTGGTTGAGGCGGCTCTGATGGCCGCCGATGTCGCGCCGAACCTGCAGCGTGAGCACTGGGGTTTTAGCCGTTGGCAGCAGCATGTGCCGGTGCTGTGGCAGAAGGTCTTGGGTGAGGCGCGTGAACGCGCCGAGCGCGGCCTGGCGCGGCCGCCGTTGTGGATTCGTGGATATGAGGCTGATCCGCGTTTGCTGCAGCCGGTGCGCAACAACATCCAGCGCGCGGGAGTAGGCGAGTGGGTCAAGGTGTATCAGGGCGAGCTGGCCACCTTTGCTCCGAAGCCTGATCGCGGTCAGCAGGGCCTGGTCGTTTGTAACCCGCCCTATGGCGAGCGCCTGGGGACCACTGCCAGTCTGGTGTACCTCTATCAAAAGCTGGGCGAGGTACTGCGCCAGCAGTGTCAGGGCTGGCAGGCGGCGATCTTTACCGGTAACGCCGAGCTGGGTAAGCGCATGGGCATCCGCAGCCACAAGCAGTACAACCTGTTTAACGGCGCCCTGCCGTGCAAGCTGCTGTTGATGAACCTGGAGAGCGAGCGCTTTGTCACCAAGGCAGCCGAGCCCTCGGCAACAGGACAGGCGCCAGTAGAAACGGCACGTCTCAGCGAGTCGGCGCAGATGTTTGCCAACCGACTGAAGAAGAACCTGAAAACCCTGGGTAAATGGGCGCGGCAGCAGGGCATCGAGTGCTACCGCGTGTATGACGCGGATATGCCGGAGTTTGCTGTGGCGGTCGATCTGTACGGTGACCGGGTGCATGTGCAGGAGTACGCGCCGCCGTCGTCGGTCAGCGAGGAAAAGGCAGAGGCTCGCCTGCAGGATGTGATGGCCGCGCTGCCGCAGGTGCTGGGCGTAAAACCGGAGCATATCGCCCTGAAGCAGCGCCAGCGTCAGTCGGGCAAGCAGCAGTATCAGCGCATGGCCCAGCAGGGCGAATTTGTTGAAGTGCGCGAAGGGCAGGTGCGCTTGTTGGTTAATCTGACCGATTATCTGGATACCGGGCTGTTCCTGGATCACCGCCCGATGCGTCTGCGCATTGCAGCGGAAGCTAAGGGCAAGCGGTTCCTCAACCTGTTTTGCTATACCGCGACAGCAACGGTACACGCCGCTGCTGCAGGTGCTCGATCAACCACCAGTGTGGATCTGTCCAACACCTACCTGGACTGGGCCCGGCGTAACCTGTCGCTGAATGGCTTGTCTGACCTGCATCGGCTTGAGCGCGCCGATGTGATGGCCTGGCTGGAGTCGGCGGGCGGACAGCAGTTTGATCTGATCTTCATCGACCCGCCGACCTTTTCCAACTCGAAGAAGCTTGAAGGGGTGTTCGATGTGCAGCGCGATCACCCGCGCTTGCTGGAGCTGGCAATGAAGCTGCTGGCGCCGGGCGGGGTGCTGTACTTCTCGAACAATTTCCGGCGTTTTCGAATGGATGAGGCGGTTGAGGCGCGCTATCTGGTTGAGGACATATCCGCGCAGACGCTGGATCGCGACTTTCAGCGCAACAGCCGCATTCACCGCACCTGGCAGATACAAAAACGCCCCTGAGCGGGGCGTTTTACAGCTTACTGCGCGGTGGCAATATCGGTTGGAACCCGGCGGTAGACGTCCTGCAGCACCAGGTCCAGCGCTTGGCCGCTGGAGGCCGCGCTGACGTGGTTGACGATGGCCGTCACCGCCCAGCTTTGGCCATTGGCGTCACGGGTGATGCCGGAAATCGCCTTCACGCTGCGCAGTGAGCCGGTCTTGATGTGAGCCTGGCCGGCTACCGGTGTATTGCGCAGGCGCCGGCGCATAGTGCCGTCCATTGCCGCTAGCGGCATGGATGCAACGAACTCCGCGCGATAGGGACTCTGCCAGGCCTGTGCCAGCAACTGGCTCAGGTCGCGGGCGCTCAAGCGCTCCATGCGTGACAGGCCGGAGCCATTCTCCAATACCAGGGCATTGGCCTGGATACCCTTACCACGCAGCCATTCGTTGATGACCCGCACGGCTGCCTTGTGATCATCGCGGTCGCTGGCAATACGGTTTTCACGGCCAATGGTCAGGAACAGCTGCCGGGCCATGGTGTTGTTGCTCCACTTGTTGATGTCGCGTACCACATCAACCAGGTCCGGTGACCAGCTTTGTGCCACCAGTCGTGAACTGGCAGGCGCGCGCCCAATTTGAGTGCCGCCCTGAATAGTGCCGCCCATTTCCTGCCACAGGGTGCGCAGGGTGCTGGCGGTGTAGGTGGTGGCAGTCAAGGCTGACAGGTAGCGCTGAGCAATACAGCCCTCATGCACACTGCCGGTCAGGGTGATGGTGGCCTGATAGCCTTCATCCTGGATACCGTACGCCACGTTGGGACTGGGGCAGGTACGGGTGGGTGGCAGCAGGGTCAACTGGTTGACGATCTTGACCTCCGGGAGAGCCGGCTCAACGTTGATGCGCACGCCATTTTGCTCACCATAGCTGCTGACCACCAGCAGCTTGAGGTTGGTTAGCAGCGGGTCGGGTTCGACCAGAAAGGGGCGGTTCTGGTTGCCGCTGTCGTCGATGAACGGCGGTACATCATTGGGCAGGCGCAGGTCTGCCGGCTGCAGTACCAGGTCACCGGTAATGTTGCGAACACCCGCCGCCTTGAGGTCACGCAGCATCAGCCACATGCGCTCCAGGGTCAGCTTGGGGTCGCCGCCGCTGCGAAAGATCAGGTCGCCTTGCAGTGTGCCGTTGACCACCGGGCCGTCGATGAACAAATCGCTGCGCCATTGGTGTGTGGGCCCAAGGATCTCCAGTGCCGCATAGGTGGTCACCAGTTTCATCGTGGAGGCCGGGTTGACTGGCACGTCGGCGTTGATGAACTGGGCCATGCCCTGGCCTTCGAGTGGAATCACGGCCAGTGATACCGCGTCAGACGGGATTTGCGCTGCTTGCAGCGCGCTTTGGACGCGGGCGGGCAGGGTGCCGCTATCTGCGGCCTGCGCCTGGGCAGCAAGGCCTGACAAGCCCAGCAGAGGGATCAGACACAGAAGGGCACGTGAGACGGCGTTCGGCATGTAGGGCAGCTCCCGGAGCGAATGTTGGCTGGAGGCAGAACCGCTTTCCTGTCAGTCCCTGTTTTTGCGCATCATTACTTAAATAGAGAGTTGGGTCGAGAGCTTAAAGTAAATTCTCGGATTAGCGGTCGGTCAAGGGAAGCCGCTCGAGCGGGTGCCCGTGCTATAGCTCGGGTCGCAGCCGCCACCACAACACCCAGCCAAGGGTCAGCAACGCCAGACTGGCGGCCAGTGAGAACCAGAAGCCCTGCTGACGCAGGCGGTAGGCATCGGCCAGCAACTCGGCCTCGGGCACCAGTACCGCGAGATAGCTATCAGGCGTGCCCTGTATGCCGATGCGCTGTTGCTGGATTACCCAGCGCTGGCCCTCCAGCTCCTTTACCGTTTGCCGTTGCTGCCGGTAGCCATCCAACGCGATGGTTGCCAGCAGGGTGCTGCCTAGTTCCTGAAAGCGCCTGGGCTCAAGGGCGCCACTGCCCTGGGTTGTGTGTTGCAGTCGTTGCGGGTCTTGATAAGCAATGACGATGCCATCACCGGTGTACAGAATCAGCTCCGAGGAGGGCGTGACCCGCTGTTGGCGCAGGGTGTCGGAGAGCCGGTCCAGGGTCAGATCGGCGCCCAGTACGGCGTGATTATCGGCCGCCCTGGCCAGGGTTGTGCCGAACTCGCGGGTAGAAAAGAACACGTACGGGGTTGTCACCAGTTGCTGATCTGCGCTGTTGGCTGCGGCGTACCAAGGGCGCTGGCGTGGGTCGAAGCCTTCATCGGCGGCCATACGCGCTTCGATGATCCGCAGATCGGCATTCAGGAACAGGTAGCTGTTATGGCGCTGGCTGCCATCGGCGCCAATATGCCAGGCCATCCAGGCGGCGCGTTGTGGGGCGGCAAAGCGTTGTTGGCTGAGTGGGTTGAGCAAAGGGCGCAACATCAGATAGTCGCCATCATGCCAGCCGACGTAAACCGAGTTGAGTTGGGGGTTGTCAGTTAGTACGCGGGCCAGTAATGGCAGGTAGTCCAGGCGTTCGGCGAGGTTGTCTGTCTTGACCAGTGAACTCAGGCTGAGCAGGTTTAGCGCCTGCATGGGCGGCCGATACACGTTGTCCAGCTCGCGTCCGACCTGCTGTACGACGCGCTCAAACAGCTTGCTGCCGTCATTGCGCATCACCTGACTGAGTTGGTAGTAATGAAACAGACTTAACGCTACTCCGAGTAGAAGCAGTAATACCAGCCCGAATAGCGGCGCGACAAGCTGTCTGGGGTGCGGAGAATTCGGTGTGGCAGGCATGCGGGTCCTTGGC
Organism: Pseudomonadaceae bacterium UBA836; assembly: GCA_002296055.1. Taxonomy (GTDB): domain Bacteria; phylum Pseudomonadota; class Gammaproteobacteria; order Pseudomonadales; family Pseudomonadaceae; genus Halopseudomonas. Next base: position 22,816 of record DBHE01000026.1, read on the forward strand.
GTCCGTGCGACTCAGCCAATATAGCCCATCATGCTCCTTCAGGCAGGGCAAACAGCGCGCGCGTGGCCCGGCAGCTGTTTTCACTCAGGGTCTGCAAGGATTCGCCGCGACACTGCGCTACCATCTGCGCTACCTCAGCGATAAACGCCGGCTCGTTGCGGCGATTCTTGGGCTTTGGCGACAGGGTGCGTGGCAAGAGCCAGGGCGCGTCGGTTTCCAGTAGCAGGCGGTTGGCGGGTATGTCGCGCACCAGCGAGTGCAGATGGGTGCCGCGACGCTCGTCGCAGATCCAGCCGGTAATGCCGATGTGCAGGTCCAGATCAAGGTAGGCGTAGAGCGCGTCGCGCTCGGCGGTGAAGCAGTGAACCACCGCGCCGCTGAGCTGGTCGCGATAGTCGCGCAGTACCGCGAGCAGGGTATCGCTGGCCTCGCGCTCGTGCAGAAACACCGGTAGCTGAGTCTCAACGGCGATCGCCAGTTGTTCTTCCAGCGCCTTAACCTGGGCCGGCCGTGGGGAGAAGTCGCGGTTGAAGTCCAGTCCGCATTCACCCACTGCGCGCACTGCAGGCTCTGCACACAGGGCGGCGAGTTGCCGACTGCTGTCAGCGGTCCAGTGGCGTGCTTCGTGCGGGTGTACGCCGGCAGTGGTGAACAGCCGTTGCGGCTGTTCGGCGCACAGGGCGAGCAGGCTGTCGGCCTGCTCCAGAGAGGTCATGGTCAGCAGCATCTGACTGACATCGGCCTGCCAGGCCCGCTCCAGCACCGCATCGCGGTCCTGGGCAAAGGCCTTGTCGGTCAGGTTGACGCCGATATCAATCCATTCCATGTGCTACCGACTCCGCGATCAGGCTTTGCGTGGCGGCTTGCCCTTGCCCTTGGCAAAGTCACGACGCGGCTTGCGCGGCGCGTGATCACGCGGCGGCAGTTCGCCCTCGGGCAGCGGCCAGGCTTTGATCTGCAGGGCGATGCCATTGATCTCGGCGCCAGCCAGGCGGTTGAGGGTCTGCTGGTCGAGCTGCGGCAGGTAGACGCCGGTGTGCTCGGGGAACAGCTTGATGTGACCAATCTGCTGACGTTGCACACCACCCACCTTGACCAGCACATCCACCAGCGGCTTGGGCATCAGACCGCTCTTGCGGCCGCCCTGGACCTTGTAGCGGGTCAGACCACTGTCGCGGTCAAACTGACGGTCCTTGCGCGGTGCCTGGGCAGGCAGGTCGGCCACCGGCTCCAGCAGAGTCTTGGCGCTCGGCAGGATGCTCAGCAGGGCTGCGGCCAGCTCGGTGGCGTCCAGGCTGGTCAGCTCCTGCAGGTCGTTGACCAGTTGCTGGTGCAGGGCGGTGGAGTGCTCGCGGGCGTCGTTCAGGCGCGCAGCCAGCTTGTTCAGACGGCCACTGCGCACGGCATCGGCGGTGGGCAGCGCTTGCGGCTCGATCTTTTGACCGGTGGCACGTTCCAGCACGTGCAGCAGGCGACGCTCGCGCGGGGTGGCGAACAGAATCGCGGTGCCCTGACGACCGGCGCGGCCGGTACGACCGATGCGGTGCACGTAGCTTTCGCTGTCGTGCGGCAAGTCGTAGTTCAGTACGTGGGTAATACGCTCCACATCCAGACCACGGGCAGCAACGTCAGTCGCGACCACAATGTCCAGCAGGCCGCGCTTGAGGCGGTCAACGACTTGCTCACGCAGTTGCTGGCTCAGGTCACCGTTCAGTGCGGCGGCGGCAAAGCCGCGCGCTTCCAGACGCTCGGACAGCTCCAGGCTGGCGGTCTTGGTGCGCACGAAGACGATCATGGCCTCGACCGGCTCGACTTCGAGCAGGCGCGTCATGGCGTCCAGCTTGTGGTGGTTGGAGACTTCCCAGACCTTCTGGGTGATGGTCTCCAGGCTGCTGCTCGAGCCACTGTGCAGGCGAATCTCGGCCGGCTCTTTCATGTGGTTGCGCGCAACGTTACGCACGCCGGGTGGCATGGTGGCGGAGAACAGCGCCTTCTGGGTCTGCTCCGGCACTTCTTCGAAGACCGCTTCAAGGTCGTCGGCAAAGCCCATCTTGAGCATTTCGTCGGCTTCGTCCAGCACCAGATAGCGCAGATCCTGCAGCTTCAGGCTGCCACGGCGCAGGTGGTCGGTCAGACGGCCAGGGGTTGCCACGACAACCTGGGCGCCACGCTCCAGCGCCTTGAACTGGGGAGCAAAGGCCGAGCCGCCGTACAGAGCCAGCACGGAGAAGCCGCGCATGTTCTGAGCATAGCGCTGGAAGGCTTCGGCGACCTGCAGGGCCAGCTCGCGGGTGGGTGTCAGGATCAGTGCCTGGGTGGCACGCAGGCTGACATCCAGGCCGGCCAGGACCGGCAGGGCGAAGGCAGCGGTTTTACCGGTGCCGGTTTGGGCCAGACCCAGCAGGTCCTTGCCGGACAGCAGGGTCGGGATAGCCTCGGCCTGAATCGGGGACGGTGTTTCATAGCCGAGGCTGTTGAGCGCCTCAAGAAGGGGGGCGGGCAGGCCAAGATCGGCAAACTGCGGAGCCGCCGGAGAGGTGTCGGACATAGGGGGAGTAAACCTTGGGGGATAAGATGGGCGCGTATTATACGGACTTTGCCGGCAAATTACCGCTGCCTTTTGTCTGAGCGTTGCAATATCTGATCAGAATGTCAGTCTAGACGGCCGGTGGCAGCGTATTTCTAGCCAAAACTTGGGCCAGACAACAGGAAACAGCCAGATGGGACGTCTTGTAGAAGGACGCTGGGTTGACCAGTGGTATGACACCAAGAGCACCGGCGGTGCTTTCAAGCGCGAAGACGCCGGTTTTCGTGAACGGATTGAGTCGAGCGGGCGCTTCGCCCCGGACAGTGGTCGCTATCACCTGTACGTATCGCTGGCCTGTCCTTGGGCGCATCGCACGTTGATTCTGCGTCAGCTCAAAGGGTTGGTGTCGCACATCGGGGTGACGGTCGTGCACCCGCACATGCTGGAGCACGGCTGGAGCTTTGCCGAGCCTGAGCCGCTGTATGGCTATCGTCACTTGCACCAGCTCTACACCCACGCCCGGGAAGATTACACCGGCAGGGTGACCGTGCCGGTGCTCTGGGATACCCAGGAGCAGACCATCGTCAACAACGAATCGGCCGAGATCATTGAGCTGTTTAACAGCGCTTTTGACGGCCTGACCGGCAACAGCTGTGATTTTGCCCCGTCTGCGCTGCGTGATGAGATGGCCGAGGTCAACCAGCGTGTGTACGACGAGGTCAACAACGGTGTCTACAAGGCAGGTTTCGCTACTGAACAGCAGGTGTACGAACAGGCCTGCACCACCCTGTTCGGCGCGCTTGACTGGCTGGAGGCGCGCCTCGGCGAGCGCCGTTACCTGTTGGGTGAGCAAATTACGCTTGCCGATTGGCGGTTGTTTACCACCCTGATACGCTTCGACCCGGTTTACCACGGCCACTTCAAGTGCAACCTGCGGCGTATCGAAGACTATCCGCAGATGTTGGGTTATCTGCGCGAGCTGTATCAATGGCCGGGTGTAGCCGAGACGGTGAACTTTGAGCACATCAAACAGCACTATTATTACAGCCACGACACCATCAATCCGACGCGCATTGTGCCGCTTGGAGCGGGGCCGGACCTGCGGGTCCCCCATGGCCGCGAGGCGCTGCGTGGCGCCTGATATTCCTTCGCTTATAGGGAGATTACATTGAGCGAAATGCACCAGATGATTACCCCGGCGCTGACCCTGTCCGGGGTGGCGCTGGTCAGCCTGGTCTGCCAGTTGGCGGCCTGGCGACTGCGCTTGCCGGCGATCCTGTTTCTGCTGTTGGCCGGCATTCTGCTGGGGCCGGTGTTTGGTTTGCTGCAGCCTGATGCCTTCTTGGGTGAGCTGCTGTTCCCGCTGGTGTCGGTCTGTGTTGCGCTGATCCTGTTTGAGGGCAGCCTGACGCTCAAGTTTGAACAGCTGAAGGAAACCGGCAGCGTGGTGCGCCGGCTGGTGACGGTCGGTGCGTTAGTGACGTGGGGCGTGATTACCGCAGCCTGTCACTGGCTGATCGAGCTGGATCTGGCGCTCTCGGCGCTGTTTGGTGCGCTGGTAGTGGTGACGGGGCCAACGGTGGTGGTACCCATGCTGCGCACCCTGCGGGCCACTCAGCGGATCTCCAAGGTGCTGCGCTGGGAAGGCATCCTGATTGATCCGATTGGGGCCTTGCTGGCGGTGTTGGTCTACGAGTGGATTGTCGCCCAGGGCGCCGGTGCCAATGGCTTTAGCGCCGGGTTGTGGATATTCGTTGAGGTGATTGCAGTGGGCGCCATAGCGGGCGCTGCGGGCGGGGCCTTGATGGCGACGGCACTGCGCCGTCACTGGGTACCGGAGTACCTGGAGGTGCTGGCGTCGCTGGCACTGGTGCTGGTGGCCTTTACGGTGTCCAACGAGATTGCGCACGAATCGGGCCTGCTGACCGTCACCGTGATGGGTATTTGGCTGGCGAACGCCAAGGGCGTGGATATCGAGGAAATTCTGGTGTTCAAGGAGCACCTCTCGGTACTGCTGATATCCGGGTTGTTCATCTTGCTGGCGGCGCGAGTAGACCTGGGTGCGCTGTTGGCGCTGGGCTGGCCGGCGCTGGCGCTGCTGGCGGTGATTCAGTTTGTCGCGCGTCCGCTGGCGGTGTGGATCAGCAGCATCGGCAGTGAGCTGACCTGGAACGAGCGCGCGCTGGTAGCCTGGATCGGGCCGCGAGGTATCGTCGCGGCTGCGGTGTCGGCGCTGTTCGCCCTGCGGCTGGAACAGGCTGGTTATGAGGATGCCGCGCTGGTCAGCGCGCTGACCTTTGCCGTGATCATCGGAACCGTGGTATTCCAAAGCGCTACTGCTCGGCGCATGGCGCAGTTGCTGGGTGTGACTGAGCCGGAGCGGCGGGGCGTGCTGGTGATTGGTGCCAACGCCGTGGCGCGCTCGCTGGGCGAGGTGCTGCACAAGCTGGAGGTGCCGTTGCTGATCGTCGATACCCACTGGGACTCGATTCGTCAGGCACGCATGAAGGGGCTGCGCACCCTGCGCGGTAACCCGTTGTCGACGCACTTCGACGATAACCTGGATCTTGCCGGTCTTGGCACGCTGCTTACGTTGACGCCTGAGCGTGAGCGCAACGCGCTGCTCAACAAACACTTCCAGCGGGACTTCTCTGCGCACCGCATCTTTAGTGTGCGCAACGAGCGCAGCGGGGCCAACGAGCGGCTGCAGATATCCAGCGCCCACGAGGGCCTTTTGATGGGCGCGGAGGGGATGACCTTCAGCAAGCTGTCGAGCCTGATCAGCCAAGGCGCGCGCTTCAAGGCCACCACGCTTACTGAGGGCTTTGGTTTCGAACAATGGCAGCAGGAAGCGGGCAAGAATCGCGTGCCCATGCTAGCCCTGACGCCAGAGCGACGTGTCCGTGTGTTTTCTCAGGCCCAAGCCCTTGAACCCGTGGCGGACTGGACGCTGATCTATCTGGAGTTGTCACCGGAGGCCGCCAAGGTGGCCCGCGAGGCAGAGAGCGGGGAGCCGGCTACTCAGTTGCCGGACTGAGTGCGCCCGCTCTACGGGTTTTTCAGACGGGCTGCGGGTCTGCGAGTTGTGCGGCGATGTCTCGACAGGCGCCGATGTGCCTTCGACACCCAGCCTTGATTATGGCTCTGTCTGAATGCCAGAGGGCAGGCGGAATTAACCAGCGCTGCCCTAAGCCGGGTGGGTTGCAGGCGTAACCAGAGCGCCCAATTGCGCCTGCCGCTGGGCAATGGTGCCCTGCAACTGCTGGTGGCATAGAGCTCTTCTTGTCAGTTCTGACGCGTACAGCGCCTGTTGCTGCTGACGAAATGCTTCGGGGCTTCGGGTGCCGTCCTGCACCAGCGGGAAGTCGGCTGCGCACAGCCACAGCTGATGGTAGGGGCGCTCGGCCAATGCGATCAGTTCGGCCGGAGGCGGCTCAGGGAACATCAGTTGGTGGTAGATCAGCGTGGTCAGCGGGGTGGTATCGCAGATCACCGCGCTGTGTCCCTCGCTGGATGCGAGGGCAACGGCTTTGTCTTCCAGTTCAACCTGGGTGCGGGCGATGGTCAGCAGATCGTCAGAGCTGAGCACGCCGCCGCAATCTTCCCAATGTTGGCGGCCGAATTCGGCGACCCAGTGCCAGCCGCGCTGCTGCGCCAGCCATTGGCCGAGGCTGGTCTTGCCCGTGGACTCTGCGCCGATCAGGGCGATGCGTTGGCAGCGCTGGGTGGTCAAGACGTCAGTGGTTTGCCAGCGGGCGCTGGGGGCCGCACGCAAGGCGGTACCGCTGACGGGGTAGCGAATACGGTCGCGGTCGAGCAGCACTGATGCCACCGGCCGTTGCCAGTGCTTGGCAAGGTGGTCGGCAAACCCTTGTGCGTAGTCTTCACTGCTGAATACGACGTCTATGGGCTGGCCAAACGTGCGATCAATCAGCTCTGCACAGAACTGTCGCTGCTGCAGATCGCTGGCATTGTTATCAGGCATTACCAGCCCAAGCCGGCAGGCCTGCGCGGCGTCGAGCACCACGCATTGATGCTGCGGCCAGCCGTCATTGAGCCATTGCTGGCGCAAGGCGCTGGTGCAGCCGGCAAACTCCGGCCGAGAATAGCTCAGGATGAGTAGCTGATCGCAGGCCGCGGTCGCGGTGTCGATCAGGTATCTGTGGCCGCTGTGCAGCGGCGAAAACTTGCCGACGACTAGGCCGGTTCGGTAGTGCTTTGACATGCTTTGCTCAGTTCTCGGTGCCAGCGCCACAGCCCATAGCAGGCGTTGATCCAGAAGCCGACATACACCATGGAGGTCAGCATCAGCTCGCGCGAGGCATACAGCGGGACGGCGATGGTGTTGACGATCAGCCAGAACCACCAGGTTTCGATGCGTCGTTTCATCAGCAGCAACTGGGCAGTCACGCTGAAGGTCAGCACTGCGGAGTCGACGAAGGGCGCGTAGGCATCGGTGTGCAGGTGCAGCAGCGCGCCGTAACCCAGCAGCGTTGCTACCGCGATTAGCAGGTAGAGCGCGAGTTGCGACCAGGAGCTGCGGCTGATCGCCTCGGCGCTGGCGCCGCGCTGCCATTGCCGCCAGCCGATGACACTGGTGCCGATGTAGAACAGCATCAGTGTGGCGTCCGCGTACAGTTGCACCTGAAAGAACAAAACGGCAAACAGCACGCAGCCCACAATGCCCAGGGTCCAGGTGTGGCGATGATTGCGGGCGGCGAGGAAGACGCTGATCAGAAAGAAGGCGTTGGCGCTGTATTCCAGCAGGGTAAGACTGCTCATCCGTCGTGGGCTCCGGGATAGTCGCTGGTGTATTGAATCAGTTTGTCGATGCCGAGCGGGAAGGGCTCGATGCTGAGGCCGCAATCCTGACCAAAGGTACCGGCAATTGCACGGCGCAGGGCCTGCTCATCAGTGCTGCCCTGCAGGCGCAGCACCAGATTGCCATCGGCTAGTTGGTGCAGCTGATACTGGGCCAGTTCAAACGGCTGCATCAGATGGGTGATGTCGACGTTGTTGAGCCAGCGGCCAGCGGCGTGAAAGCGCACCGGCGGGCGGCCGTCCAGTTGCTGCAGGTACTGGTGCCCTTCGGGGCTTTGGTACAGGCAAGCGTAGTCGCCGGTGCGATAGCGCAGCAGCGGCATGCAGGGGTTGAAGCCGCCGGTAATGGTGATTTCCCCGCGCGCACCTGCTGGTACAGCTTGGCCTTGACGGTCGAGCAACTCGACCTTGAGCGTGCTTTGCACCAGACGCAGGCCGTTGCCGCTGCCGTCGCAGGCGGCAATGGGGCCTGCTTCGTTCATCGAGTAGAGGTTGATGACCGGGCAGGCAAAGCGCTCGCGCAAGCGCGCTTTGAGGCCGTCCAGCAGGGTCATGGATGTCGAGAGAATGGCGGCAGGCTGGTGTGCGAACTCGACGGTCAGCAGTGTGCTCAGGCTGCGCGGATCGCCGGTCATCAGCAGCGGTTGGACCCTGTCCAGATAACGTCCACGCGCGGCGGCGCTGGGCCAGTCCGCCGGATTCATGTTGAGCTTGAGCAGCACCTTGTCATCCCAATAGGGCAGTACCGACGCATAGGTGAAACAACGCTGTTGATCACCAACCAGCATGACGCCGGTATCGCCCGGCAGGGTTTGCAGATCGATGCCGTGCCAGCCGACGATGCGTTCGTGAAAACAGTGGTAGCGCGCGGCGACCAACGGCATTGATGGCACGCGCAGGGGGTGGCCGGTGGTGCCGCTGGTCTCGAACACGATCAACCGCTGCGGATCAATGTCTGTCGGCACAAAGGCCGCCACGTCGCTGCTCAGATCTTGCCGGGAAGTACAGGGCAGGGCGTCAAAGCCAAGGTGCCAGGGGTAGTCACGATAGCGCGGAACCTGTCGCCGGCAGTGGTCGAGAAAGCTGGTCAGCCACTGGGAGTCCGGGTATTGCAGCAGCTGTTTGTCGATCTGCAACTGGGACAGCGCCGCTGCGTCCAGATGATGGCCGCTACGGCCGCTCAGCGTGGGCGCATCCGGGTGCTGCAGGCACTCTCGCAATCGCTGTGCGGCGCGTGGGCTCAGTTCGGGCAGGCGCCGGGTATCGAGCCAGGGAGCGGGTTCCACAGCGTGTGTGGTCATTCGCGGGTGTACTTGTCGGCGGCTTCGCGGGCGCGCTTTTCTTCCAACGCCTTGCGAATGGATTCGGCGCGCTCTTCGGCCGCTCTGGACGCCGCGACGACCCGGGCCCGCTCGCTGGAGCTGACCATCAGCAAGCGATCCTGCGCTTGCTGATCGGTTTCGTTCTGCGGCTTGAGGCGCAGGCCGCTGAGCGTCAGGCGGATCAGCTCCTCGCGCTGGTCTTCATCGTTCAGCTTCGGGTGAGCGGTGTCCATCAGCGCGTTGCTGGATGCCAG
>DBHE01000054.1 GCA_002296055.1 Pseudomonadaceae bacterium UBA836
CGCACTCTATCTGGGGATTTGGGAGATGCGCCTGCCGCGTTTTGCCGGGGGCGGTGACATTGGGGTGGCTCCGCGCCCGTTGCCATTGATCCCGTCAATGCCCGCTGCGCCCCGCGTCCCTAGCATGGGCACGCTCAACTTGATGGTGGCCGGCGAACGATATGAGCTGCAGGGCGACAACGGCACCATCGAAGCACTGCTCAAAGCGGGCAAGCGTTACGGACTGAAAAAGGGGTAGGGCATGGCTGCACCACGCTTGAAACTGGGGGGCATTGAAGTCCCCCTGCATGCCGGAGCTCCGCGCGTTGCCTACTCTGCTGCGGGTGGCGCCGAGGATGCGCGCCTGTCTGGCGGCAAACTTGTGCGCATGCGGCACTGGAAAAAGTGGCAGGTCACTATCTCTGGCACCGGCTGGATGGCCACCGGCCTGGATGTGCTCGACTGGGATGAGTACCAGGACCTCTGGTGCCCGAAGCCAAAGCGCGTCACCACTACCAGCACGGAGGTGCGTATTCAAACCGATGCGCGGCCTGATGTGCCGGTAGAGGCTCACGCGCTGGTCGGGCGTGACTGGGTGCCAACGCCTGTGGCCATGGCTGGCAGAGAAGCCACCATCACGCCGGTTGCCGGCGCGCAAATGTACAGCGTTGTTTGGTTTCCGCGCTTCCAGCAGGTGCTGTGTGTGCCGCCGGATGAGGACCTGTCGGCGGGTGATGTTGCCTGGCAGATCGTTGCCAACGAGATTTGATGCATGCTCAATGCCTACCCCCTCAATGCTGTGCCGCTCAACGGCCTGGCGCCGAGCGGCGCGCCTGCGGCTACCGTCATCGAGCCTGGCAGCAGCTTCGCCTGGAATGTGACCGTCACCCTGGGTGGCGCGGACGTAAGCGACAAGCTACAGACCAGTATTCGCGTGGCGTGCCCGCGTGATGGCGACACCGTTGCCAGCTTCACCCTGTGGATGGATGACGCGCCTATCGATGTTGGAGCTCTGGCTGGGCAGGCGGTCACCGTGGATTTTCACGTCATGGGTGACCCGGTTGTCACTGCGCGGCTGTTCACTGGCTACCTTGTGCAGCCCGTGTTTGACGTCTTCACTCGCCAGCTCGCCTGCGAGGCTACAACACGCCTGGCGGATACTTTCGAGAGCATGGAGCTTGACCAGATAGACCTGCAGGTTGGTGGCTACTGGTCTCCGGATGTGTTTGAGGAGGTTGCCGGCCGCTCGCGCTGGGAGTACGCCCAAGAGCGAATGAGCACGCGGCAAGCCGGCCTTGGCGTGGACCGGCACGGCACGCCACGCATCACCCCTTGGCAGCCAGCGAGCATCAGCTATGAGTTTGCTGGCGGCTCAGTGATGTACGGCTCGGTAGAGGTCTCGCTGGCAGTGCTGACCGATACCATCAACACCTATGAGCTGGAGCTGGACTACCGGTATACCCGGTACCGCCAGCGCAACCGCAACTACAGCTGGGAGCATCCGGACGCCCCGTTCACGGCCTGGAGAACGGACACCACCGAGCTGCCAGACGTGGACATGATTGTGCAGGCCACCGAGGCTGCAGGCTGGTTTGTGCGCAGCGCCAACTACACCCGGTTGCCGCCCACCAACACAGAGCTGAACCCGCCCTGGTACAACATCCACACGGATCTGCTGCTGGGCGCCGACTGGTCGGCGGCTATCCGCTGGACACAGCGGGCCGTCGAGCAGTATCGCCTCACCTTTGTGGTTGAGGCGGCTGTCGACGGCGTTGGGCCGGTAGTTGAGCGCGATCGCATTGTGCTGGATACCGACTCAGACAATGACAGGAACTGGGAGGGTTCGCGCCCAACCAGCCCGATCCTGAGCAACGGCGACCCGCTTGAGTCGCTGCCTGTGCGAGATCAGGCGCGGTTAGATGCCGCCCTGCAGGTTGGCATTGCCCGCGCTGCTGCCTCGGTACTCAAGGCCCAGCGCGGCAACCTTGTGAGCTGGGATATCCCTTTGGCGCACGCGCTGGGTGTGGACGCTGGCCAAGGCCTGCGGCTGATAAACCGCAATGCCGTTGTTACCGGTGCGGCTGAACAAGTGATTGACGAGCTGAATCTGGAGACTGGCGCGGCCATTCGCACAATCGAGATCAGCACCAGCCGCGGTGCTGCGGATGCGATCAGCGATGCCCTGGCTATACCGGTGCCTCCCGAGTTTGTAGATGAACCGATGGTGCCGTCGCCGGGCGCGCTGCCCACGCAGCTGGGGTTTCGCAGCACTGCGCCGGAGTATGACGAAGAGCTGCCCGGCTTTGCTGGCAACTACTCGGTACCGGACGCCAACGAGAACACGCTGGAGCGCTACCCGCGCCGCTTTATCGTCGATACGCCAGAGATCCCCGCAAGCTGGCGAGACGAGATAACTGCAGAGCGGGTAGTGACCTATCGCCTTGCCCCGCCGATTGACCAGTTGGAGCTGTAACCATGAGCGCTACAGATGATCGCAGCCGGCGACTGCAGGGCGACCTCGCCAGTCGTCAGCAATCCATGGCTGACCGCCTCGTACAAACCCTGGCCGACAACCTGGGTGAACGCCAGCCGCCGCCTACGCTCCGGCGTGAAGAGCCTCGCGGCCCGATTCCTGCCGGGCGTGGTCGGGTAGAGCGCAACTACGAGCCAGAGCGCAACCCCGGCAGCGGCGGCGGCATCGCCAGCCCCTTGCAGGAGCAGGGCTTTGCCGCACGCGAGTGGTGGCCAGACGGCATCCCGAGCACTGACGGGCTGTTGCAGTTTCCCGCGCCCAAAAAGATCACGATGACCGATGCTAACGGGGCAGAGGTTGTTCTTGAGTACGCGGAGCCAACACCATGACCCTGCCTGTGTGGGGCTGCCCGTGGCATGGCTTGTGGCGTAACCAGGTGATCGAGCTACCCAACGGCGGCACTCGCCCTGGCTCAAACATCAGCGGCCTGCTGTCCGGTAACACCTTTTTGCAGAGATTGCCCTGGGCGCCCGGCGCCGAGCGCAGCCCGGAGGATGCCTTGGCAGACGCTGCTGCTGGCCGGCAGTGGCTGGATTACTTCCTGGTTAGCGGTGGGGCCAATGGGCGCCGGGTGTATGGAAAGCTTGATTTCTGGTGGCGGGGTTCCGGTGAGGGCTGGGTGTACGCAGCCCCCAATGGCACAGCATGGGCTGTGTGGTACAGCGGCCTTGTGCTGAGCGCATCTGCGTGGGACGGGCAGCTATACGCCAGCCAAATTGGGGCGTTCGCGCCGGGTGCGGTTGTGCATAGCCACCCGTTGAATCTCGCTGATACGGGGCAGTCAGTGCCAGCTCTGCCCTCGGTGACGGATAACGGCGTGCAGCTACCACGGGCAGTCAGCGATCAGGTGGTTGATGTTCTGCCGGACGGCTCGCGGGCGATCATTGGGGTGTTTCACGATGCGTCTCATGGTGCTGGTTCGGCAAATGGATTGCTGGTTATCCCCAGAGGTTTCTATCTAGTGGAGCTGTCAGGTACGCCCGGCGTGGACTTCTCGGCCTCTATCAGCGTGCTTTACACCCGCGCCCAGACGCTGGGCACCCTGAGTGACAGCGGAGCGCTGCCGCCGTTCGAGCCTTACGAGTATTCAGGTATCGGTGCGGTTTCACCGGCGATCATTGAGGACCCTGCAGACGGCCAGAGCTGCACCTTTGTACCGCGCACGATGATCGCTAACGAGTCGATCGATACGGGCGGCTGGGCTGTTCCGCATTTCGTCTACACGCTTTACCCCGGCAATGAGCAGCGCACCATTGAGGTTGTCGACCAGATCATTGCGTGTTGGTTTGATCCGGTAACGGGAGATCCCGTTCCTGTATACGCCGATACGCGGCTGCACTGGCGCGATGAACGCAGTGAGCTGGAGCAGACCGGCAGCGGTTCGCTATCTGGCACTTGGACTGGCAGCGCCGTGGATGGTGGTGGCTCTATCTCATGGGCGCTGGGGTACTCCGAGACCATTGAGAAGGAGTTCAGGATCACCCTGAGAGCCGGTGGCCAGTCCATAACCAGCTACATCAATGAAACGTACCAGCACGACTACACCGGCAGCTGGACGGGGGCGTTTTGGACCCCCGTCGGGCAGGATGTGGTCCGAGTAAGCCAGGCGCTAGCGACCGAGACCAGCACAGTCACGCGGACGGTTTCGACGCCAGATGGCAGCAACACTGAGACCATCCCGCTCGCCGTTTTCGGCCTGGGTCGCCAAGACTGGCGTTACCCGGACCCGCTCGGCGCCACGCGGCAGATGTACCTGATTGAGCCCTACGCCTTCTTTGCGCTGAGCCCCTACGGCAACGACTCACCGCATGAGGTAGGCGTGCTGCGCTACAGCAATAACCTGCTGGCGACCCTGCGACGCGAGACCGATGTCGAGCAGTTCGATACATGGATACAGGGCACCTGCCTCACGCCGGCCGGCGCTGTGACCGGCAGTATTACCACCCCCAAAACCGACCGCTACGGCACCTGGCATCCCGTCACCCACGACATAGAGCGTGGCCGTGACGAGGCTGTGTGCTGGGTCTGAACGGAGTAGAGCATGCAGTTTATTAATAACTGGATCGAGCCCGTTGTGCTCGCGCAAGGGGCTGAGTCGCTGGTCCTTGGGCTGCCCGACGGTCAGTACGTGCTGACCATTGCTGATAGCGCCACCGCACCCACCCGCTGGGAAATTGTGGCTGCAATAGTCACTGGCGGAACAGCATCGCTGCAGCGGGGGCAGGAGGGTACATCAGACCAGCTCTGGCCAGTCGGCAGCGTTATTTATTGCACGCTCACAGGCGCCACTCTGCAGGCCATCCTATCTCGCCTGGACGCGCTGGAGCTAGGAGGTGTGATCGTAATACAGATCACCTCAGAGGCAGTATCTGGCATGCCGACCGATATGGCTGGCACCGGCTATCAGGAAGTGGGAGGCATTGGCGTTTTAATCTCTGCGCCATCGAGCATTGGCGGTATACCCATTGCCGTTCAAGGGGTGACGAGCACCGAAAATACTATGGGCGAGACGCCGCTGTACGGAATTAGCATCTACGGAACCACTACCGGCGCCCTGCCGTCAGCAGCCTTCCTGCTAAGCGCCCCGGGCTACACCGACGTCCCCGTCACGCTTGAGCAGGACGGGTCGGATTGGTTCTTGGAGGCCTTCGACCTGCCAGCCGGACAGCTTTGGGCCGATGGGCCTATCACCGTGACTATCACTCCAGCCTGAGCAGGGACCATTTATGACCCCAACCAACCTCGCCCTGCGTATCGACCAGGGCGCGACATTTCGTGCGCTGCTGCGCCTGATGCAACCCAGCCCCGTCTACAAGCCAATCACCGATATTGCGCCCACCGGCCCGGTACGGCTCACCGTAGAACACGGCCTACCCGGCGACTGGCCCGTATGGGTAGAGCATGTGCGCCAACTGCCCGAGGCCAACCGCGCCCCGTTGCGTCAGCTGCCCCACATGGCCCAGGTAGTCACCGCCACAGAGCTGGACCTGCCCGGCATCAACGCCACCGGCACCCGGCCAGAGGGCGGCCAACTGGTATACCGCCCACCGCTGGATCTGACCGACGCCACCGCAGAGCTGCGCCTGTACGAGAAGGGCGCAGAGGTCGGCACGCTGCCAGTCACCGTTAACGCCGGCGGCTGGATCGATGTCGAGCTTTCCGCAGCTGAAACCGCCGACCTAGCTTGGCGCAGCCGCGAGTATGTGCTGGACGTGACGCTACCGAACGGCGACGTGCTGCGCGCCTACACCGGCACCATCACTGTTGAAGTGGCCGGCGCTGCGGCGGGGCAGGTGTGTCATGGTGCCGCTGTTGTCAGTGGTGATCGCGGCCCGGCTGGCCCGGGAGTGGCTGCAGCCACCGTGGCGGAGAATGGCCACCTGATCCTAACGCTGCAGGACGGCACCGAGATTGACGCCGGTGTGATCGACCGCCCGTGGGGCACGATTCAGGGCGAGATTACCGAGCAGCTCGACTTGATGTATCAGCTGGGGCTGAAGGTCGACCAAACCAGCTACGACGCGTTTGCTGCCGGCGTGGCAGCTGGGCTGGCTGAGCGCTACACCAAGCCGGAGACTGACGCCTTGGTGGCCAGTCGCACCACGCCAGCACAGGCAGCGGCAGCAGCGCCTGTGCAGAGCGTGCAAGGCCGCGCCGGCGACGTGGCGATCGCCAAGGCAGACGTAGGCCTGGGCAGCGCAGACAACACCAGTGACATGGCCAAGCCGGTGAGCACCGCCCAGGCTGCCGCCTTGGCGCTCAAGGTGAACGTAACGGACGTGCTCGACCAGCTGGAATCGGCTGACGCCACCAAGCCGCTGTCGGCCAATCAGGGGCGCGTGCTCAAAGAACTGATCGACAACATCCAGACGCTGTTGGAGTCCGACAACATCAACCTCGACAGCCTGCAAGAGGTTGTCGACTTCATTGAGCAGAACCGGGAAGACCTGCAGAACCTGGGCATCAGCAACATTGCTGGGCTGCAGGACGCGCTGGACAGCAAAGCCGCCACTAATGGCGACTACGTCAATCTGCGCGCGCGTGCGACCACGGCTGCTGATGTTGGACTGGGCCAAGTTGATAACACCCCAGACGCCAGCAAGCCGATCAGTAGTCCGCAGCAGGCAGGGCTGGATTTGAAGGTCGACAAGGTGGTTGGGAAGGGGCTGAGCACCGAGGACTTCACCACTGACCAAAAGAACAAGCTGGCCGCGCTGCAGTCTGCTCGCGACCTTGAATTGAAACTGGCCTACGGGGTACACATCGCATGAGCACTTCAACTGCCTGGTCTCTGACCGCCTATACCCCGGATACCTGGACCCCGTTGGTACAGGTGCCTGCTGACGTGACAAGCATCATTGTCACTAATACAGACCTGCTTAATGACAAGCTGCTGCAGGTGCGTCTTGGTACCGCAGAGATAGCGGGTGCCCAACTGGTGCCTGCCGGTGACGCGCTCAAGCTGGACATCAAAGCGCTACCGGTCTCCGCAGCCAGCCAGCTGCAGATCAAAGCGGATGCCGCCGGGCTGCACTTTACTGCGGCGGGGCTTTCGCAATGAGTGCCTGGCAACCAATGTGGAGCCGGATGCTTGATGCCAGCCCGATTGCTGACGCCATTGCGTTGGACCTGGACTACCGGAATGATCGTTACCGCGCGCTTGATAGCGGTATCTTGGTTGAGAAGCCGTGGGCGGACATTGTTAATAGCTACTCCGCACCTGCCGGGCGCACTTACTTTGACAGTTCG
>DBHE01000254.1 GCA_002296055.1 Pseudomonadaceae bacterium UBA836
TCCGTTCCAGATGCAGATCTCTGCACTGGACTACAACAGCTTCCTGGGCGTTATCGGCATCGGCCGCATCCGTCGCGGTAAGGTCAAGACCAACACCCCGGTCACCTCCATCGACGCCAGCGGCAAGAAGCGCAACGGCCGTATTCTGAAGATCATGGGTCACCACGGTCTGCAGCGCGTTGAAGTGGAAGAAGCACAAGCCGGCGACATCGTCTGCATCAGCGGTTTTGACCCGCTGTTTATCTCCGACACCCTGTGCGACCAGCAGAACGTTGAAGCCATGCCGGCGCTGACCGTCGACGAGCCGACTGTAAGCATGACCTTCCAGGTCAACGACTCGCCGTTCGCCGGTAAAGAAGGCAAGTTCGTCACCAGCCGCAACATCAAAGAGCGTCTGGAAAAAGAACTGCTGCACAACGTAGCCCTGCGCGTTGAAGAAGGCGACAGTGCTGACAAGTTCAAGGTATCCGGTCGTGGCGAGCTGCACCTGTCGGTACTGATCGAAACCATGCGTCGCGAAGGCTTCGAGCTGGGTATTTCCCGTCCTGAGGTAGTGATCAAGGAAATCGACGGCGAGAAGCAGGAGCCGTACGAGAACGTCACCATCGACATCGAAGAGCAGCACCAGGGTCCGATCATGGAGCAAATGGGTCTGCGTAAGGGTGACCTGGGCAACATGGTCCCGGATGGCAAGGGTCGTCTGCGTCTGGAGTACGTTGTACCGGCCCGTGGTCTGATCGGCTTCCGTAACAGCTTCCTGACCATGACCTCCGGTACCGGTATCATCACCAGCACCTTCAGCCACTACGGCCCGGTCAAGCAGGGTGATGTTGCACACCGCCAGAATGGCGTACTGGTGTCCATGGCGACGGGTAAGGCGCTGACCTACTCGCTGGAAACCCTGCAGGATCGCGGCAAGCTGTTCCTGGAGCCGGGCCAGGATATCTACGAAGGTCAGCTGGCCGGTATCCACAGCCGTGACAACGATCTGGTCATCAACCCGACCAAGGGCAAGAAGCTCGACAACATGCGTGCTTCCGGCAAGGATGAAACCATCCAGCTGGTACCGCCGGTCAAGTTCACCCTGGAGCAGGCGCTGGAGTTCATCGATGACGATGAGCTGGTTGAAGTAACGCCCAAGTCGATTCGTCTGCGCAAGAAGCTGCTGAACGAAAACGAGCGTAAGCGCGCCAGCAAGGGCTAACACCCCACGCGCTGCATAAAAACCCCCGCCGGGCTTACCCGGCGGGGGTTTTTCTTTGTCTGGGCAAAACGGTTGATCGGCGCTTTCTAAAGTGTGACAGGGTGCGTGCCACCTCACCTGAATGGGCGCTGGCTGCCGGGTAACGAGTAGATACAGTAGCAGACCCTGCTCGAATAGATTCTATTCGTAGCAATGCATCACCGTAGTACAAAAATAATATTCGTACGATGATTCACGGAGACACTACTCATGCCCTTCAACAAGAAAGGTCTTGCGACCCTGCTTGGCGCCAGCGCGCTGATGTTCTCGATGTCAGCCCTGGCCAACAACCCAACACCAACCCCGGACCCGGGCGACGGCGGCAGCTCTGCCTATCAGCGCGGCCCGGACCCGAGCGTCAGCTTCCTGGAAGCCAGTCGCGGTCAGTACAGTGTTAGTGACCACCGCGTCTCAGGCCTGGTCAGCGGCTTTGGTGGCGGCACCATCCATTATCCTACTGGTACAACCGGCACCATGGGCGCCGTTGTGGTCATCCCGGGGTTTGTCTCGGCTGAGTCGTCCATTGACTGGTGGGGCCCCAAACTGGCGTCCTACGGCTTCGTTGTGATGACTATCGACACCAACAGCGGCTTTGACCAGCCGGGTAGCCGTGCAACCCAGATCAACAACGCGCTGGATTATCTGGTTGGCCAGAACACCAGCAGCTCCAGCCCGGTACGCGGCATGATCGACACCGATCGTCTGGGTGTCATTGGTTGGTCCATGGGCGGCGGCGGCACTCTGCGCGTAGCCCGCGAGGGGCGCATCAAGGCGGCTATCCCGCTGGCTCCCTGGGATACCACCAGCTACTACGCAGGCCGTTCGCAGGCGCCGACACTGATCTTTGCCTGTGAGTCGGATGTGATCGCGCCGGTCTATCAGCACGCCTCGCCCTTCTACAACGCGCTGCCGTCCAGCATCGACAAAGCCTTTGTGGAAATCAACGGTGGCAGTCACTACTGCGGTAACGGCGGCAGCATCTACAACGACGTGTTGAGCCGCTTCGGGGTGTCCTGGATGAAGCTGCACCTGGATGAAGATGCGCGCTACAAGCAGTTCCTGTGCGGTCCGAACCACACGTCCGACTCGCAGATTTCTGACTATCGCGGTAACTGCCCGTATTAATAGAGCAGAGCAAGATCACCGGGCCTGATGTCAGGCCCGGTGAGTTTCTGGCTGGTATTGGATTTACCTGAAAGCGCGACGTCAGAAAAGTTGTAAGTAGGGCGTCACATATATGGGTGATTTTACGTGACGATATAGTTTACTTAATAATGAATGTTCGTTCTTTTTTAATTGTATTTTCAGCGATATCAGTAACTTAATTTTAATCGTAAGTTTGTGAGGCAATGCTGCTTTATCGCCCTTGGCGGCGAGCTTTTGTAGCGTCACATATATGGGTGATTTTTGTGCGCCTGTGAGTTTTGTTTAATCCGGCCTGACCCGTTGTCGATGTTTGCTGATATCGGCGGCGCAATAACAACAACGGAACAGGATGGATAATAACAATGAACTCCAAGCCCAAGTTTGCCCTGCGTTCAGTACTTGCCGGTGCCGCGTTGCTCTGCGCACTGCCGGCCCTTGCCAACAACCCTGCACCAACCCCAGATCCGGGTGACGGCGGCAGCTCTGCCTATCAGCGCGGCCCGGATCCGAGCGTCAGCTTCTTGGAAGCCGACCGCGGCCAATACAGCGTGCGTACCAGTCGCGTATCCAGCCTAGTCAGCGGCTTTGGCGGCGGCACCATTCACTATCCGACAGGCACCACCGGCACCATGGCGGCGATTGTCGTGATCCCTGGCTTTGTTTCTGCCGAGTCGTCGATCGACTGGTGGGGCCCCAAACTGGCGTCCTACGGTTTTGTGGTGATGACCATCGACACCAACAGCGGTTTTGACCAGCCGGCCAGCCGTGGACGCCAGATCAACAATGCTCTGGATTATCTGGTTGGCCAGAACACCAGCAGCTCCAGCCCGGTACGCGGCATGATCGACACCGATCGTCTGGGTGTAATCGGCTGGTCCATGGGTGGTGGCGGTACCCTGCGCGTAGCCCGCGAGGGCCGCATCAAGGCAGCCATTCCGCTGGCGCCGTGGGATACCACCAGCTACTACGCAGGCCGCTCGCAGGCCCCGACGCTGATCTTTGCTTGTGAGTCGGATGTGATTGCACCTGTCTATCAGCACGCCTCGCCGTTCTACAACGCGTTGCCGTCCAGCATCGACAAGGCCTTTGTCGAGATCAACAACGGCAGCCACTATTGCGGTAACGGCGGCAGCATCTACAACGACGTGCTGAGCCGCTTCGGGGTGTCCTGGATGAAGCTGCACCTGGATGAAGATGCGCGCTACAAGCAGTTCCTGTGCGGTCCGAACCACACGTCCGACTCGCAGATTTCCGACTATCGCGGTAACTGCCCGTACTAATCAGCTGAGGTAAAAGCTGCATCGCAAGCGCCGCCCTTGGGGCGGCGTTTTGCATTTCAGGCCGGCTGCCCCTGATAGGCGCAGTAACCTGGACGCGGGCCAATTTGGGGGTGGTTGCGGCAGGTGGCAGGCCGTTTCTGATAGACCGTACAGCGGCGGCTGCGGGTATCCAGATAGAGGCAGTCGTTGTTGGCCATGCGGCTGAGGGTAAAGACGCCGCTCTTGTGGTGGAAGCGCTCAACTACGCCGGCTTTTTGCAGGCGTTTGGCAATGTGTTTGAGCGGCTCGCCACGCTCAAACTCATCCACCAGCTCCAGGCGGATCAGGTCGTCCAGGCGAACTTCTACTGGCAGGGTGCAGCAGGTGGCGCGACAGCTGTCGCACAGCCCCTTGCGGTATTTTTGCCAGGTATCGAGACGATCAACGTCTGCGGTGGGGATCAGTTGGGGCTTCATGCACGGATCTCAGGGGGTGAGGCGTGCAGTATAAAAGAGCCCGGTGGCATGCTGAACCACCGGGCGTATCGCGTTAGGGCGCGCTGATCAACTCAACAGGCCGGGTAGAGGGCAGGCGGAATTGATCAATGTTGCCCTCAGTCGTCGAAGAAGAAGCGTTCCTCTCCAAAGGCTGGCTCAAGGTGATTGAGCCAGGTGGCGTCTTCGTTGTATTTGGCAAAGAAGGGGCGCTGCACCCAGTCCGGGTTGCGACCCTGAATCATGCGCAGGGCAATGACCTTCTCTCCGTTGATCTCGGTGACGCCCTGGATTTCAACCTTGCCCGGGTGCGAACTCATGGAGGGGCCGCGCGCGGTGCGGGCGATACCCGAGACCTGCTGCATGGCGTCACGGTAGATCTGCCAAGCCTTGACCAGCGGTACCTCGAAGTAGTGGCGGGCGCCGGTGTCGCGCTCGACGAACATGTAATACGGGATGATGCCCAGCTCCACCTGGGTCTGCCACAGGCGTGCCCAGACCTCGGCATCGTCGTTGATGTTTGCCAGCAGCGGACCCTGGGCGCGGATTTGTGCGCCGGTCTCGCGGATACGGCGGATTGCCTCGCGGGCAATGGCCGGTTCCAGCTCCTGCCAGTGGTTGTAGTGGGCCATCAGCGCCAGGTGCTTGCCGGCCGCCTGAATTTCGCGGAACAGGGCGAGCAGGTCCTCGGCGTCGTCATCGGTCACCACGCGTTGGGGCCAGAAGGTCAACGCCTTGGAGCCGATGCGAATGGTGCGGATATGGTCAAACTCCTCGCTCAACAGCGGTTCCAGATAGGCGCGCAGATTGCGGGTTTTCATCACCAGTGGGTCGCCGCCGGTGACCAGCACGTCGGTGACTTCCGGATGGGCGCGCAGGTAGTCCTGCAACTGGTTGGATTCGCGCGCGGCGATCTTCAGGTCCTTGTCGCCGACAAACTGCGCCCAGCGAAAGCAGAAGGTGCAGTAGCTGTGGCAGACCTGCCCGGAGCTGGGGAAGAACAGCACGGTCTCGCGGTACTTGTGCTGCAGACCCTCGACGACTTCGCCGTCCAGCATCGGGATGTTGTGTTCCAGCTGCCCGGCCGGATGCGGGTTGAGTTCGGCGCGAATCTCGCTGATCAGGGCCTTGAGCTCGGCTGCCGGCAGCTCGCTGCGCATGGCCTCGGCCACGCGGTCGTAGTGCTCCGGCTTGAGCATGCCGCGCTGCGGAAAGGTGAGCTGGAAGATCGGGTCGGCCGGTACCTGGTGCCAGTCGATCAGCTCGTCGATGACGTACTGGTTGACCCGGAACGGCAACACGCTGGCCACCACCTGCATTTCAAAGCGCTGTTCGGCGCTCAGCTGTTGTAGCTGCGGAATCTGGTCCAACTGCTTGGCGGTATAGACCTTGAAGCGCTGGTGGCGTACCGCATCGACATCAAACTCGGATGCGGGGGGTGAAGCAATGGCGATGATGTTGGATTTTGACATAGAGGCTATTCACATATTTATTGTCGAAAGTATTCTGGCGCGTCAGTGGACGGGCCATGATCTGCAGCGTGTCTGCAGTAAAAACGCGATTAACTTCTGGAGTTAATGCATAAAAGCGCCGATCAGAGGTTTATCCTGAACGGGCAATGTGATGGGCTGATGACTCAGCAGCCGCGCATAATAACCAAGATTTGAATTGATGTCTAAAAAGTGAACAGCACGCCGGCTGTGGTTTATGCTGGCGGCAGGCGTGCGAGGGGCGACTAACGCGTGGCTCTCGAGGAGGGCAGGCGGCTCAGGCGCGTCTCTGGCTGTGGTGTGCCCAGCTGTGTAGCGGAACGTTCAAGGGGGATCTGAGTGACGGCGGTGGAACAAGTGATCGAGTTCTGGTTTGGCGAGCTCAAGCCCGTGCAGTGGTGGCGGGTAGACCCTGGCCTGGACCGCTTCATGCGCGAGCGATTTGCGTCGCTGCACGGGCGTGCCGAGCGCGGCGAGCTGATGAACTGGCGTGGTACGGCGCTGGGGCGGTTGGCCGAGATCATTGTGCTTGACCAGTTTTCGCGCAACATCTGGCGCGACACCCCCCGTGCCTTTGCCAGTGACGGCATCGCTCTGGTACTTGCCCAGGAGGCGGTTGCTGCCGGCTATGACCAGCAATTGCCAATCAACATGCGCGCCTTTATGTACATGCCCTTCATGCACAGTGAGTCTCTGGTCATTCACGAACAGGCGCTGATGCTATTTAGTGCGCCGGGTCTGGAGGACAACCTGCGATCGGAGCGTCAGCACCTGGATATCCTTAAGCGCTTTGGCCGCTATCCGCACCGTAACGAGGTGCTGCTGCGCCCCTCCACAGCCGACGAGTCGGCCTTCCTGCGCACTGAAGGGCGCGGCTTCTGACCCGGGGCGGCCCAACTGTACTCCTGTCTTCACTCTTGGCTGTGCCGCTGCCTACTGGCCCAGCCGGGGTAGGCTGATCCTTTTGCCGCCGGAGCTGCACGATGAAATTACCCCTTTATCAAGTCGACGCGTTTACCGATCGCCTGTTTGGCGGCAACTATGCGGCGGTTGTGCCGCTGTCATGCTGGTTGCCCGATACCGTGCTCCAGGCCATTGCGGCCGAGAACAATGTGTCGGAAACCGCTTTTCTGGTTGAGCAGCAGCCCGGCCACTTTGCGATTCGCTGGTTTTCTCCACTGGCCGAAATTGACTTCTGCGGCCACGCGACCCTGGCCAGTGCGCATGTCGTGTTCAGCCGAGACCCGGCTCGCCAGCAACTGACCTTCAGCGCCGCAGCGGT
Organism: Pseudomonadaceae bacterium UBA836; assembly: GCA_002296055.1. Taxonomy (GTDB): domain Bacteria; phylum Pseudomonadota; class Gammaproteobacteria; order Pseudomonadales; family Pseudomonadaceae; genus Halopseudomonas. Next base: position 6,915 of record DBHE01000254.1, read on the forward strand.
AGGCGAGCTGCAGCTGCGCCGGGGTGAGAGTGGGTTGATTCAAATGTCCGCTCCGCGGCTGCCGCCGGTCGCGGTCACGCAGGTGCCACCGGAGCTGCTGGCGGGCCTGTCGTTGCCGCCGGACGAGGTACTGGTCAGTGATCAGGCGTGGTTTGCGGTATACGCAGACGAACGCGCAGTGCGCTCAGTGCAGGCTGACCCGCAGCAACTGGCGCGCCTGGCACCGCGGGACGTGGTTGTTACCGCGCCCGGAGGTGAGGTGGATTTTGTCTCGCGTTATTTCTGGCCCGCTAATGGTGGGCTGGAGGATATGGTTACCGGCTCCATCCATGCCGGATTGGCGCCGCTATGGGCTGAGCGCCTGGGCCGGCGCACGCTACATGCCTATCAGGCGTCGGCGCGTGGCGGGCATTTGTACTGCGAGGTGAATGATGAACGGGTGCTGATCAGCGGGCACACGGTGCTCTATCTGGAGGGTGTCATCCACCTGCCAGACGGATTGCAGGGTGCTCAGAACGCTGGCTGAGGCTATGCTTGGACGGTATTCACCTTCATCAAGGAGCTAAACGATGATTCAACGCCAAGGTTTGGTGGCGACGCTGCTGCTGACTGGCCTGCTGGCTGGGTGTGCTGGCCTGTACGAGACTGACCAGTCCCCGCCTCCGCCACCGCCGGCTGAGCAGGGGCTGCCCAGCAACGGAGTGATGATCCTGCAGTGCGGCGGTACACCGTTGCGCGTCACCCTGCACGATGAAGAGGCGCTGATCGAGGCCATGCAGGGACAGTACATTCTCAAGCGCGTAGCCAGTGCGTCGGGCGCCCGCTACGTGGCACCGGATGACAGCACTACCAGTTTCTGGAACCAGGGAGCCAAGGGCATGCTTACCATCAAGGGCGAAACCTTTCCCGAATGCGAGCCGGCCAGCGCGTTGGTGTTGCAGGCCGGTGAGTGGGTGGTTGAAGACATCAACCGCCAAGGCATCATCGACAGCTCGCGGATGACGCTGCGCTTCGGTAACGACGGCCGTGTTTCCGGCCTGGCCAGCTGCAACAACTATGTCGGCGCTTACGAGCTTAATGGTCAGCAGCTTGGCTTCAGCCAACTGACCAGTACTCGCAAGGCCTGCGCTCCGGCGCTGAACGGGCAGGAGACCAAGTTCCTGAAAGCGCTGGAGAACGTCACTCGCTTCCACCTGGACAACACCGGCGCCCTGGTGCTTGAAACCAGCGACGGGGGGGCATTGACCGCACGTTTGCAGTAACCATAGCGTCTCTGCCATTTCGTTCGCCCGCCTGCCGCAGCCTCTAGAGCCAACCGCTGGCAGGCGGGTAAACGAAACAGCCCAGACCCTGGCGCCGTAGCCCGAACCCCCGGGCTGCCGCCGCAAGAAAGATAAAGGGACGTTGATAGATCCCTGACAATAATGAATGGAGTTCCGTGATGCTGTTGCTGATACTGGGTCTGCTGCTTTTTCTGGGCATGCATTCCGCACGCCTGTTTGCCGCTGACAAACGCGCCTCGTTTATTGCCAGTAACGGGCCGCTGGCCTGGAAGGGCATCTATGCGCTGGTGTCGATTGTCGGCTTTGTGTTGATCATCTATGGCTATGGTCAGGCCCGAATGAGCCCGACCTGGCTGTGGATCTCGCCGGTCTGGACGCGCCACTTGGCCGCGCTGCTGACCATCCCTGCGTTCATCCTTATTGTCGCAACTTACATTCCCGGTTCCTGCATCAAGGCACGTGTTGGCCATCCGATGCTGCTGGGCGTGAAGTTCTGGGCGCTGGCGCACCTGATTGCTAACGGTTCGTTGGCGGACCTGTTGCTATTCGGTGGTTTTCTCGCCTGGGCTACCGCGCTGTTCGTGGTGTCACGCAAGCGTGACCGCGCTGCCGGTGTCAGCTACGGCAAGGGCAAGCCGGTGATGGATGCGGTGGTTGTTGTGGTCGGTCTGGTCGCGTGGGCGGCATTCGCCTTCTACCTGCACGGCGCCTGGATCGGGGTAAAACCGATGGGGGTGTGATCCTGTCGTGACAAAAAAGCCCGCATGATTGCGTAATGCTGTTCACTTAAGCGGAGCAGCCTTACGGTCTACCGGGTAGCGGGTTTTGGAAATCTTCACCGTCCTTGGTCTTGCAGGCCTTGGACGGTGATCCAAAAATAGCCCTCCGATCCCTCCGCGCAGCTCCGATAGCCTTCGGCCTGTTGCCGATACCGGATTCGCTGCAGCCATGACGATGAGCTGAACGGCGATGTACTGACAGGCAGGCTTGAAACGTATGTCCGAGGGCGCTCGACCAAAGGCCACCGCGGCTTGACTGGCCTCTCGCCGAATGATGTTGTATGCCAGCAGCAGCCCCCAGACCTCCTGATAAACCAGCTCAACCCTCTTGCTTCGCAGCGTTACCGCGTTCTGCTGCATTGAGCTTTTGATATCGCGAAAGCCGAGTTCAATTTCCCAGCGCTCCAGATACAGCTCTGCCACAGCTCCTGCGCTGTAGCGCCCGGAGGGTAGCGAAGTGAGCAATGACCTGACTTTGCCATGACGCTCATAGCTGACTTCACGCACTTCCCAGTGCATGGGTAAACTCGGATTCCGTTTACGCGCCTGAGGTGACACCCTCATTCTGACAAGGCGGTCATGCTCGCTGTAGCGTTCGACTTCCTCCATGACCAGGCTCTTGCGAGTCGGTATCAGCCAGTGACGGTCAGTGCCTCCAGCGACGACACTCAGCAAGAGATCCGCGCCCCAGAAGCCTTTGTCGAACAACGTGATGGAGCGGTCGGGGATCTGCGCCAAGCACGTTTCGGCCAAACGCATCTCGCTGCCCCGGTAAGGGCTAAGCTGCGCATCGACAATGACATGAGAACGCACGTTCATCAAAGCAACGAGCCGTAGCATCGGAAAAGGCGTCTGGCGCTCAGTACCTGTATTGCCAGAGCCAAAGTGCTCTCTCAATTCGGGCGAATCGGGAGTTCGCAGCAATGCACCAACCACCGCGAATACCTGCAACCCTTTCCAGTCGTCGCCTTCGTATCGCTCGCATCCCCATTGCTTGGCGGTCTGGCGGAACAGGTGCTCGACCGGGTCTGCCCCCAAGCGCTTGCGGGCTTCAGTTACGCCGCTGCGAGCCAGCAACTGATCAGAGGCCAAACCTTGGGCACAGATGTTCAGTCGCTTAGCGACCTCGTGTACAGGCTCATCGCGGAATAGAGCCATGCCCAGTACCAGCCAAAGTACTTGGTCACTGGGTAGGCGCCGACGTCTGATGGTGGCTTGCGCCGATAGATCGAGCGCGCTCGCAACCCATTCAACAGGGATGTTCTGAGTGAAGGTGCTGAGATCAGAGAAGTTGAAGAGCTCGCCGAGGTCGAGCAATTGCTGCTGAATGGGCATAAAAAATCCGATACCAGAGGACTGGTATCGGATTTTCTAGAAACCCCGCCATAGACTCAAATGCTTAAGTGAACAGCATTACCGCTCAGCGGGGCTTTTTTGTGGGTGGCGATCAAGCAGACTTACTGACCGGTCTTGATCTTGTTCCAGGCGCGGGTGCGCACGCGCTCTGCCGACAATGGCAGTGGCTTAAGGGTAAACAGGCGGGCCTGGACCTCAGCCGGCGGGTAGGCGCCTGGGTTGTTGCGCAGGCTCTCGTTGACCAGTTCGGTGGCTGCCGCGTTGGGGTTGGCGTAGCCCACCAGGTTGCTGATCTCAGCTACCACCTCAGGCTTGAGCAGATAGTTGATGAAGGCGTGGGCAGCTGCCGGGTTCGGGGCGTCTTTGGGGATCGCCATCAGATCGAACCAAACCTGTGCGCCTTCTTTCGGAATGCGGTACTCGACGTGCACGCCGTTGTCGGCTTCCTGCGCGCGGGCGTTGGCCTGCAGGATGCTGCCAGACCAGGCGACCGCTACGCAGATCTCGCCGTTAGCCAAATCGTTGAGAAAGCGCGAGGAGTTGAAGTAGCGCACGTAGGGCTGGATTTTGCTCATCATGGCGACGGCTGCGTCGTAGTCTTCGCTCTTGGTGCTGTTCGGGTCCAGGCCAAGGTAGTGCAGGGCGCCGGGCAGAATCTCCGACGGCGAGTCGAGGAAGGCAACGCCGCATTCGGCCAGCTTCTCCATGTTTGCGGGGTCGAATACCAGAGACCAGGAGTCGACCGGGGCATCGTCACCCAAGACGGCGCGGACTTTCTCCGGGTTGTAGCCAATACCGTTGGTGCCCCACATGTAGGGCACCGCGTACTGGTTGCCCGGGTCGCTGCCCTCAAGCACCTTCATCAGGTCCTGATTCAGGTTGCCAAGATTCGGTAGCAGGCTCTTGTCCAGTGGCTGAAAGGCGCCGGCCTGACGCTGTTTGGCGAGGAAGCTGTCGCTGGGCACGACTACGTCATAGCCGGACTGGCCGGACAGTAGCTTGGCTTCCAGTACCTCGTTGGAGTCGAAGGTGTCCAGTGTCGGCGCGATGCCGGTTTCGGCCTGAAAGCCGTCCAGCGTGGCCTGCGGGGTGTAGTCAAACCAGTTGTAGATCTTCACCTGGTCGGCGGCCAACGCACTGAACGACAGTGCGGCCAGCGGGGCGATCAGCCCCAATTTGCTTGCCAGTTTCATTGGGCTTCTCCCTGAGTGGTGACAGTAGCGTCAAAAGCGGTGAGGACGTTGACGGCGTTGATGCCGATTTCTTCCACGGCGTAGCCGCCCTCCATGACAAACAGCGTGGGCAGCCCGAGCCCGGCGATCAGTTCGCCCATCTTCAGGTAGTCGGGGCTGTCGAGCTTGAAGCTGGAAATCGGGTCCGCCAGGTAGGTGTCTACGCCAAGCGAGACGATCAGATAATCCGCGCCGAACCCGGCGATCTGCCGCAGCGCATCGCGCAGCGCCTGCGACCAGATACTCCAGTCGCTGCCGGCGGGTAGCGGGTAGTTGTGGTTGTAGCCAAGGCCGGTGCCTTCGCCGCGCTCGTCGGCGTAGCCGGCAAAGCACGGGTACTCGTTGAGCGGGTCGCCGTGAATCGAGGTGAACAGCACATCCGGGCGCTGGTAGAAGATGTCCTGGGTGCCGTTTCCGTGGTGGAAGTCCACATCGAGGATGGCGACCTTGCTGGCGCCTTGATCCAGCATGGCCTGCGCGGCGATGGCGGCGTTGTTCAGGTAGCAGTAGCCGCCCATATAGTCGATGCCGGCGTGGTGCCCAGGCGGGCGGCATAGGGCAAAGGCGCTCTTGGCGCCGGAACACAGGTGCGCCTGAGCGCTGAGTGCGATCTGCGCGCTGCTGTAGATCGCCTGCCAGCTGCCGGCGGTCAGCGGCGCGCCGGCATCAAAGCTGTAGTAGCCAAGCTGGCCGTCGATGTCCTCGGGGCAGCGGGCAGGCATGCGGCGCGGCGGCCAGGCCAGTGGCAGCATGTCGTGTTCACGGCCCAGTGCGCTCCAGCGCTCCCAGGCTTGCTGGATGAAGTCGACAAATTTCGGATCGTGGACGCGCTTGATCGGTGCCAGGCCGAAGTCCTGCGGCTCGCTGATCGGCCCCAATCCGGTTCGTTTTACCTGCTCCAGCACCATATCGGCGCGTGAGGGTTTTTCGAAGCAGGGCATGAGCTGGCCGTTGTTCAGTTCGGCGTTGGCGTGGTGCAGGCGATGGTCGTCGCTGTAGAACGTCTGCATGGAAAATCCTGTGGCTGGTGACTCGGTTGCCATCGATCATGGCGCGCAGCGCGGCCGCAGGAAATGTTGCAGAGGGACAGAAAGGGGATCGAAACGGACACCCGCCGGGCGGGCTGATGTCCGGTGACGGGATTCAGTGTGCTGGGGTGGCGCTCGGCAGTTGCTGGCGCCAGGCACGTGGCGTCGTGCCTGACCAGCGCTGAAATGCGTGACGGAAACTGGCGGTCTCGCTGAAGCCCAACTGCTCGGCGATGGCGTAGATCGGCACCTGCTCCCGGTTGAGCAGCAACTTCGCGCGCTGAAAGCGCAAACGGTCGAGTAACTGTTGGTAGCCGCACCCAGCGCGCTGCAGGTGTCGCCGCAGCGTGCGGCTGGTGCAGTGCAGCTGGGCGGCCAGTTGCTCCAGAGAGGGCGGGGCGTCCAGCTGCTGTTCGAGCTGGGCGCTCAGCTGGCTGATCAACGGGGAAGCTTCCGGCCGAAAGCTGTCTTGAACGCTGCGGCAGTGGCGCACCGCCTCAAAATGTGTGACCGGCTCGGCCAGCGGCAGGCTGGCCTGCAGCGCATCGGCGGCAAACACCAGGCGCTCGGCACTCTGGCCGACCTGCACGGGGCAGGTGCCAAAGAAGTCAGGGTAGTGCTCTGCGTGCGCCGGCAGCTCGCCACTCAGGTGCACCGCCTGCAGCGGCAGCGGGCGGCCAAGGGCGTCGTCAAGCATTGCCTTGATTGATGACAGACATAGCTCGACGTTGAACAACTGGAGGGCTGGCGCCTCGTGGTAGTGGTCCGCGCGCAGGGCCAATAGGCCATCTGGCAAGGACTCAAGCTGCAGGCGAAAGTAGCTGCCCAATAGCACCGGAAAGGCCAGCATCACCTGCAGCGCATCAAGCAGGGTGGGGGCCGAGAGCATGGCGTAGCCCAGCTGCCCATAGGCCGAGACGCGCATGCGCTGGCCCAGCTTCAGGCCGACCAGCGGGTCCCCGGCCAAGGCCACCGTGTTGGCGAAGACCTGTTGCTCCTGCTCCGGTGTAATCAGGCGCGCGGGTGTTTGCAGGTCGCTCGGGCTAAGGCCGGAGCCAGCCAGTACCGGGTCGATAGGTTGCTGCTGCTCGTGCAGCCAGGCTGCGATCAGGCAGGTGCTTTGCAGGCTGATCAGTCGGTGGTCTGGCGCCTGACAGGCAAGATCGGAAGGCGTCATGCTGTTTTTCTCGTGTGACTGCTTACTCTAGTCAAGCACAAAGAGTGCCAGCCGGTGTGCTTCCTTCATTCGGTAAAGCCGATAACGCAAACAGGAAATACGCGCTTATATCGATTTTAAAGGTGCTTAGAATGGTTTTGCATTTCGACCGGAGAGCCACCATGCCACGTTTATATCCGAACCCCGCGCAGTTGCGCCCGCTGCATCAACTGGACAGCCCGCGCGAAGTCATCCGTCAATTCACGCCTAACTGGTTTGCTGTGGTTATGGGTACCGGCATTCTGGCGCTGGCCTTGCCGCAGCTGGGTGCTCCGGCACTGGGGCAGGGGCTGTGGGTGGCCAATCTGTTGCTATTCGTCTTGTTCTGCGTGCTCTACACCTTGCGCTGGCTGTGCTATTTCGATCAGGCCCGGCGCATCTTCGGTCACGCGACGGTGTCGATGTTCATCGGCACCATCCCCATGGCGCTGGCAACGCTGCTGAATGGGCTGCCGAGCTACGGTGTGGCGCTGTGGGGAGAGGGGGTGTTGGCACTGATGCTGCCGATCTGGTGGTTGGACGTGGCGCTGGCATTGGCTTGTGGGGTGGGGATTCCATATCTGATGTTTACCCGTCAGGAGCACAGCATCGATCAGATGACCGCGGTCTGGCTGCTGCCGGTGGTCGCCGCCGAGGTGGCCGCGGCCAGCGGTGGGCTGATGATTCCTCTGTTGCCGCCAGCCGACGCCTACCTGGTGTTGATTACCAGCTATGTGCTTTGGGCCTGCTCGGTGCCGGTGGCTCTGAGCATTCTGGTGATTCTGTTGCTGCGCATGGCGGTGCACAAGTTGCCGACACCCAATATGGCGGCGTCCAGCCTGTTGGCACTGGGGCCGCTCGGCACCGGCGCATTGGGGCTGTTGCTGCTGGGCAATGACGCCAGCACGGTGTTTGCCGTCCAGGGGCTTGCCGGGGTGGGCGCCGTGGCGCAGGGGCTCGGTGTGATTGGTGGCCTGCTGCTCTGGGGGCTGGGGCTCTGGTGGTTGTTGTTGGCGCTATTGATTCTGGGGCGCTATCTGCGCGATGGCATTCCGTTCAATCTGGGCTGGTGGGCCTTTACCTTTCCGCTGGGGGTCTATGCGCTGGCCACGTTAAAGCTGGCCGAGGTGCTGCAGCTGGCGTTCTTCAGTCTGTTTGGGCAGGCGCTGGTGGTGGCCCTGGCACTGCTCTGGTTGCTGGTGATGGCTGGCACCCTGCGCGGCGCCTGGCGTGGTGAACTGTTTAATGCACCTTGTCTGTCGATGCGCTAACGCACCGACCGTGCAGCAGTGTCGGGGATATGCTATCAATCGTCAGGCCTGATGTACCGACAATAAGGACGGCCGCATGCGCCTCACTGCATTACCGCTGCGTTTTCTCACCTGGCTGCTCTGCGTGCTGGGTGCTCTGTTTACCCTAGCCCTGACTCTGCTGTCGCCCCTGTGGTGGCTGCTGGCGGTGCCGTTGCTGGCGCTGGCCCTGCTTGGGCTCTGGGATGTTTGCCAGCGGCGCCATACCATCAGCCGCAACTACCCGGTGCTGGCGCATTTTCGCTATTTTCTGGAGTCCATCGGCCCGGAGCTGCGTCAGTATTTCATTCAGTCCGACACCGACGAGCTGCCGTTCTCGCGCGAGCAGCGCAGTGTGATTTATCAGCGCGCCAAGAATGTGCTCGACAAGAAGCCCTTTGGTTCGCTCAACCGCATGAACGAAGAGGGTTACGAGTGGCTTAACCACTCGCTGGCGCCGGTGCATATTGCTGACAGCAACTTCCGTGTGCGGGTGGGCAGCCACCCCGACACCACCCAACCCTACGATGTCAGCGTGTTCAACATCTCCGCCATGAGCTTCGGCTCGCTGTCGGCCAACGCCATTCTGGCGCTCAATACCGGTGCGCAAAAGGGCGGCTTCTACCACGATACCGGTGAAGGCTCGATCTCCCGTTATCACCTGCGCCCCGGCGGCGATCTGGTCTGGGAGATCGGCTCTGGCTACTTTGGCTGCCGCAGCGCCGAGGGCGGTTTTGATGCCGCGCTGTTCGAGCGCAACGCGCGCCTGCCGCAGGTCAAGATGATCGAGATCAAGCTGTCGCAGGGTGCCAAGCCTGGCCACGGCGGTATCCTGCCGGGGGCCAAGGTGTCGCCGGAAATTGCCGAGGCCCGCGGCGTGCCTGTGGGCGAAGATGTGGTGTCGCCGGCCAGCCATTCTGCGTTCTCCACGCCGCTGGAGTTGATGGAGTTTATCGGCCAGCTGCGCGCCCTGTCCGGCGGCAAGCCGGTGGGCTTCAAGCTGGCGATTGGTCACCCGTGGGAATGGTTTGGCATCGTCAAGGCGATGCTGGAAACCGGCCAGCACCCGGACTTTATTGTGGTTGATGGCGGTGAGGGCGGTACCGGTGCAGCGCCGCTGGAGTTTATCAACCGCCTGGGTACGCCGATGACCGACGGCCTGCTGCTGGTACACAACACCCTGGTCGGGGCCAACCTGCGCGAGAAGATTCACCTGGGCGCCGCCGGCAAGATCACCACCGCCTTCAATATCGCCCGCACCCTCGCGGTTGGTGCCGATTGGTGCAACGCGGCGCGTGGCTACATGTTTGCGCTTGGCTGCATCCAGAGCCTGAGTTGCCACAGCGACAAGTGCCCGAGCGGGGTCGCCACCCAGGACCCAAGCCGCAGCGCGCGGCTGGATGTGGCCGACAAGAGCGAACGGGTCTATCACTTCCACCGCAATACCGTGCTGGCGCTGTCGCACATGCTGGAGGCGGCTGGCTTGAAGCATCCGAGCGAGTTGGGGCCGGAGCACATTATTCGCCGCGTCTCGCGCTACGAGGTGCGTCCCTACAGCGAGCTGTTCGAGTTTCTGGAGCCGGGTGTGCTGCTCGATGGCCGCGCTGAGCTGCACCTGTTCAAGAAGTATTGGGCGCAGGCCCGCGCCGACAGCTTTGCGCCGCCGGATTACATGCTCAGGCTGCGCGAGACCAAGCTGCGCTGAGCCTGTTGCGCCAGCAGGGCGAAAGTGGCCAGCCAGTGACTGCCCATGTAGTCGTCCTGCAGGTGATCCAGCGCTGCGTGCAGGTGCGCCTCGGCGGTGGCCTGCAGGTGCGGCGCGCCTTGGGCCAGCAGAAACCAGCACCAGGCGCGGCTGAGGTTGAGGCCGTCCAGGTGCGCCAGCTTGCCGTCGCTGCGCTCAAGTACGCTGACGGGCTGGAACAGGGTGGCGGGCTGCCCATGCGCCAGCTGCGGCAAGAACGCCGCCAGCCAGGGGGCGAAGGTTTCGGGCGCCATCAGCCGCTGCATCAGCACCGCCTGCTGCAGGCTGGGTGAGAGAAAGTCTTCACCGCCGGGTTCGCCCCAGGCCGGGCAGGCCACGTCATCGGCAAACCATTCCACACTGCGTTGGTGCAACAGCGCCGCCAGCGGCTGGTCCTGCGCGCTGCTGGCGTAGTCGAGGGCCAGCAGCAGGGCGAAGGCGGTGTTGTTGTGTTGGCCGCTGCGAATTGGATAAGGCAGGCGCGGCAGGTAGGCCATCAGCCGCTCACGCACCAGCATCGCCAGCGGTTGCAGGACGTGCGCCGCGTGGCTTGCGGCCGGCTCGTTGCTGATCAGCAGCTCTGCCTGCAGCTTCAGTAACCAGGCCCAGCCGTAGGGCCGCTCGAAGCCTGCGCCCTGCCGCTCAAAGGTTGCTATCTCCGCCGCGACGGCGGCGCTGTTGAACTGCTGCAGCCGCTGGCGGATGGCCTCTGCCTCGGTCAGCTGCGGCGCGGCGTTGAGTACCTGTACCAGCAGCCAGTGGCTGTGCACACAGGAGTGCCAGTCGTAGCTGCCGCAAAACAGCGGGTGAGCCTGTTCCGGGGGGAGCCAGTCGCTGGCGCTGCTTAGCTTTTGCGGGCCGCTATGGGGGTAGACCTGGGTGATATGACCCAGAGCGATGCGCGCCAGCGCAGCGTAATCGGGCGTGTGCATCTCAGCGAACCGGCTGCCAGTCGAGGCTGCGCAGCAGCCACTCGCCGTCGTCGTCCAGCCACACCAGGTTGAGATCGTACTGGCCGGCGCTATTGGGGATAAAACGCTCGGCGCCGGTCAGGGTGACACGGGCGCTGCTGTCGGCGCGCTCAGGGTAACCGGGATCGATGTCGGTCTGCTGGCTGGTCACCAGCACGCCTATGCGCTGGTTGCGCAAAAACATCAGCTGCAGAGTACGTCCTGCCCACTCCGTGTCGTACTCGTTCTGGGCGCTGAATTCGGGGTGCAGTAGCGCCAGCACGGCGCTGCGGTCGCGCTCTTCAATAGCGCTCTGGAAGTCTTCAATGGCCTGATTCAGGCGTGCATCCGGGCTGGATGGGCCGCAGCCGGCGAGGCCGAGCAGCAGGGTCAGTGCAAGCAGCAAACGCATAGGTGACAGCGGCCTCGCGGGTCAGTAATGTGGGGCTTTCCAACGTGAGGTGAGCGGCGCCGGCGCCTGCTCAGGCCAGGGAGCCCCATCATGCAGCTGTTGTACCCGGAGATCAAACC
>DBHE01000240.1:0-4015 GCA_002296055.1 Pseudomonadaceae bacterium UBA836
CCGGTCTGGGATGGCGCCAGCTTCCAGCCACAGCTGATGCTGCCGTTGTCCCTCTCCTACGACCACCGCGCCATCAACGGCGCAGCGGCCGCGCAGTTCACCAAGCGTCTGGGTGAGTTGCTGGGGGACATTCGGACCATGCTGCTGTAACAAAGCCCCCGGTCACGGTATGCCGTGACCGGGGCACTCCTCTTTAGGAAGCCCACGCCTACAAACGCTCAATGGTAGTCTCGGCTGCGCACATCCAGTTTTTGTAGCAACCCGGTGCGGTCATGCAGCTGCCGAGCAATCACATGGCGCACCCCATCGCGCGCCTCAAATTGACCGCGCACCTCCAGCAGGCGTGAGCCGCGCAGCACCGAGCGCTGCCGCTCAGCCAAGTCGTTCCAGACAATCACATTGACCATGCCAAACTCGTCTTCCAGGGTGACAAAAGTAACCCCGGTCGCCGTCTGCGGGCGCTGGCGGCCGATCACCAGGCCGGCCACCCGTACCGGCTGATCCGGCGCCAACGCCAGTAGCTCACGCGAGCTGCGGCAATCCAGCTCGCGCAACTGCTCACGCAGCAAACCTAACGGGTGCGGCCCCATGCTGGTGCCAAGGCTGGCGTAATCAGCCTCCATGTCTTCCACCACCGATGGCTGCGGGATGACCGCCGGGCTTTCCGCCTGATCATGCTGCGCCTGTAACAGCGGCAACTGCGGCTCGACCCCGGCCACAGCCCAGCGGGCGCGAAAACGATTACCCGCCAGCCCGCGCAGCGCGCCTGCGTCAGCCAGTTGCGCACGGGCACGATTGCTCAACCCGCCACGCTGGGCTAAATCCGCTACGTCGGTAAAGCCCTGTTGCGCACGGGCCTGCAGCAACCTCTGCGCGTCCTCTCGATTCAGGCCTTTTACCTGCCTCAACCCAAGGCGAATGGCTGGCTGCGCTGCTGCCGACTCAAGCGCCTCCAGCGAGCAGTCCCAGTCGCTGTAGCGCACGTCCACCGGACGAATCTCGATCTTGTGGCGGCGCGCATCCTGCAGCAGTTGATCCGGGCTGTAAAAACCCATCGGCCAACTGTTGATCAGCGCACAGGTAAAGGCCGCCGGCTCGTGGCATTTCAACCAGCTGCTGGCGTAGCTGAGCAAGGCAAAGCTGGCGGCGTGGGATTCGGGAAAGCCATAGCTGCCAAAGCCCTTGATCTGCTCAAAGATGCGCTCGGAGAAGGCCTGACTGTAACCGCGCGCCAGCATGCCTTCGGTCAGTCGTTGGCGGTGATGCTCCAACCCGCCGTGGCGCTTCCAGGCCGCCATCGAGCGACGCAACTCATCCGCCTCGCCCGGCGTATAACCGGCAGCCACAATCGCCAGCTCCATCACCTGCTCCTGAAACAACGGCACGCCGAGTGTGCGTTCGAATACCTTACGCAGCGCCGGCGACGGATAGTCGACCTCCTCCTTCCCGTTACGGCGGCGCAAAAAGGGATGCACCATGTCGCCCTGAATCGGACCGGGCCGCACGATGGACACTTGGATTACCAGATCGTAGAAACAGCGCGGCCGCAGCCTCGGCAGCATCGCCATTTGCGCCCGCGACTCAATCTGGAACACACCAACGGTATCGGCGCGGCTAATCATCTCGTAGGTCGGCTCGTCATCCGGCGGAATGCTCGCCAGCGTCAGATCACGGCCACGGTGCTGGCGCAGCAGATCGAAGGTACGGCGCAGTGCACTAAGCATGCCCAGCGCCAGCACATCCACCTTGAGCATGCCGACCGCATCCAGGTCGTCCTTATCCCACTGGATCACCGTGCGCTCGGCCATGCTGGCGTTCTCGACCGGCACCAGCGTATCGAGCGGCGCATCCGACATGACAAAGCCGCCCGGATGCTGCGACAGGTGCCGGGGAAAGCCGATCAGCTCGCCCGCCAGCGTCAGCACCCTATGCAGCCAGGGGTTATTCACGTCGAACCCGGCCTCGGCCAAGCGCTCGGCGCTGGGCAGCTGCTTGCTCCAGCGGCTGCAGCAGCGCCCGAGCTGATCAATCTGCTCCTGCGGCAGCCCGAGCGCACGTGCCACATCGCGCACGGCCCCCGCCGACAGATAACGGGTGACCACCGCGGTCAGCGCGGCGCGTTCACGACCATAACGGCGAAAGATGTACTGGATGACCTCCTCGCGCCGCTCGTGCTCGAAGTCCACGTCGATATCCGGCGGCTCGTCACGCTCACGGGAGATAAAGCGTTCAAACAGCAGGTTGCTGCGCGCCGGGTCCAGCTCGGTGATCCCCAGCGCAAAACATACCGCCGAGTTGGCGGCAGACCCGCGCCCCTGACAGAGAATCTGCTGCTCACGGGCAAAGGCGACGATGTCCTGCACGGTCAGAAAGTAGCTGTCGTAAGCCTTCTCGGCGATCAGCGCCAACTCGTGCTCCAGCTGCGCTCTTACCTTGTCACTGACGCCGTTTGGCCAACGCCAGGCCGCGCCACGCCAGGTCAGATCACGTAACCAGCTAGACGGCGTATGCCCCTCCGGCACCAGCTCACGCGGATACTGGTAGCGCAGCTCACTCATGTCGAACTGACAACGCGCGGCGATACGACGGCTTTCCTCCAGCAGCGCGGGCGGGTAGATCGCCGCCAGCGCCGACAGGCTGCGCAGGTGACGTTCACCATTAGCAAACAACCGGCTCCCCGCCTCCATGACCGTGCAGTGATGACGCAACGCGGTCAGCGTGTCCTGCAGTGCGCGCCGCCCGCGCACGTGCATGTGCACATCCCCCGCCGCAACGCAGGGCAAGCCGAGCCGCGCCGCCAGCCCCTGCAACTGATCCAGCTTGCGCGCGTCATCCGGGCCACGGTGCAGCTCGACCGCCAGCCACAGGCGCTCTGGCAACAGTTGCTGCAGTTGCCGACCGTGCTCCTCGTCCTGGCCGTGGCGCGGCAGCCAGAGGCCCAACAAACCGTCCAATGAATCGGCCAAATCCTCAAGCCGCAGACAATACTCACCCTTGCCGGCTCGGCGACGGGCCAGGGTCAGCAAGCGGCAGAGGCGCTGATAGCCACTCAGGTTCTCGACCAGCAATACCAGCTTGGGGCCGCTCTCCAGCTGAATTTCGCTGCCGACAATCAGCTTCAGACTACATTCCTGCGCCGCCTGCCAGGCACGGACAATCCCGGCCAGACTGGCCTCATCGGTAATGGCAAGGGCGTCATAGCCGTGTTGGCGGGCGCGGGCGAACAGCTCCTGCGCACTGGACGCCCCACGCTGAAAGCTGAAGTTGGACAGACAATGCAGCTCGGCGTAGCCCGCACTCATGCAAACCACCCATGCACCCAGAACGGGCCGGGGCGCCCGGCGCCATGAAAGGCCCAGGCCCGTCGCCCATCGCGGGTTTCTATCAGGTAGTAGTCACGCCGCACGTCGTCGCCATCCCACCAGCCGGACTCAATCCGCTCCGGCCCGGCCAAGACCCGCGGAAACAGATCATTGAGCAGTACCGGTTCGGCCAGCAGCCAGCCGGGGCGAGGCCCAACCGGGCGCGCGGCGGCATCGCCCCGCTCCTGCGCCAACCAGCTGCGCTCGGGGCGGTGTTCATCCACCGCCGCCAGCGGCTGCACTACCTTGTCGCCCAGGCGCGCGCGCAGTCGCTCACAGACCTGCAGCCAGTTCTGCGACTGCTGCGGCCGGTTACTGAACAGCTCTGCTGCGGCCGGTACAAAGCGAGGCAGGTCCTCGGCCAGCAGGGTCAGCGCCTGCACCGGTGCGGCGAGTTCCAGCGTTTCCAGCCTTCCCCGCGCCAATTCAAACAGCCGCTCGCCGTCACGCTCGGCGCTTAGTAGGCCGACCGACACCTCGCTGACCGGCTGGCGACGGTGCTCCAGCAGCAGCACAAAGCGCTGCACGCCACAGTCCCGCCCGGCCAGAAAGGTCGCCAGGTCACCTATCAAACGCCGTAACGGGAACAACAGCGAGGTGGTCGACTCGACGTCAAAGTTGAACTCGATGCGCTGGCGAAAATGATCCGGCGG
>DBHE01000240.1:4405-5657 GCA_002296055.1 Pseudomonadaceae bacterium UBA836
AAACGCTTGGCCAGCCCGTCACGCGGCAACTCCAGCACCTGCTGCAGACGGCGCAAGCCCATGCGCTGCAAGCTCTCGACCAGCTCGCTCGGCAGACCGCTGCGCGCCACCGGCAAACGCTGCAGCTCGCCCTGTAGCGCCAGCTCGTCTACCGCCAGGCCGTCCGCCACGTTGGCCAGCACACGTGCTGCCAAGGGGTTTGGCGCCAGCACCAGGCGATGCTGAAAGCCCAGCGCCTGCAGCTCGGCGCGCAGGCGCTGCTCCAGCTCAGGCCAGGGGCCGAACAGACGCAAACTGGAGGCCACCTCCAGCAACAGAGTACGCGGGAAATCCAGACTCACATGGCCGCTGAAACCGTAGGCCCAACTGGCCAGAAACTGCTGCCAATACTCGGTTTGCGCCGGGTCGTGTTCGACCGTATCAAAGTTCTCCAGCAGCGTCCGTGCCTGGGCCAGGCTCTGCCCTGAGCGTAGCCCTTGATCCCGAGCGCTCTCATTGACTGCCTGCAATACACGCCGCTGCGGCGGCCCGCTGAGCAGCGCCAACGGCACCGTCGGATCGTCGCGGCTGCGTAGCACCGCATCCAGTGCCAACTGGGGAAAGAGAATGCAAAGCCAGCGCATGGCAACCTCACAGCGAAACCGGCACAGGACGCGCCGGTGCAACCCCGCCCCGGCACTTGAGCACCCGCCACTGCCGGGGCTGGCGCTCTTGCAGCAGTCTTAAGGGCGCGGGCGACGGGTTGTCTGCAGCGCGCCGATCGCGCAGTACAAACGCCAGGGTCTGGCCGCTGTCAGCCGCTACCTGCAGGCGCCGCAAGGCGCGATCATCTGCCTGCTCAGGCCAGCACAACACCGCACCGCAACTGCCCGATCGCAGGCACTGCTCCGCCGCCCAAAGCCGCTCGGCACCACTAACCTGCAGCAGCGACACCTGCGCCAGCACCACGCCCGCCGCCTGCCAGGCCGGCGCAAAGGGAATCGCCGGCGCCCCCACCAGCACCACCCGCTCTCCCGCCTGGGTCAAACGCGCCAACAGCGGCCACAGCAACTGCAACTCGCCACTACCGGGAGCGCCCAGCAAAATCTCGTTCAGCGCAGCCAGTTGCCAGCCACCACCGGGCAACAACGCATCCAGCGCCACATGCCCGGTCGGCTGCTCAGCCACCGGCTCACTCCGCTGCCGCCCACGCCAGACACGACGCGTCTCCAGCAACCGATCAAGTGCAACCACCGCGCCCATGAAAACCTCA
>DBHE01000125.1 GCA_002296055.1 Pseudomonadaceae bacterium UBA836
CTGGGCGTGGATGTGTGCAGTGAGTTGCTGCCCTGGCGCAAGCAGGATCTGGCCCGCGAGTTTGGCAGCTTTGGTGAGCGGCTATGGGAGCTGGCGCGGGGCATTGATGAGCGCCCGGTGGTAGTCGAAAGCCGTCGCCAGTCAGTCAGTGTGGAGCATACCTACGAGCATGATCTGCCGGATCTGGAGGCCTGTCTGGCGGCCTTGCCGCCACTGCTGGGCAAGCTGGCCGAGCGCATCGGCAGGCTGGAGGGCAGCTACCGGGTCAGCAAGCCCTTTATCAAGCTCAAGTTCCATGACTTTACCCAGACCACGCTGGAACAGGCCGGTGCGCCGATCACGCCTGCTGGTTACACCGAGCTATGCACCCAGGCCTTTGCTCGCGGTGACTGCCCGGTGCGGTTGATCGGCGTGGGCGTTCGGCTGGACAGCGGCCTGTCGCAGCTGGGCGAGCAGCTCAGTCTGTTTTAGGTGCAGCGGCCGATTTTGCGCAGGCTGGGCACAGATGATTATCGCCGCGCGGCTGCCAGCCCAGCTCGCTGATGCGCGTAACCGCTTTGGCGGTGCGAGCGTTCAGGTCGTCGCGGTCGGCGGCGAGAAACTCAAATGGCTGTTCGCGGCCGCATTCATCACAGGTAATGGACCAGCCCAGCACGCTCTGGCCGCGCAGATCCGGGCCGCGGGCAGAGGCGGTCCATTGGCCCGGCGGATTGATCAGGTAGCGAATCTTGTCTACCTCAAGGCGCATGGGGAGATCCTGGCTACCCTTGACCGTGCAGATCAGCATGTCGCCAGAGCGCACACCGCCACCTTGTCCGGTCACCTGAAACAGCCCGGCGCCCAGGGTGCGGCACTCGATCAGGGTGTGTGACGGGTTGAATGCCGTGCGGCGAAAGTCGTGTTCTGCCATGGGGTGCTCGCTGGTCGATGGGGCGCGCATGATAACACCTGAGTGTAGCGGCATATCACCCGCGTCACTGATGGTCGGTGGCGGGGTAGTGCAGTGATTATTATGGTGCGGTCATTTATTGCATCGTTAATTAGGAGTTCACATGAGCGTCAAGCAAATGTTCGATCTGAGCGGCAAGGTTGCCCTGATCACCGGCGGCACCAAGGGCCTGGGCCTGCAGATGGCTGAAGCCTTTGGCGAACTGGGCGCCAAGGTGTTTATCAGTGCACGCAACGCTGCTGAAATCGAGGCGGTAGTTGCAGAGCTGAAGGGTCAGGGTATCGAAGCCGCTGGCATCGCCTGCGACCTGGGCAAGTTGGACAGCAACCCGGTCAAGACGCTGGTTGACGCCTGTGAAGCTGCTTTTGGCACCGTTGACGTGCTGGTCAACAACGCCGGCACCACCTGGGGTCAGCCTGCCGAAGAGCACAGCTATGAAGGCTGGCAGAAGGTCATGACGCTGAACGTTGATGTGTGCTTCCTGGTGGCCCAGGAAGTGGCTCGTCGTTTCATGATCCCGCGTCAATCCGGCAAGATCATCAACATTGCCTCCATCGCGGGCTTCAAGGGTAACCGCGCCAACTCCGGCGTGTTCACCTCGGCCTACAACACCTCCAAGGCGGCTGCGATCAACCTGACGCGCGCGCTGGCTGGCGAGTGGGGGCGCTACAACATCAACGTCAACGCCATCTGCCCGGGTTACTTCCCGACCAAGCTGGCCAAAGGTCTGGACAAGGTCAGTGAGATGATCAAGGAAGGCACGCCGCTGGGACGTATCGGCGGTGATGAGGACATCAAGGGCGCGGCGGTCTTCTTCGCAACTGAAATGTCTCGCCATGTCACCGGTCAGGCGATGGCTGTCGACGGCGGTAACTCGGTCGTCTGATCGCTGCAGCAGGGCCGTCGCACCACGCATGCGACGGCCCTGCCGGCCGGTTCAGCCGAGGCCCTTGCTGAGTGCACGGGCCGCGGCTTCGACTTCTTCTCGATGGTCCCGCTCCAGGGTGTCCATCAGACGCAGGTGCAGCTTGCGTTCCGCGCGGCTCAGATCCTTCCAGCCCTGGTGGGTGGGAATGTGGGCAGTTTGGTCATAGATCTGCTCGAGGATGGACACATCCAGCGCAGCGTTGCGTGGCCCCTCATAGTTGTCCAGCAACACCTTCAGGCGAATTGCCCCTTCAATCATCGGCACCTGCTTGTCCAGCAGGCTCTGAGCGATGATGCGAATGTCATCACCCAGGCGATCATTGCGCGCGTTCAGGGCGTTGACTCGGTCAGCTTGTTGACGCCAGACGCGGCGCCAGAGAATCAGGGCGTAGGCGCCCAGCAGCAGGATAATCAGGCCGCCTGCCAGCAGCAGCCAGTGATGGGTTTGCATCGGATTCAGAAACTCAGTTGCGCGGGATCTAGCGTCCCTTCTTCTTTCAGGTTAATGCTCGGCGCCAGCCACAGGCCGGTGCGGATATGGCCGTCAATACGGTAGTCGACGGGCTGCTGCTTATCCACCAGTTTGACCAGATCGGCCAGGTGGCGCCACAGGTTGGAGCGCACTTCCAGCTCAAAATAGGAAGTGCCGTAGGGCGGCACGTCAAAGCGGTTGTCGCTGACGCCAGTGGCCAGCTTCATGTCATTGAGATACACCTGATACTGCATGCCGCGAATGGGCAGCACCCGCTCGTTGGGGTTGTCGACCCGCAACTTGAGCCGGAAGGACTGCTCCCACAGGTTGGACTTGAGCATCTCGACATTCGCCAGACTGACATCCGGCTTGGTATAAGACGGGCTGAATACCGCGCAGCCTTGCAGCAGCGCGCAGTAAAGCAGCGTCATTACCCCCAGCACCCGCACGCCCATTGCGTCCCCTCTCCTGTGCCGGCTGCCTTGTGTGTGGAGTTGTCGTGCAGCCTGGCTACGACCATACTAACCCTGATTGATGCTCAGGGAGTGACAAGATGACCCGTTTCGAGGTGGTTTTTCAAGGCCAGGTGCAGCCCGGCGCAGCGCTGGACCAGGTGCGGGCCAATGTTGGCAAGCTGTTTCAGGTGTCTGGCAGTCAGCTGGACGCGCTATTTTCCGGTCGTCGAATCGTGATCAAGCAGGGACTGGATCAGGTCGCCGCGGAAAAGTACCGCATCGCTTTGGAGCGTGCCGGCGCCCAGTGCAGCATTGTGCCAATGGACGAGCAGGCAGCCGACGCGCCGCCTGCCGCACCGGAGCCGTCAGCACCTGCGGCGCAGCCCAGAGCGGCGCCCGAGCGTCCGGCGGCCAGTGGTCGCGTGGTGCCACGCGATGAGTTTATGGCGGCCTTCAGCGAGGTCGAGGCGCCTGACCTGGATATCGCCCCTTTGGGGGCCGACATGCAGGATGAGTACGACGCCTTCACGCCGCTGCCCATCGACCTCTCTGCCCTCAGCCTGGCGCCAGTGGGCAGCGACATGGGTGAGCTGAAGAAGGACGAGCCAGGCCAGGTGCCCAACACCGACCACCTTAAACTCAGCGACCAGTGAGGCTCGCGTCAGAGCGCAGCCAGGTCGCCCGCTAGCGGGCGCAGCACTGCTTGAACTTGCGTCCAGAGCCACAGGGGCAAGGCTCGTTGCGGCCCGCCTTGAACGGATGGTTGGGGTCCAGAAAGTACCAGCGTCCGGCAATCAGCCTGAAATCCGAACACTCTCTATGGCTCTGGGCGCTGTCGTCCGGGTCCTGCCAGCGGGCGACAAAGGTGACCTGTGCCGTGCTGGCGCCCGGCAGCTGCTGAGCGCTTTCGACTGTCAGCCCCAGCCAGCGGCTTTGTTCACTCCACTGACGCATGGCCTCGACCGCCAGCTGCGACTGCTGCGCAGGCACCGTGGTGGCAACCAGATAGTCGATCAGCCCAAGCGTGTAGGCACAGTAGCGTGAGCGCATTAGCCGCTCGGCATCGGGCGCGGCGGCGCCCTGGTGCAGGGGCTGGCAGCAGGCGCCGTATTGGCTGGAGCTGCCGCAGGGGCAGGGCTGTGTGGCGTCGAGGGTCATCGCCGTTACCACCAGTACTTGTCGAACATCTCGGGATTGGCCCAGTACTTGGAATTGAGCCAGTCGGGCACGCTCTTATATTCGGCCAGATCGTAGCTGTACAGGGTCAGGCTTTGGCCGTCCTGGCTGAAGCGCGCGCGGCGCTGCAAGGCCAAAGCAAAGAAGTCATTCTCCTGCCACTCGGTCGCCCGCTCGGTATCCACCAGCACCGCGATGCGGCTGGCCGACAGGTTTCGCAAGCCGGCCAGCAGTTCGGTGGCGGTGCGCTTGTCCAGGTGCTCGAGCTGGTCGGCGACAATCGCCAGATCGTAACGCTGGTTGCGCAGCTCATCGCTCAGCGGCACCTCGCTCGCGCTGCTGATCTGGCAGTCGGCGTGTTGCTCACGCCAGGCCGCGATGGCCGGAATCTGGCTGCGGCTGACGCAGAGTACGCTGGCGGGGCTGTAGTGCTGCAGAATGCCCAGCAGGGCGGACGTCGGCGTGGCGCTCATGGTGTGGCTTCGCTGTGATCAGGTGGAGCGCAGCAGGTTAGGGGCTGGCCGGTACTGATGCAAGCGCCGGCGGTCCAGCTGAGGGGCGTTGGATGGTATCATCGCCGGCTGATCCGGAGCCCGCATGCTGAACGATGAACTCAAAGGCCAGATCCAGACGGCCTACCGTACCTTCCTGGAAAACAAGTCGCTGAAGCCGCGTTACGGCCAGCGGGTGATGATTGCCGAGGTCGCCAAGGTCTTCGGTAACGTTGCGCTGGACGACGAAGGCCATCGCGACGGTGATCCGGCCGTGGCGGTCATCGAAGCCGGCACCGGTACCGGCAAGACGGTAGCCTACTGTCTGGCGGCGATTCCTATTGCCCGTCACCTGGGCAAGCCCCTGGTCATCTCCACGGCTACGGTGGCGCTGCAGGAGCAGATCGTGCTCAAGGATTTGCCGGATATCCTGCGTAACTCCGGTCTCAAATTTGGTTTCTCGCTGGCCAAGGGGCGCGGCCGCTACGTCTGTCTGGCCAAGCTGGACAACCTGCTGCGTGAAAACCAGTCCATGGCCGACCAGCAGCAGATGTTTGCCGAAGACGGCTTTCGTATCGATGTGGATGAGGCCGGCCTCAAGCTCTACACCCGCATGGTCGAGGCGCTGGGCGGCAATAAGTGGGACGGCGAGCGCGACTCCTGGCCTGAGGCGCTGGAGGATCAGGACTGGTCGCGCCTGACTACCGACCACATTCAGTGCAGCAACCGCCGCTGCGGCCACTTTCAGCAATGCGTGTTCTACAAAGCCCGCGAGGGCGTGCAGAAGGTTGATGTGATCGTTACCAACCACGACCTGGTGCTGGCCGATCTGGCGCTGGGTGGCGGTGCAATTCTGCCGGACCCGCGTGACAGTCTGTACGTGTTTGACGAGGCGCACCACCTGCCGGACAAGGCCATCGGCCACTTCGCGCATAACACCCGCCTGCACGCGACCGCCGAATGGCTGGATCAGATCGACAAGAACCTCACCAAACTGCTGGCTCAGCATCCGCTGCCGGGGGATCTCGGCCGGGTGCTGGAGCAGACCCCGGTCAC
>DBHE01000173.1:0-1002 GCA_002296055.1 Pseudomonadaceae bacterium UBA836
CGGCGCGTCGTCGCGCAGCAGGCTAATGCGGCCAAGGGCGTGGCTCAGAGCGTTGCCGCCGCCCTCGGTAGCGCCGGGCGCCTCATCAATGCCGCGATACACCAGCGCTGCTGCGATCCAGAGCAGCGCCGCGCCGATCAGTAGGGCAGCGTAAAACAGCATGTCGTCATCGCTGGGCGGGTAGACTAGGCAATACACACCAAAGGCCAGTGCCAGCCAGCCCGACAGGCTGGTCGCGACCCCGTTCAGCCGGCCGCGCCGGGTTTTGGGCACGGTCTTGCCGATCACATCCTTGCTGGCCACCGAGCACAGCCCACGCGCCAGACTGAAGATAACCAGGCAAACAATGATCAGCGCGCCGGCCAGCATGCCCTCGAAGCTCCAGGCCACAGCGCCCATGGCCAGCAGGGCGGCGGCCTGCAACAGACTGCCGACAATCCACACGCCGCGCCGGTAGGGCATGCGACGAATCCAGGCGGCGATCAGCAGCTGCGGCAGCATAGAGCCGGATTCGCGAATCGGCACCAGCCAGGCAATCAGCGCCACCGGCGCGCCGACCACGCCCATCAGCCAGGCCAGGGTGGTTTTCGGGTTGGTCAGGGTATCGCCCAGGCTGGTTAGCGTATTGGCCAGCACCTGACGGAAGAAGTTCTGCGGCACATCCGAGCAGGCGGCGTCGGGAATGTCCTTGCAGACGCGCGCGTCCTCTTCGTTCATCAGCTTGCTGTAAAGGTCGTCTAGGCGTGGTGTCTGGGGCATGGTCTGGTTTCCTGCTGAACCTGTGCTGCGGCGCTGGCAAGTGTGCCGCAAGCCACGGTTGCAGGCCAGTGTCACAGGTATTTGCCTGCAACCCTTCTCATACGGGCACCGTCCGGGTAACAATGCGGGTTTGGCCCAAGGCAGCAAGGACAACGCCCCTTTCATGCGACTCAAATGCATCAAGCTGGCCGGCTTCAAATCCTTTGTGGACCCGACTACCGTCTATTTCCCGACCAACATGGG
>DBHE01000173.1:1382-2783 GCA_002296055.1 Pseudomonadaceae bacterium UBA836
ATGGGCGAAAGCTCGGCCAAGAACCTGCGTGGCGAGTCGATGACCGACGTCATCTTCAACGGCTCCAACTCGCGCAAACCGGTCGGACAGGCCTCCATCGAGCTGGTGTTCGACAACAGCGATGGCACCCTGCAGGGCGAGTACGCCGGCTACAACGAGATATCCATTCGCCGCAAGGTGACGCGCGAAGCGCAGAATCAGTACTTCCTCAATGGCACCAAGTGCCGTCGCCGCGATATTACCGACATCTTTATGGGGACCGGCCTCGGCCCGCGCAGCTACTCGATCATCGAGCAGGGCATGATTTCGCGGCTGATCGAAGCCAAGCCTGAAGAGCTGCGCCTGTTCATCGAAGAAGCCGCCGGTATTTCCCGCTACAAGGATCGCCGCCGCGAAACCGAAAATCGCATTCGTCGCACCCAGGAGAACCTGTCCCGCCTCACCGACCTGCGTGAGGAGCTGGAGCGTCAGTTGGCGCACCTGCATCGCCAGGCCCAGGCGGCGGAGAAATACAAGGAGTTCAAGGCCGAGGAACGCCAGCTCAAGGCCCAGTTGCAGGCGCTGCGCTGGCAGAACCTGAACGAGCAGGCCGGTCAGCGGGAACACCGCGTGCGTGACCTTGAAGTCGCGCTGGAGGCCTTGATTGCCGAGCAGCGCAACGCCGACAGCGAGATCGAAAAACAACGCGACCAGCACAGCGACCTCACCGAGTCCTTTAACCGCGTGCAGGCGCAGTATTACAGTCTGGGCGCGGACATCAGCCGCATCGAGCAGATTCTGCAGTTCAACCGTGACCGCCAGCGGCAACTGCACAGCGACATTGAAGAGACCGAGCTGGCCTGGCAGGAAGCGCAGAGCCATCTGACCCAGGACGAGGCACTGCTGGCCGATCTGCAGGCCGAACTCGACGGTATCGAGCCCGAGCTAGAGATGGCGGGCGCCGCCGAAGAAGACACCGGCATGGCGCTGCAGAGCGCTGAAGATGCCATGCAGAACTGGCAGGGCGCCTGGGACCAATTCAACCAGCGCGCCGCCGAGCCACGCCAGCAGGCCGAGGTGGAGCAGTCGCGCATCCGCCATATGGAGCAATCGGTCGAGCGTCTGGGCGAGCGCATTCAGCGGCTTGAGGACGAGCGAGCGGGCCTGAGCGTCGGCGGCCTAGACGACGAACTGGCCGAGTTGTCCGAGCAACTGGCGGAGCTGGAGCTGCGCAGCGAAGGCGAGCAAATGCAGCTAGCAGAGGTGGCTGAGCGCCTGCAACAGGACCGCGACACCCTCTCAGCCTTGCAGCAGGAGCAGGACATACGCCGTGGCGAGCTGCAGCGCGGCAGTGGCCGGCTGGCTTCGCTCGAAGCCTTGCAGCAGGCGGCACTCGCTCAGGGCAGCGATGTTGGCGACTGG
>DBHE01000151.1 GCA_002296055.1 Pseudomonadaceae bacterium UBA836
TCCAGCGTTTCAGCCGGCAGCCAGGTGTCCTGATCGTAAACCTGGGTGGCTTTCTCACCGGCATAGACTTCCATCCAGGAAATCTTGCGCTTACCGGCGTAGGCCTTCTCGATAGCCGCGTCGACGACTTTGATCATGACCGGGGAAATGTCGTAACCGATTCCGTCACCCTCGATAAAGGGAATGATCGGGTTATCAGGAACGTTCAGGGAAAGGTCGGCATTAACGGTAATTTTGTCGCCGCTGGCCGGCACCTGGATCTTTTGGTATCCCATCTTTGACTCCGTTTGTGTTGTCGTTGCACTGACAGCGACGTGGGCGGATAACCCTCGGCGCGCCATTGAATACGGATTTTCAGCGGCGTTATTGTTGTAGTTTTCCTACAGATTGTCACGCACTTTTGTCTACAACTTCACCGCACCACCGCGGATCACCCAATTTATCGGGGCAATTAAGGGTGATTCACAAAAAATATGTAGTAACACTACAACCAGCACTACACACACAGCCATTCAGCATCCTAGTCGCTTTCTTCGGCTTTACCAAAGCCAGCTTCACCGTTCGGACGCTTTGCGCTACCCTATCGCACCTGTCGAGGAGCCGCGATGCGCTTTTTACCCCACGTCACCGTCGCCACCATCGTCGAGCATCAGTCACGCTTTCTGATGGTCGAAGAAAAACGTGACGGACGTATTGTGCTAAATCAACCAGCCGGCCATCTCGAAGCCAATGAAACCCTATTGCAGGCAGCCACCCGAGAAACCCTTGAGGAAACGGGCTGGCATGTCGAGCTTCAGGCAGTAATCGGCATCTATCTTTTCCAGGCCGCCAACGGTGAAACCTATCAGCGCGTCTGCTTTAGCGCCAAGCCTAACAGCCATGACAGCGAGCGGCCGCTGGACGAAGGTATTATCCGGGCCCGCTGGATGACACTGGACGAGATTGTCGACAATCAAGCACAGCTGCGCAGCTACCTGGTCGCCGACTGCATTCGGGATTACTTGAACAAACCGCACTACTCACTGGATCTGATTCGCTGACATGTCTACCCAGACCACCACGCCCAACTCCGAAATTCGCGTCATCGTCGGCATGTCCGGCGGCGTCGACTCCTCTGTCTCTGCAGCCCTGCTGCTGGAACAGGGCTATCAGGTTGAAGGCCTGTTCATGAAGAACTGGGATGAAGACGACGGCACCGAATACTGCACCGCCAAGGAAGACCTGGCCGACGCGCAGGCCGTGAGTGACCGACTGGGCATCAAGCTGCACACAGCCAATTTTGCCGCCGAATACTGGGACAATGTCTTCGAGCACTTTCTCGAAGAATACAAGGCTGGCCGCACGCCCAATCCGGACATCCTCTGTAACCGCGAGATCAAGTTCAAGGCGTTTCTGGACTATGCCCTGAGCCTGGGCGCAGACCTGATCGCCACTGGTCATTATGTTCGCCGTGCCGAGCGCGACGGGCAAACCGTGCTGCTGCGCGGCATCGACAATAACAAGGACCAGAGCTACTTCCTGCACGCCGTTGGCGCCGAGCAGATTGCGCGCACGCTATTCCCGGTCGGCGAGCTGGAAAAACCGGAAGTCCGCAAAATTGCTGAACGCTACGAGCTGGCTACCGCACGCAAGAAAGACTCTACCGGCATCTGCTTTATTGGCGAGCGCCGCTTCAGCGACTTTCTCAAGCAGTATTTGCCAGCCCAACCCGGTGATATCGAAACCACCGACGGCACCGTCATCGGCCGCCACGTTGGCCTGATGTATCACACCATCGGCCAACGCCAGGGCCTGGGTATCGGCGGCCTGCAAGGCGCCAGTGACGACCCTTGGTATGTGCTTAAAAAGGATCTGACGCGCAACGTGCTGGTCGTCGGCCAGGGCAACAACCACCCCTGGCTGTTCTCCGATGCCCTTACCTGCTCGTCGATCTACTGGGTCAATGAACTTGACGTAACCGAGCCCGTACAACTGACCGCCAAGGTCCGCTACCGTCAGGCGGACCAGGCCTGCACCCTGGAAAAGACCGCCACTGGTTACCTGGTTCGTTTTGACGAACCGCAGCGCGCGGTAACGCCGGGGCAGTCTCTGGTGCTGTATCAAGGCGACGTGTGCCTGGGCGGCGGCGTGATTGAAACCGCCATTGCCAGCGAGGCTGCCGCGTGAGCCAGCTTACCGATCAGGTCATCGCCCTGGGCGCCACCTTTGAAGCCGGCATACAGGTGGACCAACTGGCGCGCAGCGGCAAGCTAAGCGAAGGGCCGACCAGCTGTCTGGTTGCGAGCATCCTGAACCGCTCACCCGACCGTGTGCTGGACGTTTACGGTGGCAGCCATCACCAGATCCGCCGCGGCCTGCAGGCCCTTGAAGCCATGCTGGAGCGTGATACTGGCGCGTTGCAGCGCGACGCTCTGCGCTACGTTATGAACCTGCTGACCCTGCAACGCCAACTGGCCAAGCGCGACGACATGCTGCAGGTACTAGGCCAACGTATCGCCCAGGCCGAGCATCAAGTCGAGCATTTCGGCCTATTGCACGACAACGTCATGGCCTCACTTGGCAGCACCTATCAAGACACCATCAGCACCCTGCGCCTGCGTATCCAGGTGCATGGCGACATGCGCTACCTGCAGCAGCCGGAAGTTGCCAATCGGGTACGCACGCTACTGCTGGCCGGCATCCGCTCCGCCACGCTGTGGCGACAGCTGGGTGGTCATCGCTGGCAACTACTGCTGCAGCGTCGCAAGCTACTGGACGCCACGCGCGCGGTGCTGCGTGGTTGAGAGCGTCCGCCTCGACCAGCCACGCCGCGGCGCACTGCTGCTAGCCCTTTCCGGACTGCTGTTCGCCATCATGGGCGTGCTCATTCGCGAGGTCTCGACCGGCGTTAATAACGAGACCGTCGTGTTTGCCCGCAATCTGATCGGTGTTTTCTACTTTCTGCCGCTGATGCTGATTCGCGGCTTTGCCCCGTTCCGCACCCAGCGCCTGGGCAGCCACTTTCTTCGTACCTTCTACGGCCTGGGCGCGATGTACTGCTTTTTCTACGCCATCGCCCACCTGCCACTGGCCGATGCCATGGTGTTTACCTACG
The DNA here is from genome assembly GCA_002296055.1 of Pseudomonadaceae bacterium UBA836. GTDB lineage: Bacteria > Pseudomonadota > Gammaproteobacteria > Pseudomonadales > Pseudomonadaceae > Halopseudomonas. The sequence goes on from DBHE01000151.1 coordinate 3,095, forward strand.
CCGCGCCCGTGTTCACCCCCGTGCTGGCCTGGTGGTGGCTGAAAGAAAGCCTGACCGGGCGCATGATGCTATCGGTCGCCATCGGCTTTGTTGGCGTTATTCTGGTTGCCAAACCCACCGGCGCCCTGTTTGACCCGAAAGCCCTTGCCGGGGTAGCCGCCAGCCTACTGGCAGCCTGCGCCTTCGTCTCCATTCGCGCCATGAGCGACAGTGAGCCGGCGACCCGCATCGTGTTCTACTTTGCGAGCTTCTCGACGCTGCTATCGGCCATTCCGCTGCTATGGGCCTATCAGCCGCTGACCCTGCAACAACTCGGTCTGCTGACCGCGATCGGCATTGTCGCCACGACCAGCCAATTGGTCATGTCGCGCGCCTACGCGCTGGCTCCTCCCGGCAAAATCGGCCCCTTAAGCTATCTGGCGATTGTCTTTTCCGGTGCCTTCGCCTGGATCTTGTGGGACGAGTTGCCGGGCTGGTCTTCCTGGCTGGGCGCCGGGCTGATTTTCGCCGCCAGTCTGCTCAGCCTGTATCTGCCGGCAAAGCCGGGCAAAACGCCGCGCGCTGGTGTATGATTTGGCCCTTTTCCGCCAGCCCGTGACGAGAGAACTATGCAACTGACTTCCCTGACCGCCGTATCCCCGGTTGATGGCCGCTATGGCAGCAAAACCGCCGCTCTGCGCCCTATTTTCAGCGAATACGGCCTGATCCGTTTCCGCGTTCAGGTAGAGGTTCGCTGGCTGCAGTGCCTGGCCGCGCACCCGGGCATCAGTGAAGTTGCACCGTTCTCCGACGCTGCCAATGCCATCCTCGACCGCCTGGCCGAGGACTTTGACCTGGCACACGCCGAGCGAATCAAGGAAATCGAGCGCACCACCAATCACGACGTCAAGGCGGTCGAATATCTGCTCAAGGAGCAGGCCGAACAGCTCGACGAGCTCAAGCAGGTCAGCGAGTTCATCCACTTTGCCTGCACCTCCGAGGACATCAACAACCTGTCCCACGCGCTGATGCTGCGCAGCGGCCGCGATGAGGTCATCCTGCCGCTGATGCGCCAGGTAGCCAACGCCATCCGTGCGCTCGCCAAGCAGTACGCCAACGTACCCATGCTCTCGCGCACCCATGGTCAACCGGCCTCCCCGACCACGCTCGGCAAGGAACTGGCCAACGTGGTGTACCGCCTGGAGCGCCAGATTGCGCAGGTCGAGAGCATCCCGCTGCTGGGCAAGATCAACGGCGCGGTCGGCAACTACAACGCCCACCTGTCCGCCTACCCGGCAGTCGACTGGGAGGCCAACGCCAAGCAGTTCATCGAGAAGACCCTGGGCCTGCAGTTCAACCCGTATACCACCCAGATCGAGCCGCACGACTACATCGCCGAGCTGTTCGACGCCGTCGCGCGCTTCAACACCATTCTGATCGACTTTGATCGCGATATCTGGGCCTATATCTCCCTCGGCTACTTCAAACAGAAGACTGTTGCGGGTGAAATCGGCTCCTCGACCATGCCGCATAAGGTCAACCCGATTGACTTCGAAAACTCCGAAGGCAACCTGGGCATCGCCAATGCGATCATGCAGCACCTGGCCAGCAAACTGCCGATCTCCCGCTGGCAGCGTGACCTGACCGACTCCACCGTGTTGCGCAACCTGGGTGTTGGCTTTGCCCATAGCGTCATCGCCTACGAAGCCTCGCTCAAGGGCATCGGCAAGTTGGAGCTGAACGCCGCGCGCCTGGCCGAGGATCTGAACAACTGCTGGGAAGTACTGGCAGAGCCGATTCAAACCGTTATGCGCCGCTTCGGTGTGGCCAACCCCTACGAGAAGCTCAAGGAGCTGACACGCGGCAAGGGCATCACACCGGACGCGCTGCTGGCCTTTGTTGACAGCCTGGAGATTCCGGATGATGCCAAGGCCGAACTCAAAGCCCTGACCCCGGCCAGCTATATTGGTAACGCAGTAGCCCAGGCCGAGCGTATCTGATCCGCGCCGGCCACGCCGCCACCCTGCCCCACAGCGCCCGGATTTACCGGGCGCTGTCCATTCTGGAGCCAGAAAGATGACCATTGAATTCGACTCGCTGTTTGGTGATATCGGCGTCGACCGCTTCCTCGCCGAGTACTGGCAGCGCAAGCCGCTGCTGATTCGTCAGGCCATTCCCGGCTTTGAAAGCCCAATTGAGCCCAACGAGCTGGCGGGCCTGTCGCTTGAAGAAGAAGTCGAGTCGCGCATCATCCTCAAACAGGGTTCACACCCGTGGGAGCTGCGCCAGGGGCCGTTTCCGGACGACACCTATCAGCAACTCCCCGAGCGGGACTGGACGCTGCTGGTGCAGGCGGTCGATCAGTTTGTACCGGAAGTCGCCGACCTGCTGGCTCAATTCCGCTTTCTGCCCAGCTGGCGCGTGGATGACGTCATGATCAGCTATGCCACACCCGGCGGCGGCGTTGGTCCGCACTATGACAACTACGATGTGTTTCTGCTGCAGGGCCACGGCAAACGCCGCTGGCGCATCGGCCAGCAGTGCAGCGAAGACAGCCAACTGCTGGACAACCCGGACCTGCGCATCCTGGCTGACTTCGACTGCCAGGATGAATGGGTGCTGGAACCCGGCGACATGCTGTATATCCCACCGGGCGTTGCCCACGACGGTGTCGCCGAGACCGACTGCATGACCTACTCCATTGGCTTTCGCGCCCCCAGCCACGCCGAGATTCTGGTGCACTTCACCGACTATCTGGCCCATCACCTGAGTGACGATCAGCGTTACGGCGATGCCGGTCTCAACCGTCCGTCGGACCCTGCGGCCATTGATCCCGCAGCGATCGATCGTCTGCAACAAAGCGTTCTGCGCCTGGTCTCAGACAAAGAGGCATTGGCAACCTGGTTCGGCCGCCATATGACCGAAGCCAAGTATCCGGAGCTGGCGCAAGCCTACGCCGGAGAGCCCGAGCCCTTGGCAGAGTCGCTGAGTGCCGGCATTGGCCTTGAAACCAACCCGGCGGTGCGACTGGCCTACTGGGAGGCGGCCGACGGTAGCTTGCGGTTGTTTGCCAATGGCGAGCATTGCGCTGTGGGTCCGGCCCTGCTGCCGCTGGTTCAGCTAATCTGTAATCAGCGCTATCTGCCAGCCGAGCTGCTGCTTGGCTGGACGCAGGAAGAAGACGCCCAGCAACTGCTGGAGCAACTGGTGGCCAAAGGTTTTTTGTTGATGGAGAGACAGGATGAATGACGTCTTTGTTACCACTGCTGACTGGCGCACAGGCAAGGCCCTG
>DBHE01000034.1 GCA_002296055.1 Pseudomonadaceae bacterium UBA836
TTGCACTCAGTTCCTGCAACCGCCAGGTTTGTACGCGGTTTCGCGTCAGCAAAGGAACTGAATTGGACAGCCTTTCAACTGCCCTTACATACGCCGACAGCGCCTATCATTCGAGCCAAATGCCCCGCCAGCCACCAGATATGTGGCGGCAGGGTGAAAACCCTACCTATCTTCGACGTACCCAATTGATGGTGGGTGGAAGGTTGGGGATGCGCTATATCGTCCGTGGCAACAGCGTAGTCGAGCACGCTACCAGTGAAGGGCCCTTGCTGAGCGATGCCGTCGGCGCTTTGCCTGTTAACGCCAACCTGCTGCAACCCAAGGAGCCGGAATGACCGAACGCGCACAAGAGATAAAGTACGGCCTGCTATGGAAGCAGGAACATCTCGCCCCGCTGCCTATCCCGACTGGCCAACCTGCTAGCGATCTGATGAATATCATTTGGCGTAAGAATGACGTCTACCTGGACATAGGCAGTTTTGCAATGGGTGGGGGGTGGATGATGCTTCACGTGCTCACTGTTTTAATTCTGGCCACTGTCTGGTGGGTCGCTGCATCTGGAGATATCTGGCTTAGCCTAGTGACATTGATCGTTATGGGGGGCGGATTCATGGGCACCCTCTGGTACTTGTTTGTCAAGCAGTGGCGTAAGCCACTTTACCCCCCCTATCCGTTTCAATCGCCAGCGCCGTGAAGTCTGTATTACCGGGCCTGATGGCGAGTACTGGTTTGTGCCATGGGAGCGGGTGCACGCGATTGCTCCTAGCGCCCTGAGCCTCAATACCGGTGGCGCAAGCCAGCACGGTAGCCTTATGTTGTGGTTTCCGCTTAAAGGCCAAGAGTACGAGAACTACGCGTCGAATAAAGAAGGCTGGGTTCTGGCCGTCAATGCAGGCGGCGGGATTTCCTCGATGGCGCAGTGGGAGTGCATTCGCAGTTTTATGGAGGTTGGGCCTGACGTGGTGCCTGAGCCTTTAGAGAATATTTGTGGGTTAACGCTTAAACAGATGTTCTGGCGTGAATACCACAAATCCTGCGAAGAACGCGGGCTTTTCTTGACCATATTTTGGGAAATAGGTGTGATGTTCCCGATATTTAATCCACTGGGGGGATATTGGGTGATGCGCAAGAAGCTCAAGGACATCCCCGACCTATCCGCTCCCGAAGCCATTGAATGGTCCAAGCCTTTGCCTCCCGAGCAGTGGGCCAAGCGCTCGCCTGAACTGGAGCGTGCGATAGCTGAGCAGGAGAACATGTTGAAGGCCTATACTGATTCGCCGTCGTCGAATAAAGAAAACGTCTAGTGGCCGTCCGCGTTTAAGCATCGAGACCTACTACCGAGAACTAGAGCCGGGTGGTATTCAGACACGCCCAAGGTTGATGGCTTTGACAACGATTCATTGTGCCAGTGCATGTTTTACATGCAACGCAATGATCGTGTTTTGTTAGAGCGCTGAACCTTGGGTAGCTGGTTTCACTCGCTGTTTTTTCACCCATGGAAAGTAAGCAAAGGAAATGCATTGACTACTGCACAAACTGAACTTTCGTATGCGGCGAGCGCATACGATTCAACTAACATCCCTAGCCAACCGCCGCATAGATGGCGGGAAGATGAAAACCGAACCGGGTTGCTGCGTACCCAATTGAACTGGGGGTATTACGCCGGCTTGAATCCTTGGCAACTGGTGGATGGCCAACTGCGAGGGCAAGAGCAGACTTGGCTCGAGCGCACCGGCGATGCTGATATTTATTGTAATCATCAACGATGGCGGTTCGAGAATTTTAATAAGATTCTTACCCTGGTCCCCTTTTTTAAGTACATATCGCTATTACTCTTGCCGTGGCTACTTGCTGTTGTTTCCTTGCTGGAGTTTTTCCCGGAAGTCGAGCTTGCCTATTTTGTTATGGCGTTTGCAGGGTTACCCCTGTGCGCGTTAAGCGCTTGGTTTTATTGGGGACTAGGTTTAAAAGCGTATTTGTATCTGATGAGCCTACCCGTGGCTTTGGCGGCAATAGGCGGTGCCTATAATTACCTTGCTTCTGGCGATTACGCTTCGCTAGTTATGTGTGGCTATATCGTTTTGGCCGTGTTCATGGGGGTGGTCGGCTTTGACTTTCTGCTTGACCTGTATCTGCGCTTGTTCAAGCACGACGGAAGTGAACTCAACCGCCAGACCGGTATGGTGACGATTGCACGTCGCTTTCGTCAGCCCTTTGTAGCTCCGTTTTATGAGTTTGATGTGACCATGGAGTACCGACCAGATCCACTTGGCGGCGGTGGCATGGCGCTCTGGCTGTACCACAGGTACACCACCTGTAAGGTGTTTTTAGGCGGCAAATTGCATCCGTTGGGGCTCAAGCCGGAAGAGGCCATGGCCTTCTGGGACTGCATGCAGCGTTACATGGATGTGAGCCAGCCTTTACCTGAGCTGCCGGTGTTGGAGCAATTCCGTCACCTTGATCAGACCTCCGCCCAACACGATGCGAAAAAAGCCAAGCCTTCACGCCGCTGGCGTGACTTCGAGCCTCGTGCCTGGCAGGAGCGCGGCCTGCCTGAAGCGGTACGCCGCAACACAGCCTATCGCTGGCAACAGCGGCCTTGCATTTTGCGCGCTCGCATCGATCCTCATTTAAGCATCGAGACCTACTATCGCGAACAAGAGGCGCGTGGCATTCAGGCTACGCCCAAGGCAGATGACTACGATGATGTGCACCGAGGCTAGCCAGACTCCGGCAGCTTTGGACGCGGGTACTTAGGGGGGCTCACCACTACGGGTGATGGGCGAGGTTGTTGGCCTGTGGTCAAGTGGCGGAAAACAACAAAGGCAGGCTTGTCGTGCACCCGCAACCTCTCCCGCATAGCGTTGATGGCCGCTGGCTGTTGGCGCTTTATTTGGTTATCCCGGTTTCCCTCGTCCTGGTCTTGATCGACCTGCTGCTATTTGAGCGCCAGTTTCAGCAGCAGGTCTTGCCGGAGGACCCTAATAACTGGGCAGTGTGGGCACTGCTGTTTGGTTTGCCGCATATCATCGCCAGCGCTTTGACTGTGGCGCGGCCGACTTATATACGGCACTTCTGGCGCCGCCTGCTGCCGGCGCTGCTGGTGTTTGTCATGATCAGTCTGTTGGGGTTGCTCGGGCCGCAGCCACTGAGCTATCAAGTGCTGTTTGTGTTCTTTGCAGCTTTTACGGTGTACCACGTGCTGTCGCAGCAATTAGGCGTGGGGCTGGTGTTGGCTGGACGCCGGCCTGATGCGCTGTTTGTGCGCTGGAAGTGGACCGCCATTATCTGCGGCCTGGCGATCTATCTGAATGTTTATGGCCAGCAGTTTCTGGGACGGGTGTCGCTGGCAGGTTGGGACCTGTATCAAGCGCTGGCCTTGTTGGCAGCACTGCTCTGCGCTGGATTGGTGGTGCTGACTTGGCAGCTGGCGCGAGTGACGGAGAACACCCTGGGACGCGCTTACCTCTGGGCCAATGCCCTGCTGCTGTTGTCTGCGTTGTTGATAGACCGGCTTGGCTACACCCTGTTTGTGATTCTGATGCCCCGTCTTATCCATGACCTGACAGCTTACAGCGTGTACATCACCCATGATCGCAACCGTAACCAAGGCGGTGAGCCGGGTTTGTTGTATCGGTGGTTACCGCGCGGTCGCTGGGTACCTTTGCTGTGGCTACCAGTGTGTTCGGTAGCCATTGCCTGGCCGCTGAATAACTTGCAGCATTACTGGCCGGTGGCGGCTGCGGTGCTGGTGGTGTCGTTCATGCACTATTACTACGAGGGATTTGTCTGGCGCGGCGATAGCCCACTGCGCCAGCACGTGCGTTTCAGTCGCTGAGTGTCTTTCAGGCCTTTTTGACAAACTCCGACTTGAGCTTCATGGCGCCGATGCCGTCGATACGGCAGTCAATATCGTGGTCGCCGTCAACCAGGCGTATGTTCTTCACCTTGGTGCCAACCTTGACCACCAGCGATGAGCCCTTGACCTTTAGGTCCTTGATAACGGTCACGCTGTCACCGTCGTTCAGCGGGTTACCGTTTGCGTCCTTGATCTGATTGTCGTCTGCGTTGCTGTCGCCTTGCTGCGGCCATTCATGTGCGCACTCGGGGCATACGTACATCAGGCCATCTTCGTAGGTGAAGCTGGATTGGCAGGCGGGGCAGGCGGGCAGATCAGTCATGGGATACCTTGTTGCGGCTATGACCCTGCAGTACGCAGGGTCTTTGAGCGCCGCATGATGCCCCATGTGCCTGATACTGTCTATGATGCGTGGTCGCTAAACGGCCATCACTCTTTGGGGTGAGCAACAATTTTGCGGTCGTCAGCACTGATCAGCACCAAATTGCCCTGATCATCCAGGTCAAAGCGCTGGACATGCTGCAGCAAGTCAAACAGCTGTTGATCCTGCTGCATCAACGGCGCGGCGCAGGCGCGCTGGGTCGCGGCAATCGCTTTGCTGCTGAGGCCTTCAGCAGTGATTACATAGCTGGTCGTGAACTGGTTGCAGGCCCCCTGGCCTCCTAATCTTCCGTCGGCCCCGAATTGGAGCGTGGGGCTATGCTCCGGGTCGACTGGCTCGCCGGCAATGGTTGTGACCTCCCAATCGGTGCCGATCAGCAATGCTTGCGCGGCGCCTCCGCAACCTTCGAGATGGATATCGGCGCTTTGTACGCTGACCTGGTAGGGGTAGGGCATGCCGGTCATGCTGTCGCGGCATAGTTGGGGCGTCAGGCGCACACGCAGTTGGTTGGTCGCGTTACTGGCGTCAAATTGATAAACCGTACCGTCCATAGTGGCGCTTGGTGTGGGTGTTAGCTGAGTCGCGGTGCTGTCTTGGTGCGAGAGGCTCATACGTTGACTGTCCATCTCTAGTGTCCAGCCGGGTTCGTTGCCGAATGCACGCAGGGGTAGCAGCGTACTGACATCAACTATCTGCGCATCACTCGCCACGCGGCCACTGACCTTGACCATGTTCAACAGCCCCAGGTCGTTTACCTCCTGGCTGGTGTCAATCAGGTTGGCGGTGTCGGTGGTCCACAGCAACTCGCCGGAGGCGCTGCGTATCTGCGCCGAGACGCTATAGCGCATACGCGCGTCGAACATACGAGGTTCAACGTCCAGCTCGAAGGGGACGGGCACCTGAGTGCCGATCAGCGTGGTGTTCTGTTCAGCTAGCACGGCTGCTGGGGCGTCTGCACGCGATACGTCAAGCAGTTTGATATGCGCCACGCTGCCAGGCGGGAGCGCGATACGTTCCTGGTAGCCGACCGAACCTGTGACCAGGCGGGTGCGAGGCATGGTCTGCTCCTCCAGGCTGACATCTTGTGCAGCAGGCGTCGGGGCGGTTGCCTGGGTCGAGGCGCAGGCGCTGACCGCCAAGGCAATAGCCAGCGGCAGCATCAGGCGAATAGTAGGTTGAGGCATTGGGTCCCTCCAGCAAAGTAGTCTGGTCGACGTAATCCATCAGAGTGTAAACCAATCTGCCGGGGACACAGCGCGCCGCTCCCCGGACCCGGTTCACAGGTTTTGATAACGATTGATATCGAATAGACCGGCTTGGGTTGGATCAGTTTCTTCGACGTACTGCCGAAAGTCGGCAAGGATCTCCCAGAATTGAGGATGAGTGCGACGCACGCCCCAACGGTCGGCGACCCGCTCCAGACTCTCGCTGTCGGTTGCTGCTTGCAGCGCGGCGACAAACTCTGGCAGCGCCTGCAGTTCAACGTCGAAGCTGAAGTTGGGGTAGCTACCAAGGGTGCCTTCCATGATGGTCAGATCATCCTGCTGGGGCAGCAAGCGGTCTTCTTCGCCAAACATAAAGGCGACGTTGGCGTGTGCACGGTTATGGATCAGGCTGTAGACCCAGCGCTCATCGCCGCTGGTGACGCGCAGGAAGCTGACTTCTGGCAGCAGCGGGATCACCGGCAGGCTGGCGCCGGTTTCCTGCGCCAGCGGGCGGAGCAGTTGCTGGATCTGCTGCTGTTCGGGCGTCAGGTCCGGGCGTTGGCAGTTGCCCTGCGGACACCGATTAAGGGTGTCCGGTGTGCCGGCGACGGCGCTGCCGCGTTCAGCCAGTTGCGCGGCGAAGCGGCGCATGACCGCGCGGTTGTCGGAACGGTCACTGCTGCCATAGCTCAGGGTTGTAGGGGTTTCCAGGTCAAGGCCGGTATAGGCAATGGCATCCTTGAGTTTGGCCTGGCCCTGATACCACTGGTCATACAGCGCCTGACGTTGTTCGGCCGGCACATAGCGCAGGAAGTTATGCTCAGCACCATTGCGAATCAGATCGAAGTACAACCGAGTCTGCGCCTGATGCGAAAGGCTGCCGAAGACGTTGAAGTTGACCACCAGCTCGTAGTACGTGCGCTCGAGCAGCGGGTAATCCATAACCCAGATGGTGTCTGGTACTCGGCCCCAGAGGCCGCGCCGTACAGAGGCGCTGTCGTGATGACGGAAGATGGTTAGCAAGGCATCCTGGTTGTAGCCTTCACCGTCCCAGATTTCGTCCAGGCTGGCACCGGCTGATTTGCGCTCGGCGTAGTGCTTGCCACGCAGTTCAAGGTACTGATTACGCTTGCCGTTGTATTCCAGCCAGGCGCTGCCTAGTGCCAGCAGGTCGCTGTCCTGTCCGGGCAGGCCTAGCAGCGGCGTTGCCTGGCTGCGGTAAAGCGGGTCGTTGACGTAGGCTTCCTGTGATGGGTCCTCGAAGACGGTCCAGAACTGGTCGCGGATGACGTCAGTGGCAACCTGTCCGCGGCAGACAGGCCCGCGAATGAAGGTGCGCACAAAGTACTCAGCGGTATCCAGCATGAATTGATAGCGCGCCTTGGCTGGAATGGCGTTGAAGGTGGCAAAGGGGTTGGCTCGCTCGCTGTAGCCATAGCCGGGCAGCACAGCCAGGTCCCAATCGTCAGCCAGGAACAGCTGTTGCCAGCGTTGCATACGCTGATCGTCCAGGCCGTAGGTGATGTGGGTTTTCTCTACCAGGGTTTCGCGTAGCGGGCGCAGGCGATAGTAGAAGGCCTTGTCCGGCGCATCGTTCGGCCGCACGGTACGCAGCGGCATGATCGGCTCGCCCGGCGGGGTGCTCGAACGTACCAGCTCGTAGAAACTGCTGCCGCTGATGCTGGGGAAGTGGATGTGCGCCACAAACAGGTGCTCAAACAGGTAACGGGAGACCAGTTGTTCGCGTTGCCCTCGCTGATTGAAGAAGGCTTCCCAGCGCTCGATGCTGGCCTGTTCTGCGGCCGAGGGCTGCCAAGGCATTGGCTCGGTCACGGCGCCCTCGGCAATCCACTGACTGATGCGGGCAAACTCCGCAGCGCTCAGGCCGGTGGTGGCGTAGGGCATACCGCCGTGCGGATTGGCCTGGGCATAGTCGGCGAAGTTTTCCAGCGTGGGGCAGCTGAAGGCGTGGTCGGTGCCTATTTTGATTTCGTCCGGCAGGCGGCTGTTGGGCGGTAGCGGATTGCGCTGGGCCAGCTCAAGCATGCGGAACAGCAAAGACCCATCCAGGCCAGAAGCATTGCCTTCGTCGGCGTCATGCAGTACCGAGAAAAAGCCTTGTTCGCGCCACTGAGCCTCGCTGTGGGCGTCGGTGCCAAGACGCGTCGGTGGCATGTCTTCAAGTCGCGCTGCGTCATAAACCTGCAGCAGCGAGGCTCCTCTCTTGACGCCGTCTGCGCTGGTCAGCTTTAGCTGGCAAGGGGCGTCGTAGCAGCCGTGACAGGCCATACAGCGATTTTCCAGAATCGGCTTGATGTCGTTCTGGTAGCTGAAGCTTTGACGCGGCGCCACCGCTTGTTCGGCGTGCGGGTAGGTCGGGATATCGCTGCAAGCGATAATCAGGGCTATAACGGTGAACAGCCCGGCGCCGAGCAACCAGCGTGGCGAGCGTGCGAGGAACTTCATGACAGCATTCCTTAATAGGCGTAATCAGCGGCCCCGCTATGTTGCACGAAGCCGGCAGGCGCCTCAACGGCTGGCTGCCTTGGGCCCTCCTATTACTAATGCGATGCCCCCCAAAATGGCGAGCGAGGCGATCATAAGTAGCAGGCTGGGGGCTTCGTTCAGCAGAAGCAGACCGCCTGCGGCAGTAATGACGGGCACGCTCAGCTGCACACTGGCGGCGGCGCTGGCGCGTAAGCCAGGGAGTGCAGCGTACCAGATGGCGTAGCCCAGGCCTGAGGTGATAGCGCCGGATGCCAGGGCGTAAAGAGCACCGTTGGCATCCACGCTCAGCCAGGGCAAGGTCAGTGCCGACAGGGCGAGAGCCAGAGGTACTGCGCGGACAAAGTTACCGGCGGTGTCGGCCAGCGGGTTGCTTGCGCCGCGACCGCGCAGCGAATACAGCCCCCAGGCGACGCCCGCAGCGAGCATGCTCAGGGCTGGTAGTGCCGGCGGGGTGCTGGCGCCGGGGAGCAGCAGGGCAGCCAATCCGATCAGCGCAAGGGCAAAGCCTGCACTTTGGACTGGACTCAGGCGCTCGCCGCGCAGCAGACCAATACCAAGCATGCTGACCTGCACCGCAGCAAACAACAGCAAGGCGCCAGTAGCAGCGTCAAGTTGGATATACGCCCAAGAGAAGGCGGCGGCGTAGACGAACAGGGCAACAGCGGAGGTCCAGTTGCCACCAGTGACCCTAGCTCCCCGGCCAGGCCAGTGCAGGAGCACCCAGAGCATCAGAGCACCGGATATCAGGCGCAACGTCGTGAAGGTTGCAGGGTCGATATCGGTATCGCGCAGGGCCACGCGGCACAGTACCGAGTTACCAGCGAAGGCCAGCATGGCCAGGGCGGTCAGAAAGGTCAGGCGTGCTGCAGACATGAATCGCTCCCGTTGAGTCCGCTCTGTTATGCCTCTCTTGCACTTGATATTGCAATGCTACTTTGTGCTGGCTGACGTTAAACCCAGCCGCTGCATGCGGTACAGCAATGTACGACGTGGTAGCCCCAGGGCCTGGGCGGTCAAAGTCTGATTGCCGCCGTGCAGCTGCAGCCCCTCAATCAACAAGTTGCGTTCCAGAGCTTCCAGCTGCTCGCGCAGGCCCAGGCGGTGTGCGTGTTGCGGGGTGTCCGGCAGCTGCAGGTGCTCAGGTAGCAGCACGTTGCCGTCACACAGGAGCAGGGCGCGGGCAATCAGGCCCTTCAGCTCTCGGACATTGCCGGGGAAGCGATGACTGGCCAGATAGGCGAGGGCACTATCGCTCCAATGACAGGGACTGCGCTGGAGGAAGGCACAGGTATCGACGGCAAATTGTAGCGCTAACTGGCGGATGTCGCTGCCCCGTTCGCGCAGTGGCGGCAGGTTGATGGGAAAGTGTCCTAGCCGGTAATAAAGGTCTTCGCGGAACAGACCACGCTGTACCTGTTCGTGCAGGCGCTGGTGGGTCGCGGCGAGAATGCGCACGTCCACCCGGTGACTCTGGTTGCTGCCCAGCGGACGAATTTCACCCTCCTGCAGCACGCGCAGCAATTTGGCCTGCAGCGCCAGTGGCATGTCGCCGATTTCGTCGAGAAACAGGGTGCCGCCGTTGGCGGCGTCGAACAGCCCTTCGCGATCCTGCATGGCGCCGGTAAAGGCGCCCTTGCGGTAGCCGAACAGCTCACTTTCGAGCAGTTGCTCTGGCAGAGCGCTGCAGTTCTGCGCAACAAAAGGCTTGCTGCGGCGCGAGCCGTAATCGTGGATGGCGCGGGCTACCAGTTCTTTACCCGTGCCGGTCTCGCCGCCAATCAGCACCGTGACCGGGTTATGCAACACCTTGCTGATCAAACGGTACACCTGCTGCATGGCGGGGCTCTGACCAATCAGGCCGAAGCTGCCGTGCTCAGGCTGGCTGCTGGGCAAGGACGGCTCGTCCTGCGGGCACTGCTGTAGGTCTTGCTGTTGCTGCAGCAGGCGCAGGCGTCCCAGGCCGATCCCGCCCAAGTGGCGCAGCGGTTCGGTCAGGGCATCGGGGATATCGCCCTGCTGCCTTGCCAGCAGCATAAGCCCCGCCAACTGCTGATCAGTATCATGTAGCGGCACGCACAGCAGGCTACGCCAGGGCTCGGCGCTGTCGGGCAAAAAGGGCGTGGCGTACAGGCTATGGTCCAGGGCGCGCAGATTCAGGCTGCGGTTCTGGGTTAGGCAGTACTGCAGTAACTGTTGCTCAAACCAGTTGGCGGGCGCCTCACCGATGTCGCTGTTTAACGGGGCGCCGTCAAACCACTGACTGCTCAGGTGTAGGCGGGTGTGAGTCTTGTCCAGCAGGTAGAGCTGCGCCAGCGGGCAGTCGGTCAGCTGGCTGGCGCAGGCCAGTAGCTGTAGCTGCAGTTGCTGCGGATCGCTGGCCAGCTCGGCCAGGCAGGCCAGCAACGGCGCTGCGCAGGTGAGTGGGTGGGTGCTGTCGGGCAGAGCAAGTGATTTAAGCGACGTCACACCGGATGCCTCCGTCGTTTTCTAGGTGAACATGAATGCGGCTGACTGTCGCCATGGGCGATAGCAGTTGATTGGCGATAGGCGCCTGAATGTGCCGCTCTATCCAGCGTTCAACCAGGCGTGCGCCCCCCTCGCGCTGACATTGCTTGGCGATGTGGGCGGGTAGGGCGGGGTCGTACCGCAGGCTCAGTCGACGGGCTGACAGTCGATCTTCAAGCCGATGCAAGCGCTGACGCACGACGGCGGCCAAGGCGTCTTCGTCCATCGGCAAGTAGGGCAGAACCCGCATCCGCGCCAGCAACGCTGGCTTGAAATGGCTGCGCAGGGTCGGCTCGATTTGTTCCAAAACCTGCTCTGCGCTGGGTCGCACACCCTGGCATAACCGGTTTATCTGCTCGCTAGCCAGGTTGGAGGTCAGCAGGATCAGGGTATTGCGAAAGTCGATTTCTCGACCCTCGCCGTCGTTGGCAATGCCCTTGTCGAAGATTTGGTAGAACAGGTTGAGTAGCTGCGGATGCGCCTTCTCTACCTCATCCAGCAGCACCACGGAGTAGGGCCGCCGGCGCACCGCTTCGGTCAGTTGCCCGCCTTCGCCGTAGCCGACGTAGCCGGGCGGGGCGCCGATCAGCCGTGCCAGGCTGTGGGGTTCTTGGTATTCGCCCATGTTGATGATAGTAAGAAAGTCCGCACCGCCGTACAGCAGCTCGGCGATGGCCTCAGCGGTAGCGGTTTTGCCGACGCCACTGGGGCCGACTAGCAGAAACACGCCGCTGGGGCGATCTGGTCGGCTGAGGCCCAGGGCTGCGGCGCGTAGGCCCTGATCTAGCTCGGCGATGGCTTCCTTCTGGCCGTGCAGGCGTTGTCCGAGTTGCTCGGCGAAGCAGGCGATTTGCTCACTGCGACTACCCTGCAAGCGTTCCAGAGGGATGCCGGTCCAGCCGCTGACGACTTCAGCCACCGCGCGGCTATCCACCTCGGCGCTGACCAGCGGTGTCTGCTGTTGCAGGGCGATCAGCTCGGCGCGGTTGGCGGCGTGCTGTTCGCTGGGCTGCGCTAACTGCTGCGCTAGTGCGCGCTGGGCGTCCCAGCTTTCATGCAGGGCTTGGGCTTGCTGCTGGGCGGCGGGCAGCGCGCTTTGCAAGCGGTCTAGTAGCGCTAGCTCAACGGCTAAGCCGCGTTGGTGATCCTGTTCCAGTGCGCTGCTTTGGCGTTGGGACTGCTGAATCTGCGCCTCCAGCTGGTCAACCGCCAGCGGCGGGCAGGCCAGGTTGACCCTGGCTCTGGCGCAGGCGGTGTCGAGCAGGTCGATGGCTTTATCGGGTAGTTGCCGATCCGGCAGGTAGCGCGCGGCCAGCTCAACGGCGGCAACCACTGCAGCGTCGGAGATGTGCAGGCCGTGGCTGTCGGCGTAGCGCGGAGCCAGACCGCGCAGAACGGCGGTAGCCTGGGCGATATCCGGGGCGTGCAACATGATAGGCTGGAAGCGGCGAGCGAGCGCGGGGTCCTTATCGATGTGTTTGCGGTATTCGCTCCAGGTGGTGGCGGCGATGGCCTTCAAGTTACCGCGAGCCAGTGCTGGCTTCAGCAGGTTGGCGCTGTCGGCGGTGCCAGCGTCGCCGCCATGCCCGATCAGGGTGTGAGCCTCGTCGATAAACAGGATGACGCGCGCGCCGCGCTGGCTGGCGGCGCTGATCACGCCCTGCAGCCGTCGCTCTAGTTCACCACGCATGCCGGCACCGGCTTGCAGCAGGCCCAGATCCAGTGACAGAACTCGGTAGTCGCGCAGGGTATCGGGCACGGTGCCGGCAATGATGCGTTGGGCCAGGCCTTCGATCAGCGCGCTCTTGCCAACGCCAGCCTCACCGAGAATGGCTGGATTGCTTTTGCGGCGGCGACAAAGAATGTCGATCATCTGTCGCAGCTCATTTTCTCGCCCCAGCACCGGGTCCAGCTCACCAGCGGCGGCTTGGCGGGTCAGGTCCTGGGTGAACTCGTCGAGCAGTTGCTGATTGACGGCGGGTTCAGGGTTCTGGGTCTGATTGGCGAGCTGTTGCAGGTGCTCTGCATCCAACCCAGCCAGCAGTCGCGGGTCTGCTGGTGGCTCGCGCAGCCAGGCCAGCAGCAAGGCTCGCTGATCGATCAGGCGTTGCTGTAACTCGGTAGTGGCAAGCAGCAGGGCCCGCTGTAGCCAGCCGATCAGGGCAGCTGAGAGCACCGGGTTGCCCGGTTCACCGCTGCCTGAACTAGACAGTTGCAGGGCGTCTTTCAGGCTGTCTGGTTCTCGGCCACTGGCCAGTAGTGCCCGCTGCAGCAGGCTGTCTGGCCGTTGCAGCAGGCTCAGTAGCAGATCCTCTGGCTGAACGCTGTGGCCGCCACGCTGCAGGCAATGCGCCGCCGCGCCTTCCAGGTCGCGGCGCAGGTCGCTGCTGAGCAGACGCACCAGTTGATGAAGGTCGAGTTTGATCATGGGGCTGTGTCTCTCACGTTGGGCGTCAGCAGAATGTGCACATCATCGGCCGGCTGGCCGAGCCAACTGCTCCAGCCAAGCCGGCAGGGGTTGTGCTGACCAAGTCTTAATTCGCGCAGCTCGTCGCGGCGCAGGTGCAATTGCAGGTCGTAGTGCAGGGGCGTGCGTAACACGAACGCCAGCAGTGCACAGAGTGGTTGATGGTCCTGCCCTGGCGGCAGAAAGCGGTGAAAGTCATTCCAGTCCAGTTGGAGCAACCGCACGCGAAAGCGGCCGCTGCCATCCACGACGCTGCTGCCCAGTACGCAGTCGCCCGACAGGCTGCTGCTCTGCTGGCCGAGCCGGCACAGTTGCTCGGTTGGGATGTCGATGCGTTGCGGCAGGCACTGCTGCAGCTCGATGTGCGGGTAGCGGAAGTAGTAACGTAATACGGCGCAGACCAGCTCGGCCGACTGGCTGCGCATGCCGATTAAGCCCAGGTAAGGCAGTAAACGGCGTGGCTGTAGGCAGGCATGCGGGGTGTCGTAGTCCAGACCAGCAGTGGCCAACAGGCGCTGGGACAGCTGGTCGATAGCGCCGCCCTGGAAACGACTGTAGTAACGATACTTCTGCCAGATGGGCAGAAGCAGGCGCTGCAGGCGGTCGTTGAACAGGTCGAGCAGGTCACGGATGCTGCGGCTGCCGGCATCGTCTCCCAGGGCCTGTTCGACGTAGCTCGCTGGCAGGGGTGAAGCCGCGCCGCTGAGGGCTATCAGGTTCAGTTGCAGGTGGCAGTAGAGACCGTCGTCGCGGTGCTCGAAGCTCAGCTGCTCGATGTCCCGGGTGGCAAAGCCTAGGCTCGGGTTGGCGCTGAAGCTGATGCGCCGGTACAGAGCCTCGTGGCTGAGATCGGGGTGCTGTAGCTGTAACTGGTCGAGCAGGCGCAACAGCGCCTGATACAGGCTGAAATGCTGAATGTCCCGCTGCAGGCGGGTTAAAACAGGGGCTGTAGGCCCATGCGCGGCGCCCATTGGTAGGCATCCCCCTGTAGCGTGGTGACGGATAGTTCGTGGTAGGTGTTGAGGCAGGCATGGTGTGCCAAGAATTCATTGAGCACCGAGCAAAACAGATACAGGTCGCCGGCGCCGTTATAGCGTTCGGCGTCGAGCTGCAGCTCGGTGCGAATGCCGCGCAGTGGCAGGCCCTGCTGCAAGCGGGCGACCTGGCGGTGCGCTACCTGCAACAGACCATTAAGTCGCTGCTGGCTGATACGAGCGGCCTGCTGGTCGTGGTGGCGTGGCAGGTCGTAGGAGCCAAGCACGCGGCGCAGGGCGCCAATGTCTTCCAGACTCTGGTAGTTGAGCGCCATATTGCTGATCAGCCGCCACATGCCATCCTCGTGCAGAGGCGGCGCATAGCTGGGGGTCACCCGTCCGATGTTGCGGAACTGGACGAACTCCGGGGTGCCGTCGCAGGGCATGCAGATATCGCCCTGAGCCAGACGGGTGGGCAAATGATGGTTGGTGCAGGTCAGCTCGACCGACAGGGTTTCCTGCTGGTCTTGGCTGTGCTGTGCGAAGCACAGGTAACTGTCGGGGTTGTCGCCGAGCAGTGATGGGTATTGGCGCAGACTGTAGCAGGGTGTCGGCTCGCCGCTGCCCAGGCGACGGTCGTGCTCGAATGACTCGAACGGCGCGTAGCGGCGGTAACCCATGCCGCCCGGTTTCCAACCGGTGACGTTGTCCACCGAGAAGATGCCGCAGTGTTCGCCGGAGAGTTCCGCCGGGCGCAGCAGGTACTGGTCCTGACGGCCGTCCAGGCGAATCGGCGTTGCATCGTGGGCGAACAGGTTGACCACCGGGGCGCAATGCAGCCGCAGGTGTTCGCGGCCAGGGCTGATCTGTCGGCAGCTTGGGTGGCGCACCTCAAACTGCAGGCTCAGCCCACGCGCCGCTTTCAGCCCATCGCCGGCCTGGGCCTGCAACTGGCTCAAGCCGTTGAGCTCGACGAACAGGAATTTTTCCGCGAAAGCGAAGTATTCCTGCAGGTGGCGGTAGCCAGCAAAAGTGTTGTCGGGGTAGGGCAGCAGAGCCTGGCCAGCGTCAAAGCCTGCGGCCTGTAGCTGGCTGCCGGGCAGGTGCAGGCTGCTTCTCTCGGTACTTAGCGGCTGCCCGTCGTTATCCAGTGGCTGAGCCTTTATGTCCTGCAGGTGTTGGGTGAGCAGCAGATAAAGATTGCGGCTGACGTGCTCGTCGCCACTGAGATGCAGACGCAGGCGCTCCAGCTGTAGATCCTGCAAGCTGCCTTCAGCGGTCATTCCCAGACGCAGCTCCAGACGTGCGCCCAGGCTGTGGCTGTGAAAGCTGAACTGCTGGATGTCCAGCGGCAGCAGCCGGGTCTGGCCGGCGGTACGAAAGCGGCAACGCACACCATCAATTGGGCGCGATTCAACAGGCGTGCCGGCTGGCACCAGTAGTTCGGATTGTGGGCGTTTCAGAGGCTCGAACTGCAGCATCGCAAAAGACGGCAGCGGTCGCATGCAATTGGGCCACAGCAGATGCATCAGCGAGTGGGTTAGTTCGGGTAGCTCGTCGTCCAGTTTCTGTCGCAACCGGCCGGTCAGAAACGCGACCCCTTCGAGCAGGCGCTCTATGTCTGGATCGCTGCTGCTACTGGCCAGATAGGGAGCCAGCGCAGGGTTACGCTGAGCGAAGTGGCGGCCTTGCTCGCGCAGGGCGCTGAGTTCACTTTGATAGTAGTGATTGAAAGACATGCTCAGTGCGTTCCGGTTTGCTCTACCTGGGTTTGGCCTTGCCCGTCCAGCTGCACGCAGAAGCGCACGGGGTGCTGCAACTCGCCCATGTTCACGCGTGCGCGAATGTCAAATGTGAGGTGCAAGGGGTCATCGCCATTGCTATGGCTGACCACCCGAACCTGCTGCAGGCGTGGCTCGTATCGGGTGATAAAACGCTCAATGGCGGCGCGGGCCTGTTGGCGGGTGTCGTGCAGCGATAGGCGCATGTCGTTCAGCTCTGGCAGGCCATAGTCCGGCAGCATTTGCACACTGCCGGCGCGGGTGCTGAGCATGCGCGCCAAGTGGTTGGCGATGGACGCGCTGACACTGGCCTCGCGGGGCTGGGTTCGACGCGCCTCAGCCTTGCCGCCAAGGCGCTCGAACAAGGTGCCATAGGGCTGGGCTGTCATCAGTCACGATCCAGCTTGCCGACCAGCGACAGGGTGAAGTCTGCCCCCATGTACTTGAAATGCGGGCGGACACTGAGGCTGACCCGGTACCAGCCGGGCTGCCCGGCCACGTCCTGCACCTGCACCTCGGCGGCGCGCAGCGGCCTGCGGCCACGGACTTCGGCGCTGGGGTTGTCCTGATCGGCCACGTACTGGCGAATCCACTTGTTCAGCTCCAGCTCCAGGTCGGTGCGCTCCTTCCATGCGCCGATCTGCTCGCGTTGCAGTACCTTCAAGTAGTGGGCCAGCCGGTTGACGATAAACAGATAGGGCAGTTGGCTGCCAAGACGGAAGTTCAGCTCGGCGTTTTTGCCTTCTTCACTGTTGCCGAAGAAGCGGGCCTTCTGTGTCGAGTTGGCAGAGAAGAAGGCGGCGTTGTCGCTGCCCTTGCGCATGGTCAGGGCGATAAAGCCGGCGTCGGCCAGTTCATATTCGCGACGGTCTGACACCAGCACCTCGGTGGGGATCTTGGTTTCGATCTCGCCCATGCTGGCGAAGTGGTGCAGCGGCAGATCATCGACCGCGCCGCCGCTTTGCGGGCCAATGATATTGGGACACCAGCGGTAGCGCGCGAAGCTGTCGGTCAGGCGGGTGGCAAAGGTGAACGCCGTGTTGCCCCACAGGTAATGCTCATGGCTGTCGCTGACCGATTCGCGGTAGGCGAAGCTGCGCACGGGGTTGTCCTCGGGGTCGTAGGGGGTGCGCAGCAAAAAGCGCGGCAGCGTCAGGCCGACATAGCGCGCGTCTTCGCTTTCGCGGAAGCCTTGCCATTTGGCGAACTGGGGGCCGTCAAAGTGATCCTGGAGGTCTTTCAGATCGGGCAGGCCGGTGTAGCTGTCCAGGCCGAAGAAGCCGGGGCCAGCGGCGGCGATGAAGGGGGCATGGGACATGCTGGCCACGCCGGCAACCTGTTGCAACAGGCGGATGTCCTGGGTGCCTGGGCCAAACTGATAATTGGCGATGATGGCGCCGACTGGCTGGCCGCCAAACTGGCCGTACTCTGCGGTGTAGACATGTTTATACAGGCCGGACTGGACCAGCTCCGGGCTGTCTTCAAAGTCATCGAGTAGGTCTTGTTTGGAGGCGTTGATCAGCTCCAGGCGGATGTTCTCGCGAAAGTCCGTGCGTTCAACCAGTAGCTTCAGGCCACGCCAGGCGGACTCCAGTTGCTGGAAATCGGGGTGATGCAGGATGCTGTCCATCTGCCGGCTAAGCTTGTTGTCGATTTCGGCAATCATGCGGTCGACCACTGCCTTTTTTACCGGCTCGCTCTGGTTGTGTGGTTTCAGCAGCTCGCTGATAAAAGCCGAGACGCCGCGCCGGGCAATGGCGTAGGACTCGTCTTCTGGGTTGAGGTGGGTTTCGGCAATGACGCGATCTAGCAGGCTATCACTGCTCTGGCTGGCGCTTTGCTGTACGGCGGCTTGGGTGCTCATGCTGTGGCTCCGGTCAGGCGTTGTCGGCAAGACCCAGCTCAGCCAAAACCTGGCTGCGGGCCTGTTCGTCATTGAGCAGCGCTTCGATTGCGCGGCGGAAGGCGGGGGTGTTGCCCAGCGGGCCCTTGAGGGCTACGAGCGCTTCGCGCAGCTCCATCAGCTGGCGCAGCTCCGGCACTTGCTGAACCAGGTTGGCGGGGTTGAAATCACGCATTGATTGGATATCGAGTTGCACTGGCAGCTCGTCGTCTGCGCTGTCGCTGTCATCTTGCAGCCGGTTTGGCACGGTGAAGGCGAGTGACAGCGACTGTTTGGCCAGCACGTCATCAAAGTTGCCGGCGTCGACGGCGATCGGTTTGCGTTGCTCGATGCTGCGGTCATCCTGGCGCTGGGTGAAGTCCCCCAGTACCACCAGCTTGAGCGGCAGCTCGACATCCTGCTGGACGTCACCGGTGTTGGGTGTGAAGGTGACGTTGACGCGTTCACGCGGTGCGACGCTGCTGTCTTTGGCCATTAGGGCTCTCCTTGCATGGCAGGCCGGGCGGCCTGTTTGAGGGTGTGCTCAATGTCCAGCCAGACCATCTGCTGCTGCAGGGCCTGCTGGCGTAGTTGATTGGTTTTATCGCGCGGCAGACTGGCGCAGCTTTGCTGTAACAGTCGCAGGGTGTCGATCAGCAGCGCCGGCTCCCAAAGAGCTAGGGCCTGGTTGTGTTGCAGTTGTTGCCACAGCCCCTCAAGCAGCGCCCGGGCTTGCTCGGTTTGACCGCTGTGCAGCTGTATGCGGGCTAACTCCAGGCGGGCGATGACGCGGGGGCGCTCGCCGGGTTGGTTATCGAGTTGGTGCTGCAGTAGCGACGCTGCAGCGGCGAAACCCTCACGTTGCAGCACGTCCAGTGGTTGTGCGGTGCCGGCGGGGGGCATCGTCTCGACCGGATGGCTGCTGGACTCTTGCCTGGTAGCTAGCCATTGGCGGGTTGCTGCGTTGGCGAAGGGGCTGCCGTCGCTGAATTTCAGCTGCTCCAGGCCCGGCAGGTCGCGCAGCAACTGCTGCACTTGCTGCAGGATTTCGTCGGCAGCAGTGGTGGCATTGAGGGCCTGGCAGCATTGCCAGGCCAGATGGTGACCATCAAGCCAGAAGGGCGCACGGCGCAGGCTGTTTTCGATATCGTGCAGCAACTGGCGATGATCGCCGTTGGTGATCTGTTGGTGATAGTAGGCCAAGCGCTCGGCCGGCGGTGGACGCAGTTGTGTGATGGCCTGATCGTCATGTTCCGGCACAGTCTCCAGGCTAGCGCGGCTCAGGCAGCGCATCAGGCGCAGGGCGTGCTGCTCGCGCCCGCTTTCGCTCAGCCACCACTGCACCAGCGGAGCGGCTAGATCCTGCAGGCGGCGCAGCCGCTGTAGGGCGTCACGCTCACTGCTCAGCGGGCTGTTGTCGCTGGCGGATGCTACGGCTTGAGTGCTAGTTGTCTGCACCGGAGCAACTGCTGGCTGCGCTGGTGCTGGCGGGGCGGGGCACTCTAATTGGTCTGCCAGTTGCTGCCAGAGACTGGCGTGTTCTGCGTCTGCTGTTTGCAGGGCACTGGCCAGTTGCTGCAGGCAGGTTTTAAGTTGGCCGTGCAGCGGTTCTTCGATGTTGCTTAGATGCGGGTGCGAGGCCAGCTGTCCGTGCAGCCAGCTGAGGGCTGCCAGGCGTCCGCGAAGGCGCTGCGGATAGCTCTCAGGCCAGTGGTTCTTGATCAGCGCTGTTAGCCTTTGCAGAGCACTTATTAGTGCGCTGCAGCCCTGAACCTGAAGGCTGCTCAGACAGTGCCAGCAGCACAGATGAAGATCATGGCTGCCGGCGAGTAGCTGCGCGCTAACACGCTGAACCTGCTGCCAGTCAGGTTGCTCAGCATGCAGTGAGGTCAGTTTGCCAATCTCGCGTTCCAGTAGCAGGAACTCGTCGGTGCCGCGCAGATTAGCGTTGTCCGCGCTGGTGCTGTGTTGCTTTGAGCTGGCTGCTTGCGACATGTTGACGGTCCTGTCCGGTGGCTGGCGATACGTCCTGTTCGCCATCAAACCTTGGTGCTCGGTTTGCCCGCGAATGCTATGGCTGGCTGCTTGGGGCAAGCAAATGCGCAGGCTGTGAACCGGTTGGCGACCTGCTGAGCAGTTAGGCGCCGAGCAAATGGCTGTTTTTTATTTTTGTTATTTAAAACCAATGCCTTATGGTTTGTTTATGAGGTTGTTTGTACGGTTTTTCATGCTCGGTGTGGACCTGCCGTATCTGTGCGCCAGTCATCATTTACCGGGTGTAGTACTCCGCTGTTACCCGTCGAGCACAGGCTGGGTGCATCATCTGGTCTTACTCAAACGCATGGAGGATGCGACGTGTCGACCAAGAAGATTCTGCTGCTGGCTGGTGATTTCGCTGAAGACTACGAGACCATGGTGCCGTTTCAGGCGCTGACCATGCTCGGCTACCAGGTTGATGCGGTGTGCCCGGACAAGGTAGCCGGCGATACCGTCAAGACAGCAATCCATGACTTTGAGGGTGATCAGACGTACACCGAAAAGCCTGGCCATCTGTTTGCATTGACCGCTGACTTTGCCAGCGTCAAGGTGGAGGACTACGTAGGGCTGGTGGTGCCCGGTGGTCGAGCGCCTGAGTATCTGCGCCTGAACGAGCGGGTGATTGAGATTGTGCAGGGCTTTGATGCCGCCGGTAAGGCGATCGCTGCGGTGTGTCATGGTGCACAATTGCTGGCGGCGGCAGGTATTCTGCAAGGCCGTGAATGCAGCGCTTACCCGGCTTGCGGCCCTGACGTGCGCATGGCTGGCGGCACCTACATCGATATCCCGGCCGATCAGGTACACGTACAGGGTAACCTGGTGACGGCACCTGCTTGGCCGTCTCACCCTCGTTGGCTGGCAGCCTTCGTGGAGCTGCTCGGTGCGCGCATCGAGCTGTAACTGCAGTAGTCCGTCAACGGCGGCAGGAGAGCAATATGTGTGAACTCTACGTCAAGGCTGATCCTATCCTGTACGAGTCGCGATCGCGCTCGCTGCGTATCCGTGGGGTGGTGACCACGCTGCGATTGGAAAACCAGTTTTGGGACATCCTGCAGGAAATTGCCGAGGTTGACGGCATGACCACCAACCAGCTGATAACCAAGCTTTACGACGAGGTTATGGAGCTGCGCGGCGAAGTGGTCAACTTCGCCTCCTTTCTGCGCGTCAGTTGCACGCGTTATCTGGCTCAGCGCGAGGCACGCGTGGTGCCACTGGCACTCGTAGGTCGCAGTACAGCGCAAGGCTGAATTGCTGCTCAGCTGTACGGTTGGTGATCAACGGCATCCTGTTAGGATGCCGTTTTCACATTCAGGGCAGGATCTCTCATGTCGCTTGAGACTTGGCTGGCCTTTTTTCTGGCGTGCTGGATTATCAGCCTGTCGCCGGGAGCCGGCGCTATTGCGTCTATGTCCAGTGGACTCAATTACGGCTTTGCCAGAGGCTATTGGACGGCCCTGGGGCTGCAGCTCGGCCTGGTGTTGCAGGTGGCGGTGGTTGCTGCAGGGGTAGGGGCTTTGCTGGCAACCTCGGCGCTGGCTTTTACTTTGATCAAGTGGTTTGGCGTGCTTTATCTGCTCTATCTGGCGTTGCGTCAGTGGCGGGCGCCGGTTGCGGCCCCGGATACGGCCGACTTGTCAGGCGCGTCTGTCGCCCGTCCAGGAGGACTGCTGCTGCGTGGGTTTCTGGTGAACGCTGGAAATCCCAAGGCGGTGGTTTTCATGCTGGCGGTACTACCGCAGTTTCTCGATTTGCAGCAGCCGCTGGCCACCCAATATCTGATTATGGCCGCTACCATGATCGCGGTTGATCTGATTGTCATGGCCGGTTACACCGGGCTCGCGGCCAAGCTGTTACGTCTATTGCGCTCGCCGCGCCAGCAGCGCGCCTTGAATCGCACCTTCGCGGGGTTGTTTGCAGGTGCCGCAGGGGCGTTGACGTTAGTGCGGCGTGGCGTCAGCTAACGCTGCTTCGGTAGCCGGAAGGGGGCACGCCCATTGCCTGACGAAAGCGATTGCTGAAGTGGCTGGCTGAGCTGAAACCGCAGCGCAGGGCGATCTCCTGCAGGCTGATCTGGCTGTTACGCAGCAGTTCGCAGGCTAGTGCCAGTCGGCGGTTCATCACATATTGGTGGGGTGCCAAGCCGACGCTGCGTTTGAACATACGGGCAAAGTGATACTCGCTGAGCTGGCACTGCATTGCCAGCTCAGCGAGTGGCAGCGGCTGATCCAGATGCGCCTCGATGTAATCGCATACGCGCTGACGCTGATGTGGCGCAAGGCCGCCGGTGACGCCGGGTAACTGCCAGTTGACCTGGGTGTAGTGGCGTAGTACATGGCTCAGCAGCAGGCTGCTGGCGCTGCTCAGGGTGAGCTGGTCGCTGTTGTCATGCCAGTTGGCCTGTAGCAGGAAGTGGCGGTACAGCAGAGCAATTTGCGGGTCATCGGCAAACAGCCGTTCATTCACACTGAGGTTCAACGGGCTGCGATCCCAGGTCTGCTCGGCCAGTTGGCGCAGGTGCTGATCGGTGAAATACAGGTGCACAAAGGACAGCGGGCCGCGTATGTCCCAGGTAGAGCTGTATTGTTGGGGCAGCAGGCAGAGGCGGTCTGGCCCTCCGCCGTTGTGCCAGCCATCGCCAGCCTTGAAGTAAGACTGATAGCCGTCGGCAGTGTACAGGCTGAGGGTGTGGTGGTCGGCGTTTTCCAGTGCGATCAGGTCCCGCTCGTTGTACCAGGCAGCCAGGCCTGTGCCGTTACCCAACTGCGCATGATCGAGCAGGCGAGTGTTGTGCTGGCGCAGGCTGTCAAATACCTCAAACCTGTCGTCTGTCATTGTTTTGCCCGCCGTGCCGTTGCCTGTTGTGCATGGTAAGCCTGCCGCTGGTATGCGCCAATAGGCGGGTAGTCTGAGAGCTAAATAAAGCGCAGCAATCTGCAAGTCGGCGCAAGAGGATGCAAGCGCCAGGGCAGTTGGGGCGGGATACTGGGTATCGGTTATCTGATTGGGAAAGGGCAATGAACGCCACGCTGTACGCGGCCACAGTGCTGATTTGGGGTACCACCTGGATTGCCATCGCAATGCAGTCCGGTCCGGTGCCTTCGGCGGTTTCGGTGTTCTATCGCTTTGCTTTGGCGAGCCTGTTATTGCTGGCGGTGCTGCTCGTCGCTGGCCGCCTGCGGCGCATTGGGGCGCGTGATCACCTGTTCTGCCTGTTGCAGGGCCTGTGTGTGTTCAGCTTCAACTTTTATTGCTTCTATAGCGCCAATGCCTACATCAACAGCGGCCTGGAAGCGGTGCTGTTTTCCATGGCGACGCTGTTTAACGCCATCAACGGGGTGCTGTTTTTCGGCCAGCGCCTGGAGGCTCGGCTGGTGCGGGCCAACCTGCTTGGCTTGGTGGGTATCGTCTGCCTGTTCTGGCATGACCTTAGCGCCGCCCATCTCGGCCGGGAGACGCTGATCGGTATTGCTCTGTGCCTGCTGGGCACGTATGGATTCTCCCTCGGCAACATGATCAGCGTGCGGCACCAGGCGCGGCGTCTGGATGTCTTGTCTACCAACGCTTACGCCATGGGCTACGGCGCTATGGCGATGTTGCTGCTGGTCTGGTGGCGGGGAGATAGCTTCGCGTTGCTGTGGACACCGGCCTACATAAGCTCTCTGTTGTATCTGGCTGTGATCGGGTCGGTGGTGGGCTTTGCTGTGTATTTTGCGCTGATCGGTCGCATCGGCGCCGGGCCGGCAGCCTACGCGACTGTCTTGTTCCCGCTTATCGCGCTGGGTATGTCTACGCTATTTGAGGGCTATCGGTGGAGCGGTATGGCGGTAGTCGGCTTGGTGCTGATTCTCTGCGGCAACCTGCTGCTGTTTCATCGCCCGCGACCGGTTGTCACGTCGCCGGCGCAGGCCGAGCGCGTATAGTCTGGAGACAAGGAGGGCGCATGGACTATTTCATCATCGCCGTTGTCACTTTCAGTGGTCTTTACTTCCATTGGTGGCTGTATCGCCGTATTCGCCGCTGGTCTAATCGTGACCTGGCCCTGTCGATGGCGGGCGACTCACCGGAGATGCGCCAATTTATGCTCCGCAGCCTGGAGCAGGCGCAGCAGCAGAAGGTATCGCAGAAGGCACTGGAGGGTTGGTTGCGGGATGCAGCCGAGCAGTACCAGCACGATCAAGTGTGACTGCCTCGGAACTCCCGCGCCTGCTCGGTACTCTGTTTAAGTGACGCAAGCCTGATATCGGACGGTTGAAATCACTTTCGAGCGAGGAGAGTCACGATGGAACTGCACAACAAAGATCTGGGAACCCTGTTCGAGCAACTGGGCCTGGACTCTGACCAGGAAAGCATTGACGCATTTTTTGCCAGCCACTCCTTGGCACACGACACCAAATTGAGCGAGGCGCCGTTCTGGACGCCTGCTCAGGCGGCCTTTTTGCGAGAGGAAATCCGCGAGGACGCCGAATGGGCACCGTTGGTAGACGAGCTGAACGCGCGTCTGCACGAGCAGTAAAGCTGAGACATGTACACCTTTATCCAATGAGCGAGGAATGATCATGACCAGTACCACAGACAAGCTGAAAGGCAAATACAACGAGACCGTCGGCAAGGCCAAGCGTGAAACTGGCCGCACCCTTGACGATGAGGAGCTGCAGGGCGAGGGCGAACTGCAAAACCTCAAAGGCAAGGCTGAATCAACCAAGGGCAAGGTGAAGGACAAGCTCAAGGATCTAGTTGATCGCAGCTGAGCCCTGATCTGAGATAAGCAACAACGCCCGGGCCTGCCTCGGGCGTTGTTGTTTGCTGCATACGCGGGACAGGTGAGGGTGTTTCTGGCATCATGCAGGTCATTCGCTTGCTAAGGAATTGCGCCGTCCTGCTTTTGCAGCCCATACCGGCATGCTGAAACCGCGTTGACCCTTACCTGCAGCCGCTGCTCCTCAATCGGGCCTGCGCCCCACGGAAATCTGCCCCATGCCACTACATATACTGCTCATTCTGGGTGGTCTCAGTGCCTTTGGCCCGTTGGCCATTGATATGTATTTGCCGGCCTTTCCGGCGATTGCCAGTGCGTTGGATGCTAGCACCGAACAGGTGCAGCTCAGCCTCTCGGTCTACTTTGTTGGTCTGGCCAGTGGACAGTTGGTTTACGGGCCGCTGGCTGATCGCTTTGGGCGACGCAAACCGCTGTTGTTTGGTATCGCGCTGTTTTGCGTCGCCTCGCTTGGTTGCGCGTTGGCACCTACATTGGAGTGGTTATTGGTAGCGCGCTTTGCCCAGGCGCTGGGCGGCTGCGCAGGCATGGTGGTCAACCGTGCGGTGGTGCGCGATCTGTGCGAGCCGATTGATGCGGCTAAAGCGTTTTCCCAATTGATGTTGGTGATGGGGGTGGCTCCCATTCTCGCGCCGCTGGCGGGCACGGCGTTGCTGGGGCTGGGCGGCTGGTCGAGTATTTTCCTGTTTCTCAGTCTGTTTGCTGTGCTGTTTGCCCTGGCGGTCTACTTCTTTCTGCCTGAAACCCTGCCAACACAGATGGCGCGCCCGCCGCTTAAAAGCGCCTTTGGCCGCTACTTGAGCCTGCTGGGCGAGCCGTTGTTCATGTTCCATGCGCTGACGGGCGGGGTGGCAATGGCCGGTATGTTCGCTTACATCGCGGGCTCACCCTATGTATTTCTCGAGCTGTATGAGGTGCCCGTTGAGCAATACGCCTGGCTGTTCGGGAGCATCGCGGCCTGCTTTATCCTGTCGGCACAGCTCAACTCACGCTTTTTGAGGTACTGGAGTCAGCTTGCTGTCATTCGCGGAACGACGCTGGTCTATATGCTGGCGACCGCCACGTTGCTGCTGGCCGCCTGGCTGCAGGTAAGCAGTCTGTGGCTGTTTCTGCCGCCGCTGGTACTGAGTGTTGCGGTGATTTCCCAGGTGTTGCCCAATGCCTCGGCCTGCGCTCTGGCAGGTCATGGCCACCAGGCGGGTATTGCTTCGGCGTTGATGGGCACCATGCAGTTTGCCATAGCCGGGGTTACCTCTGCGGCCGTAGGTGTATTGCACGACGACAGTGCCGTACCCATGGCTGGCGTGATGGCGTGCTGTGGCGTGCTCACGGTCATCATGGCAGCGCTGGCGCGTCGTGCAGATCGTGGCGCTGTGGCCTCACTGTAAGGCCCAGGTCGCCGTGCTTTGGTGCGTGCTGGCGCTGGTGCTTCTGGGTGCTCCGCTGCCTTCGGCCAGCAAGGCCGACAGGCGAATATCGGCGCCCAGCACATAGCGCAGACGGCCCTGCTCGTCGAACACCGGGGCGGACAGGGTGAAGCAGAAGCTGTCGGTAGCCGCTGAGCGGTAAACGTCGCTGATATAGGGCGACAGACTGTCGCGTACCGCGCTGAACCATGGGCGGTTTGACCAGTTGCGGCCACGGGCACTGCTGCCGCTGGCGGGCTGCAGATCGCTAGCCAGAATATTCTCGGTGACCTGTACCCCGTCGGCGCCCACCAGGTACAGCAGCTCAAAGCGGCCATCTTGCTGCAGCCAGCGCTGCATCTGTTGTTCGGCTCGGCTGCCACCGGCGGCCAAATCGCTGCTGGTCGCCATGTCGCAAACGCGCTGGCGGATGCTCTGGTGAACGCCCAGCTGAAAGCCACCAAGCCCTTCCAGCAGTTTGTCTCCCTCGCTACGGACCGCTTCGCTGTGCTCGCGCACCTGTGCGGCCTTTTGCATCATCGCGCTGGCCACACCGGCAACACTCTGCACGTCCTGACTGACCGAGCGTACCGCCGCGCCGATTTGCTCGGCGCCGCTGGCAATGCTGGCGATACGCTGATCCAGCTGGCCCATTGCGGCGGTCGCTTCGCTGAGGCTGCGGTCCATGCTGATGATACGTTCGCGGCCGGTGGCAACGGCGTCCTGCATTTGGCTGCTGGCGGTATTCAGACTCTGCATGCCGGTGCGGAAGTTGTCGATGATCTCGGTTACCTTGTCGGTGGCAGCGGTGGTCTTGCCCGCTAGTGTGCGCACCTCGTCAGCCACCACCGCAAAGCCACGCCCTTGTTCGCCGGCTCGCGCTGCCTCAATTGCCGCGTTCAGTGCCAGCAGGTTGGTTTGCTGAGAAATGGTGGCGATCATGCCGATTACCTGGGTTATTTCCTCAAGCTGTTTGCCAATCTCGCCGATGCGGCCAGTCAGCTCGGACTCACAGCCATTGATCGTTTCGACCTGTGCCAGCACGTTGCGGCTGTCTTGCTCGCAGCGATTGAGCTGCTCGCTGACGCCGCCGGAGAGTTGCGCTACCGCGGTGGTGCCGGGCACCAGCTCGGCGTCTAGCGTGGTGCTGACCTGTTCGGTGGCGCTGGCGATTTCTTCCGAAGACTGGGCCAACTGTTCGCCGTGGGCCTGACTGTCAGCCGCAATGCGTGCCAGCTGTGGTGCGTGAGCGGCAATGCCGACGGCGGCGTGCAAGCTCTGGGTTATCCGCTGCTGCAGCGCGCGGGCAAATTGATTCAGATCGGCAAGGGCGCCCGGCTGCTCTGGTAAGTCGGCGGCGAGGTTCAGATCCTTGAACAGGGAGGCGGTGGCGCTGGCTTGCGCCCGCTGATGGCGTGCGAGTGTGAAGAGTCCCATGGTAGCTCCTTGCCGGTGGTTGGCAGAGTGAGTGCAATTAACAGGCCACTACACAAGCGAGGAAATCACTGGGAGCGAGGGTGATAGGGGGCGTAATCGAGCGCTGCTTTGGTGCGTCGCGCGTCAGAAGAGGGCAGAAACAACAAGGCCGCGACAGATGTCGCGGCCTTGTTGGCTCAGCCTGATGGCTCAGGCAGCCCAGCGCTTGAGGATCAGGGTGGCGTTGGTGCCACCAAAACCAAAGCTGTTGGACATGATGAGATCAACCGCCTGATCCAGACGCTCACGCAGGATCGGCAGGTCGCCAGCGTTCTCGTCCAGTTCGTCGATGTTGGCCGAGGCCACCAGGAAGTTGTCGCGCAGCATCAGCAGGCAGTAGATGGCTTCCTGCACGCCGGCGGCGCCCAGCGAGTGGCCCGAGAGGCTCTTGGTCGAGCTGATCCTCGGCGCCTTGTCGCCAAAGACTTCACGAATGGCCTTGAGCTCTGCCACGTCGCCCACCGGAGTGGAGGTGCCGTGGGTGTTGAGGTACTCGATGGCTCCGTCTACGGTGGCCAGCGCCTGCTGCATGCAGCGTATCGCGCCTTCGCCGCTGGGAGCGACCATGTCGTAGCCATCGGAGGTAGCACCATAGCCCACTACTTCGGCGTAGATCTTCGCGCCACGGGCCAGAGCGTGTTCCAGCTCCTCGACGACCACCATGCCGCCGCCGCCGGCGATAACAAAGCCGTCGCGGTTGGCATCGTAGGCGCGAGAGGCTTTCTCAGGCG
The DNA here is from genome assembly GCA_002296055.1 of Pseudomonadaceae bacterium UBA836. Lineage (GTDB taxonomy): Bacteria > Pseudomonadota > Gammaproteobacteria > Pseudomonadales > Pseudomonadaceae > Halopseudomonas. Next base: position 27,988 of record DBHE01000034.1, read on the forward strand.
TCTCGTTGTACTGGGTGGAGAGTGCGCCCATGGCGTCGAACAGCATGGTCTGCGACCAATGCTCTTCTTCACCGCCACCGGCAAACACGATGTCCTGCTTGCCCAGCTGAATCAGCTCTGCTGCGTGACCAATGCAGTGCGCGCTGGTCGCACAGGCCGAGGAGATCGAGTAGTTCACGCCCTTGATCTTGAACGGGGTGGCCAGACAGGCCGAGACGGTGCTGCCCATGGTGCGCGGCACGCGGTAGGGCCCGATCTTCTTGACACCCTTTTCACGCAGGATGTCGATGGCTTCCATCTGGTTCAGGGTGGAGGCACCACCGCTACCGGCCACCAGACCAGTACGCACGTTGCTGACCAGCTCTTCGCCGAGACCGGCGTCGGCAATGGCCTGCTGCATGGACAGGTAGGCGTAGGCGGCGGCATCGCCCATAAAGCGCTTGATCTTGCGATCAATGGCGGCATCCAGGTCAATATCGACCGAACCGGATACCTGACTGCGCAGACCCATTTCGGCGTACGAGGGATTGAAACGGATGCCGGGCTTGCCAGCTTTCAGGCTGGCGGCTACGGAGTCCAGATCCTGGCCCAGGCAGGAAACAATGCCCATGCCGGTAATCACGACGCGACGCATAGTGAAGATCCTCAGAAGCTATCGGTAGAAGTAAACAGACCTACGCGCAGGCCTTCGGCGCTGTAGATCTCGCGACCATCGACAGCCACGCTGCCGTCGGCAATGCCGAGGGTCAGAGCGCGGTTCATGGTGCGTTTGATATGAATGTTGTAGGTCACCTTTTTGGCGGTCGGCAGGACCTGACCAAAGAACTTGACCTCACCAGACCCCAGCGCGCGGCCGCGGCCCTGGTAGCCGAGCCAGCCAAGGTGAAAGCCGACCAGTTGCCACATGGCGTCGAGGCCAAGGCAGCCAGGCATCACCGGGTCGCCTTCAAAGTGGCAGGCGAAAAACCAAAGGTCCGGGTTAATGTCCAGCTCGGCGACAATCTCGCCCTTGCCGTACTTGCCGCCGACATCGCTGATATGCGTGATGCGATCGATCATCAGCATGTTGGGGGCGGGAAGTTGTGCGTTTCCGGGGCCGAACATCTCGCCGCGGCTGCAGGTCAGCAGCTCATCCCGGGTGTACGCATTCTGTCGTGTCATTAGTGGCTCCTGCTCATCCCCGTCTGCGGGGCGCTGTTGGTTCGGCTTGTTCTGTGTCAGCAAGCATCCGAAAGGGCGCGCGACAATCATAGTCGAGCCTGCCCCGATTTGCCGGTGGCATGGACTGATCTGGATCAATCCCGCGGTGCTGCACTTTCGGCTGCCGACTGTCTGCACAGAGTCAGCCTAAGGTCAGACTTCAAGCTCTGCGAGAAAGTCACAACATCCATATTCGAGGCGTTGAGGATACTCGTGAAGGCGGTCGAGGACAAAGGTTCTTCGACTCGTTGGCGGGGTGGAGCATGCCGGAGTGTGGGCAGCAACAGCAGCGCGCAGCCCCTGCGCATGGCCAGGTGTACCCGACCTGTGCCCAGGGGCGCGCCGCAGCAAGCGTCAGGCCAGCACGCCGTACTCGGCCAGGAACTGGTCACGCAGTTCGCGCTTGAGCACCTTACCGATGGCGCTGCGCGGCAGCTCGTCGGCGATGATGACGCGGGTCAGGCGCTGGGTCTTGCCGACGCGCTCGTTGAACCACGCCTGTACTTGCTCGGCTTCTACTGCGCGCCCTGCAAAGGGCACGATGTAGGCGACCGGGGTTTCACCCCAGCTGGTCGACGCCACGCCAACAACGGTTACATCCTGCAGGTCGGGGTGCTTGCGCAGCTCGGCTTCCAGGTCACTGGGGTAGATGTTGAAGCCGCCACTGATGATCATGTCCTTGCGACGGTCCATCAGGGTCAAGAAACCTTCCTCGTCAAAACGGCCGACGTCGCCGGTACGGATGAAGCGCTTGCCGGTGCTGTCGTACCACTCCGCTTCGGCGGTTTTCTCCGGCTTGTTCAGGTAGCCGGCCATCATTGCGGGTGAGTGCCCCACGACTTCACCAATCTCGCCGCGCGGCAGCTCGACGCCATCCTCGTCAATCACGCGCATGTCGTGGCCTTCCATCGGCAGGCCCACGGTATGCAGCTTGTCGGGGTAGGTGTGTGCTGCCAGGGCGCAGGAGCCACCGCCTTCGGTCATGCCGTAGAACTCGACCAGGCCGCCGGGCCAGCGTTTGAGTACATCGGCTTTCAGCTCGGCGTGGAAGGGGGCGCTGGTGCTGAACTTCATGATGTAGCTATCGAGGTCGTAACTGTCGAAGTCCGGGCGTGCCATGATGCGCTGGTACTGCACCGGGACCAGCATGGTGTGGGTGATGCGGTTGGCCTCTGCCAGTTTCAGGTAACGCTCGGCGTCAAACTTGGCCATGATGACGACGGTGCCGCCCAGGCCGATGGTCGGCAGGAAGGACACCAGGGTGGTGTTGGAGTAGAGCGGGGTCGACATCAGGGTGCGGCAGTCCGGGCCATAGCCCATGGTCAGGCCACGCTGAATGTGTGACCAGCGCATGCCGTGTGACTGCACGATACCTTTTGGCTCGCCGGTGGTGCCGGAAGAGTAGATAACGTTGAAGGTCATTTCGGGGGTGATGTCGACCGGGTTTGGTTTGGCGCCGTCTGCGGCTAGCCAGTCATTGTAGGGGCGCTCAGCTGCGCTGTTGTCCAGGCTCAGCAGCGGCATGCCCAGGCGCTCACGAATAGAGCCGATGGCGCTCAGCGTGCTTGCGTCGGCAAAAAACAGCTTGGCTGCCGAGTCGGCCAGCATGCCGAGCAGGCTTTCGGGCGTAGAGGACGGGGCGAGCGGGGCGACGGTGACGCCAGCGCGCAGAGCGCCGACGAAAAGTACGGCGTAGTTGATGGAGTTGGCGCCACAGATGGCGATAGCGTCGCCCGCCTGCAGTCCGTCACGCTGCAACGCAGCCGCAACACGGTCGGCCTCGGCGTTCAGTTCACGGTAGGTCATGCGCTGTTCGCCCTCGATCAGCGCGGGGTGGTCGGCGCGCTCCTGCGCGTGGGCGGCGATCAGGGCGGGCAACGTGGAATAGGGCGATTCGAGGGTAACTATGGACATGCGTGAGGCGCTCGACTGGAGTTGTTGTTGGCGTAGCGGCTGTTCGTCTACGGATGAGACAGCCAAGTTTGCCCCAGTGTCGCTATTTGCTGCCTCTGAATCCAGCGTTGCAGAGGCGTTGGCTGCGGGTGGAATGTTGCACGATCAGTGCCATCAATGGTTGGACTGATGCAGCCATGGTTCCAATACCTGCAGCAAGGCCTGCCTGGTGACGGGCTTGCTGAGGAAGTCTTGCATGCCTGCTGCAGCACTGTCACGGCGGTCCAGCTCGAAGGCGCTGGCGGTTAACGCAATGCAGGGGATGGGTTGCTGGTTGTGCTCTGCGCAATGTGCGTGATACCGGCGGCAAACCTCCATGCCGTCAATATCCGGCAGCTGGATGTCCATCAGCACGGCGGCATAGCCCGTGGCCGGGGACGTCAGATGGCGAAGCGCCTCTTCGCCGCTGGCAGCCACGGTGACGTTGATGTCGGCGGTGTTGAGCATGCCTTCGATCACCATCTGATTGACCGGGTTGTCCTCCACCAGCAGCACTGGCAGATGGCTGCGTTGGCCGCTAGGCAGCGTCCGTGACTTTGGCTCTCCGAGCGGGTGCTCGCGCAGCGTCAGGGGAATTTCGAAGGTAAATACGGACCCTTGTCCCTCGTGACTCTCGGCGATCAGTTCGCCGCCCATTTTTTCAGCGAAGGTGCGTGCGATAGACAGCCCCAGGCCCGTGCCGCCGAAGCGGCGCGAGGTGCTGCTGTCGGCCTGCTGGAAAGCGTCGAACATGCGTTCCAGACGTTCAGGCGCAATACCAATGCCGGTGTCGGACACGGCGCAACGCAGCCATAGGCTGTCGGTGCCGGTCAACTGCCAGCTGGCGTGCACGGCAATGTAGCCCTGCTCGGTGAACTTCATGGCGTTGCCGACCAGGTTGACCAGAATCTGCCGAATTCGCGTGGGGTCACCTACCACTTCAGCCTGGGCGTCACTGCCGTTCAGTCGTGTGATCAGTTGCAGTTTTTTCTGTCTGGCGGTGTGTTCAAACACGCTGACCGAGGACTGGATCAGTTGGGGCAGGTTGAAGGGGATGTGCTCAAGTTCCAGCGCGCCGCGCTCGATGCGCGAGAAGTCGAGTATGTCGTTAATGACCTTCAGCAGGTGGTCGGTGGACTCCCCAGCGATGTGCACGTACTCGCTCTGCTCGCTGTTCAGTTCGGTAGTTTCAAGCAGTTGGAGCATGCCAAGCACGCCGTTCATCGGCGTGCGCAGCTCGTGACTCATCATGGCAAGAAATTCGGACTTGGCGCGGTTGGCAGCTTCGGCGTCCTCGCGCGCACTGATCAGTGCCTGCATGGCGCGCTGCTGCTGATTTTCGGCGCGTTCCAGTGTTTCGGCCAGACTGTTGATGTTGCGCATCAGCTGACCGATTTCATGCTCATCATCGACGTCAAGGCGGGTGTCGAGCTTGCCCTGCTGGAGCTGCGAGACAGATTGCCCCATACGCGCCATGGGATCAGCTAGCGCCTTGGCCAGGCGCAGCGCAAGAAAGAGCGTGGCAATCAACACCAGTGCGGCGAGCCCCAGGGTTTTCAGCAGCATGCTTTGCTGACGCTTGATGAATGCGCTGTTGCTCAGGCCAACGTGCACCTGGCCAAGGTAGCGCTGCTGCTCGCTGTCAGACTGGGGCGGACTGTCGAGCAGGAAGAGATCGTTCTGCAGGGGGATGCGTTCGCGCAGGATGTCGGCGACAAACACCTGCAGACCGTCGTGATCCGCCTCAGCGGGGCGCCCAAGATGCAGCAGTGGCCGGCCGGTCCGGTCGTAGACCTTGACGTAGCGCACATGCGGGACGTTGAGGGCACCCTTGACCAGACTCTCTAGGGTGCGCAGATTGCCGCTAATCACGCCGTACTCGGCGGCAGGCGCCAACTGGTCCGCAATCAGCTGGCCGGTTACCTGCAGCTCGCGATTAACGTCGTCTAGCCGGGCGGTGGTGAAAAAGGTGAACCCAACCACGCCCATCAGCAGTGCCGGCAAGGTGGCGATCAGGATCAGGCGGCTATAGATGGTGCCGCGTCGCAGAAAATTCATGGTTCTTGCTCCAGCTCGGCCAGGCGGCGGGCGAGGGTGGCATCGTCCGGCAACGGTATACCCAGGGAGCGGGCCACCTGGGTGTTGCTCAGCACGGAGAAATAGCGCGGGTAGGACAGCGCCTCAGCTGGCAAGCCCTGTGTAATCAGGTGGGCGGCGCTACGCGCCATATCCTCGGGGCTGCTGTAAGTGGTACTCAGGCTGCCGGCTTCAATAAAGGGGGCGCTGGGGCCGATCAGCACCTTATTGCGCGAGTAGCTGGTGAGCAGGATTGTCTTCAGGTTGTCGGCGTTGTAGATGGTGCTGTCGTCGGTGCCAATCAAAAGGTCACTTTGGCCAATCAGGCCTAACAATTGCCGAGACAGCTCATCAGGCTGGTCCAGTTCGGCAACGATCAGCTCAATGTTCAGTTGCTCCGCGGCGTTCAGCCAACCGGTGCGTTGCCAAGTGGTGGTTGGACTCAACAGGATTCCCGCACGATCCAGGCGTGGTATCAACATTCGGCTTAGTCGCAGCTGGCGAGCCGGTTTGGGGTTCGCGTAAAGCACATGTAGCCAAGGCGGGGCGCTTTGGCTACGAGGATGCCAGTACTCGCCCGTCAGGTAGGTGGCAAGAGTGCTGATTTGGGTGCTTTGGCGCAGACGCCAGTTGAGGGCCTCCTGTCCCATTGTGATGATCTGGCGATACGTGGGTTGGGCAGGAAGGCCAGGGTCATCAACGGTCGCAACGTCCACTGGTTCACCCAGTGCCGTTTGCAATTCGGCAATGAACGCGTCGGTCAGGCCGCTGTGTCCGGGCAGCACCACGAGTGTTTGCGCTGCTTGAGTAGACAGGCAAAGAACCAGTAGTAAGGTGCTTAGCACTATACGCAGTGCCTTCATTAGCGGTGGCGCCTGCGGTCAGTCAGATAGAGGTTAGACATTCCTTGTCCATATTCCCTGTAACAGTGGTTTGCGCATCAGCCTCAGAAAGAGAGTTCGGCACTCAGGTAGTACTGGCTTTGGCTGTCGTACAGGTTCTCATCCCAAGTCAGCGCCTCATCATCCAGACGTTCCTGCCAAGTCAGCGCCAGACTCAGTGCTGAACTGGCTGACAGTTCAAAGCGCTTTTCGAGCCGCAAATCGGCGCGCTCGAAACGGCGTTCGTTAAGCTCGTCAGCACCATAATAGAACAGGCTGCTGGTGAAGCCGGCGGGCCACTCGTGAATCCAGCCTGCGCTGCCTGAATGACGCGGGGTAAGTCGCTCGTCCAGCTTGTTACTCGCTTCATAAACGATATGAGCATAGGTTAGACGAAGGCGATCCGCGTACCCCAAGCGCCAGTCGACTTCTGCCTCGCCACCCCGAAACTCGACGCGCGAGTTGTTGTTGGGATAGAAGTCAGTGATCTTCAGGGGCTCGCTATTCATGTTGTCGATGCGTTCCTGGAAAAAGCGCACATCCAGCGATACACCTTGACGATTGAAGTTGCCGTGGTAACCAAGCTCCACGGCGCGCATGCGCTCCTGCTCCAGATCACCAGGCCCTATGCCGGTAGCGTAGTAAACGGGGTTGGCGGGTACGGGGCCACTGGCGTTTTTAATTGGGTAGCTCCAGTAAGCGTTGTTCTCATACATATCGGGGGAGCGGACCGCTTCCGAGTAGACCGCGCGGAGGCTGTGCAAGGGGGCTATGAAAAAGTGACCGGCAATTCGTGGAGAGAACGAGGTGCCAATGAGCCGGTCGTCTTCCAACATGCCACCCAACTGAAATAACCAGCGGGTATGCGGACGATACTCCAGGTTGGCGAACCCTTGGACGATGTGGTTCTCCACTGTGCCGCCAAAAAAAGTTTCCGAGGTGGCGCGGTCGTAGCGATAGCTCAGACCACTCATCAAGCGTAGCTGCTCATTTAACCGCAGGGTGTCCTGAACTTCGAGGTGTATGCGGTTTTCTTCCATGTTGTGGTCGATGTCCCAGCACACCGGCTCACTGTTGCGGTAACCGTTGCGCGCTTGCTTAATGGCCTCGCCTAGAGCTCCGAGTTGATCGGTATATTCGCTGCCCAGGCTGATTTGCATCGCAGTACGCATGTCGTAGGCAGCATCGGCGTATTCCAAGAATTTGCTGACCCGGCGAGCTGCGGTGGGGTTCAGGTCGTACAACTGCTTGAGTTCATCGATGAATACGATCGGGCTGTCGCAGGCGCGCCAGGCCTGCTCACGGTTCATCTGCTGAGCATAGGCGAGGATCTGCACGCTATGGTCGGGGTTAATATCGTTCTTCCAAAGCCCCTGCAGCGAGTAGTCGCTTATCTGGCTATCTGAATCGGGATTGTGTTCGGTGATGGCGTAATCGTAGGCGCCCAGCGTGTCGCGGCTCGGTCGTAGCGCCTTTAGGTACGGCTCGTAATCGTAATAATACTGCTGCTTCGAGTGGCTGGCAGCGAGCTGCAGCTCCAAGGTCTGTTGGCGCGTGATGTTGAAAGCGCCGCTAAGATTGAAGCGTTCCAGTCGCCGACTATCGCGATACTCGACGCCTGGCTCCAGCATGTCGAAGCCGTCGTCGGCCACTCCGGAAAGGCTCAGGCGCCAATCGCTCTGTGCCAGCCGGAAGTGCTGACTTCCGTACCAGTCGCTGACGCCGCGGTCGCCCTGAGTGTACTTGAGCGTGGTGCCAGCATAGTCGCGAGGGTGTCGCGATATGATATTGATCACGCCCATCAGGGCGTTAGCACCGTAGGCCGCAGTGTTGGGCCCGCGAAACACCTCGATTCGTTCGATGTCTTCGATTGCCAGAGGGATGGCAGACCACTCGACCGTGGCAAAGCCAGGCCTGTAGACGGAGCGGCCGTCGACCAGCACCTGCATGCGCCGCGCTTCGCTGATATTGGTCCCGTGCAGGTTGACGTTCATCTGGTTGCCGGAGCGGTAGCCCACCATCATGCCGGGCACCAGACGCATCAGCTCGGGGATGTCTCGCGCACCAGATGCACGAATCAACTGGCGGTCCAGTACCGTCATGCTCCCCGGCACTTCGGCCGGACTCTGTTTCAGGCGGGTCGCGCTCAGGACGGTGGGTAGTTTCAGTTCGCCAAGTAGCGGGTCGTCGTCCAATGACTGAGCCTGCAAAGGCAGGCTGGAGCCCAACAGGGCGAGAGCAAGAATGTGGCGCGGCGCAGACATAGTGGTGGCACTTTGGTTCTTTATAGGAATGCGCCCATCTTAAGGAAGCACTGATTAATTCCACAAGCCCTCTGCGAGCGCTCAAGCGTGTAGCTGCAAGGCGCGATGTGCAGCCAATAGTGGTTCTATGGGCAAGCAGTGCAGCGCAGCAGATGCATGCTTGAGCGCTTGCCCTACGGGGCGCTCAGGTTGGGCCGCACTCTGCGTTGTGTTTTCTCGACAGGTCCAGACATGCCTTCGAAACCACGCCTTGATTGCGGCCCAACCTTAACGCCAGAGGGCATGCGGAATTAGTCAGTGCTTCCTCAACCAGTGCGGCAGGTTTTGCCAGCAGCAAATCGTCGCCAGTCTGCGCGCTTGTAGCCACGCATCCGGTGTGCAGCATTGATCGATGCTGCGCTGGGCTTATACTGGCGCCAGATTCATTATCTAAGGATGTTGCATGACCGATCGCAAAGCGTCTGTCTGTGTGTTGGGTGGGGGCAGCTTTGGTACGACGCTGGCCAACCTTATGGCCCGTGAGGGTGTGCCGGTAACTCTGTGGCTGCGTGACCCCGATGTCGCCCGTCAAATCCGCGAGCAGCATGAGAATCCGCGCTACCTGCCGGGTATCGCGCTGGATGAGCGCCTGTCGGTGACCACCGACATCAATGCCGCTTTGGCCGCTGCCGAGCTGGTGTTTCTGGCCATCCCGTCCAGTTCCTTCCGCGCGGTGCTGCAACAAATTGGCTCTCAATTGGCTGGCAAGCAGGTGGTGAGTACCACCAAGGGCATCGAGCAGCCGGGCTTTTTGATGATGAGCCAGATAGTTGAACAAGAAGCGCCGGACGCCCATGTTGCGGTGCTATCTGGCCCCAACCTGGCCAAGGAGATCGCTGCCGGCGAGCTGACCGCCACCGTGGTGGCCAGCGAGGACGAGCAACTGTGTCGCGATGTGCAGGCGGTGCTCGGTTGCGCCAATCTGCGCGTCTATGCCAGCCAGGACCGCTACGGCGTGGAGCTGGGCGGCGCGCTGAAGAACGTCTACGCGATTATCTCCGGGATGGCGGCGGCGCTGGGCATGGGCGAGAACACCAAAGCGATGCTGATTACCCGTGCGCTTGCGGAGATGACCCGTTTTGCCGTGCATATGGGGGCCAATCCGTTGACCTTCCTGGGGCTGGCCGGCGTTGGTGACCTGATTGTCACCTGCGTGTCGCCGCAGTCGCGCAACTTTCAGGTGGGTCATGCACTCGGCAAGGGTGAGACGCTGGAGCAGGGCGTGGCACGGCTCGGCCAGGTGGCCGAGGGCGTGAATACCCTCAAGGTGCTCAAGCAAAAGGCCGCGGAGGAAGGCGTGTATATGCCGCTGGTTGATGGCCTGTACGCCATTGTGTTTGAACAAAAGCCGCTACCGGCGGTGATTGCTCGGCTGATGTCGGCTGAGCAGAAAAACGATGTCGAATTCGCTGCCTTTATGTCAGCAGCGCCGGCCAAGTCTTGAGGAGAGTCTGTGAATACGTTTTTGAGCAATCTGTGCTCGGCTGATTTCTGGTTGCGTCTTGTGTACGTGGTGTTTTTCGCGCTGGCCTGGCAGGTAGCTGAGGTCGCTCTGGCGGTGCTGACACTGGTTCAGATTGCCTACCGCCTGTTCAGCGGCGAGCCTGATGCTGACTGCGCGCGCTGGGGTAGAAGCTTGTCGCAGTTCGTCTGGCAGAGTGGTCGTTATTTGACTGGTGCGAGCGAGCAGAAGCCCTGGCCCTTCAGTGACTGGCCGGACGGCAACGCACAGTGGACCACGCAGCCCCAAGACCTGGACCGGCAGCGGGAGCAGCGGTGAGAGTCTGGATCTTGCGCCACGGCCAGGCAGCGGCGCAGGCGCCAACCGACCCTGAGCGCCCGCTGACGGCGGCGGGCGAGCAGGAGGTGCGCAGCATGTGTCGGCTGCTGGCGGGCCAACCCTTGGACACCATCCTGGCCAGCCCCTACCTCCGTGCCCAGCAGACAGCGTCCCTGGTGGCGGGTGAGCTTGGTTTTGCGCGCGGGGTGTCGACCGCTCCCTGGCTGACGCCGGACGATGACCCTGCTGAGGTGCTGGGTTTTCTGGCCGAGCGAGGCGAACAGAACCTGCTGCTGGTCAGCCACCAACCGCTGGTCAGCCAATTATTGAGCCTACTGTGTGAAGGGCATCGACGAGCGCACGTGCCTATGCCTACCGCTGGGCTGGCCTGCGTCGACACTGACTTTGTGGCAGCCGGTCTGGGCAACCTGCAACTGCTGCAAAGCCCAGCGCAGCTGGCTGACTGATCAACAGTACTTGCTTCGCTCTACGACGGCCTTGTCGGCGTCTGTCTGCTGGGATAGTGTGAGCGCAGATTCCAGCGGTCGGTCGCGCTCCTAGTGGCCGCCGCCACAATAATAATGATTCGGCGGAGCAGAGCATGGGTGCATTGGCAACGCAGCCTGCGACGGCGTTAGAGGCCTTTTTGCGACAGGAGGCCCTGCGTCCGAGCAGTACCTATCTTATTCAACCGCTGCCAGACGGCAGTGTGCAGAAGTTCAGCTGGGCCGAGGTGGGCGACCAGGCGCGCCGAGCGGCGGCCTACCTTGCGGGCCTGCAGTTGCCACCGGGCAGCTGCATTGGTCTGCTGGCACGCAACTGCGCGCATTGGATAATCGCCGACCTGGCGGTTTGGATGGCCGGGCACGTTTCAGTGCCGCTTCACCCCAATCTCCCAGCCGACGCCATCGCCCAGGTGGCGCGCCACGCCGAGTTGCAAGCCATTTTTATCGGGCACCTTGAAGAGTGGTCGGCCCAGCGTCCGGGGCTGCCGGCCGAGGTCCATCGGTTGGCATTGCCGCAAGGGCCGGAGGAACAAGGACTGGTGCCCTGGAGCCAGGTGCAGCAGCAGGCTCCCGCCGAGCCGATAATGCCAAGCGCCGATCAGCTGGCCACCATCATTTACACCTCTGGCACAACGGGCGTGCCCAAAGGGGTTATGTTGAGTTTCGCCAGCATGTTTCTGGCGGCAACCAACTTCCTTCGCCTGTTCACCATATCGGTCGATGATCGGATGCTGTGTTATCAGTCTCTGAGCCACATTGGTGAGCGGCAGTTTGTCGAAATTACCTCGTTGCTGGGTGGGCAGCAGGTGCATTTTGTCGAGCGTGCCGACACGTTTTTGCGCGACACACGCCGCGCCAGGCCGACCCTGTTCTTTGCCGCGCCGCGTATCTGGCAAGACTGTATGGATGCCTGCTTGCAGCGCTGGTCGCCGCGCTGGCTGGCGCTGCGTTTGCGTTTGCCGCTGCTTGGCGCGCGCCAGGGGCGGCAAGTGTTGGCGTATCTGGGGCTGGATCAGGTGCGCTATGCGGTCAGCGGCGCGGCTCGTCTCAAACCGGTCTTGCAAACCTGGTTTGCCGGATTGGGTCTGCACGTGGTGGAAGCCTACGGCATGACCGAAAACTGCGGCTACTCGCACCTGGGTCGTCCCAGCCGTCCGCGCCCGGGCTACATCGGCTTGCCCAATCCGGGGGTGGAATGTCGGCTCGATGAGCAGGGTCAGATAATGGTGCGCAGCAAAACGCTGATGATGGGCTATCACAAAGACCCGGCGCGCACCGCCGAAGTGCTGGATGAAGCTGGTTTTCTGCACACAGGCGATGTGGGCGAAATCGATCAGGAGGGCTTTTTGCGCCTCACCGGCCGTGTGAAGGACATCTTCAAAACCTCGCGCGGGCGCTATGTCGTCCCGGCGCCGATTGAACAGCAGTTGATGGACGATGCGCTGATTGATGAGGCCTGCGTGGTGGGTCAGGATCTGCCGCAGCCGCTGGCACTGGTCCGGCTCAGCCCTCAGGCGCCGGATAGGCAGGCGGCACAGCGGCAACTGCAGACTGTGCTGGAGGCGGTTAATCTAGCGCTCCCCAGTACCGAGCGGCTGGGTTGCCTGGTGGTGGTTGAGCAGGCCTGGGACATTGCAGGTGGCTTTCGCACACCGACCCACAAGCTGCGGCGCAACGTGGTAGAGGCGACCTATCATGATCACTTTCATCACTGGCTAGTCAGCGGGCAAGGCGTGCTCTGGCACGCTGACAACGAGGAGAGCAGTACATGAGCATCTGGCATCAACCCTTGGATATCGAGCGCCTGAACGCGCCGGGTCCGCATATCAACACGTTGCTGGATATTCGCATCGAGGAGGCTGGCGACAACTGGATGCGTGCCAGCATGCCGGTCGACCAACGTACGCATCAGCCCTACGGCATTCTGCATGGCGGCGCGTCTGTGGTGTTGGCCGAAAGTGTCGGCAGCATAGCGTCCTATGCCTGCATTGATTCCAGTACGCATTACTGCGTGGGATTGGATGTCAACGCCAACCACTTGCGTGCGGTGCGCTCTGGCCGTGTGACGGCCCTGGCAACGGCGGTGCACGTGGGCCGCACGACCCATGTTTGGGATATTCGCCTGACGGACGAGCAGGGCAATATGACCTGCATCGCGCGTCTGACCATGGCCATAGTGCCGCTTAAAAACGCTTAATGCAGGCCGAATCGGCCATCTATGGGTCTGTATTCACAGTACCGCTCGCGCTTGCCTGCGTGCCGTCTGCCCAGTAGATTCCTGCAGCATTCCGTTATTTACCGTCTGCCGGAGGCTGCATGACCCTCTCAAGCCATGAAGTGCGTTTTTCCCTGTCCGGGATCGAGGTGGCCGGAAAGGCCTGGGGCGAGCCGGGCGGGTTACCGGTCATCGGTATGCATGGCTGGCTGGATAATGCCGCTACCTTCGATTTGATCGCCCCCGCGCTAGATGGGGTCTATCTAGTCGCCCTGGATTTGCCTGGTCACGGCCTGTCTGGGCATCTGCCGGCTGGCGGCTATAGCCTCTGGCAACAAGCCGCTACGGTGTTGCAGGTAGCCGAAGACTTGGGATGGGAGCGTTTTGCGCTGCTTGGACACTCAATGGGGGCCATCATCAGCGGCATTCTGGCGGGCAGCCTGCCGGAGCGCATCATCGGCGCAGCCATGATTGATGGGCTAATGCCCTTTACCTCCGAAGCTGACGATGCGCCCCGACAGATGGCGCGATTTTTCAATTCCAGCCTGCAGTTAGGCAATAAACGTAAACCGGTTTATGACAGTGCCGACAAGGCCATTTCGGCGCGCGTGCTGGGCGGCACCACACCCATCACTCGCGAGGCTGCCGGCCGGTTGGTCGAGCGTGGACTGATGCCACATGATGGTGGCTGGACCTGGCGCACCGACCCGCAGTTGATGTTGCCTTCGCCGTTACGCCTGACACAGCGCCACGCCACCTCGTTTATCGAGAACATTAGTGCGCCGACCTGTCTGGTGCTGGCCAACCAGGGTGTGATGCACAAGCACCCTGAGGTGTTGGCGCGTATCGATGCGTTCAGTCATCTGCAGATTCATCGCGTTGATGGCGGGCACCATTTGCACTTGGAAGAGCAGGCGGCCAGCGTTGCTGACATCCTGAAAGACTTCTACACAAGCCTGAGCTGACCCATCGGCCCAGTCGCGGTATCCTCGGAGTATAAGTGCGGCGCGCCAGCGCCCACACAACGATGCCCGCAGGCGGGCGCTGAGGAGATGCATGGGGTCAATAACACGAAGCGCGTCGCTGCTGCTTGCCGGGCTGTTGTCGTCCGGCTCGCTGTTGGCCGAAGACGCCGTGTCGACACTGGTTGTCGAACCTTTCACCCATTCACGACTGGTTGACCAGCGTCTGCAGGCGCAGGCCGATCAACCCGTGGTTATCGGCAGTATTCGTCGTATCAACAACCAATTGCGCGCCGAACGAGAAGTTCGCGCCAGTGGTGAGCTGGCCTCGGTCAGTTGGCAGGTTACCGACGGCTACGCGCCCGAGGCAGCCTTCAGTCATGTGTTGGCTCAGTTGCTGGAGCAGCCGCATACCCTGTTGTACGCCTGTGATGGCCGCGAGTGCGGCAGTAGCAGCCTGTGGGCCAACCAGGTGCTGCACAACGCGCGACTCTATGGTCCGGACGAAGATCAGCGCTATCTGGCGCTGCGCCTGGATGCTGAGCCGCAGCGCTTTGTGACGCTCTACAGCATTACCCGAGGCAACCGTCGCAGCTATCTCAACATGAGTCAGCTTACGCCCGATCAGCCGGTCGAGCAGACGCTATACCCGACCCCCTCAACCTTGCTGAAGGTGTTGCGCAGTGAAGACAGCCTGGCCCTGCCGGCGCTGGACGATGCCGCCACCCGCGCCGATTGGACGCGCCTGCTGGTGCGCATGATGCGGTTGGATTCATTACTGCGAGTGCGGCTTGACGGTGCAGCAGCTCCGCAGCTCGCCAGCGATATGAAGGCCGCAGGCGTAGCCACCTCAAGGCTCCAGCTCGGTGAGCCTGAGCCTGCGGAGGGGGTGCTGCTGCAGCGGATCCGCTGAGCGAGCGCTCAGTCCGGTTGCAGCACCAGATGGTCGGGCAGGGCGCGGATCGACAACCAGTCGAATAACTGTGTCCGGTACCGGCCCTCGTTGAACATCTCAGCCTGGTCCTGCGCATGGCTGTCAAGCGGGTTGCCCGCCTGGCCGAGTGGGTTGATGCCCAGGCTGGAGTTCAGGTCGGACAGATCGATCAGGCGACGGGTGGATGGCCCTGCCTTGATCTGGTAGAAGCCGGTGCCCCGATCAAAGGCCATGTTGTTCAGTGTCTCGTTACCCCCGTCTACGGCGACCGGTTGGCTATTGAGATACTCGCCAAAGGGCAGTCGTTCGGCCAGCGCGTGCTGATGCTGCAGGGTTGCCAGGCGTGACCACTGCCACTGCTGAGGGTCGCTGCCCAAATCCTTGATCAGGCCTTGCAGGGCGTTTTGCCAGGCGTGGCTGATGGCGGCCTGGCGTCCATCCAGACTGGGCTGCTCGCGGTTATCCCACCACGGAGACGTGGGCTTCCAGTAAAGGCTGGCCAAGGTCTTTTCAGCCATAAAGGTGTTGCGGAAGTAGCTGTAACGCGGCCCCAATTCGTCGGCAAACAGCGCCTCGGATAATGCATCCTGCCAGCGCTGGAAAATACTCGCCGCCTGGCTGTCACGGCGGTAATGACCGTCCCATGCCGCCAGCAGCGCCAGGGCCTCGCTGCCGGTGGTCTGCAGCTGGGCAGGGAGTTGCTGTGGGTCCAGCAGCGGCATGGCATCAGCGATCATGCTCAGGGCAAGCGGGCGCTGGTCATCGAGCTGGAAGGCTTTGAAGTCCGACAGATCGAAAGGCTCT
Source organism: Pseudomonadaceae bacterium UBA836 (assembly GCA_002296055.1). Lineage (GTDB taxonomy): Bacteria > Pseudomonadota > Gammaproteobacteria > Pseudomonadales > Pseudomonadaceae > Halopseudomonas. The sequence goes on from DBHE01000034.1 coordinate 43,581, forward strand.
TCGCGGTTCAGCAGCTCCTGCAGGCGCTGTGCTCGATCGGTAGGGGCGTAGTAGCCGGGTAACTTGCGACGCGGATTGTTTTCCGGGTACGGGTTGTTGGTAGAAAAAATCACACCGTCGCGCGGATTGATAATGCGCGGATTGGTATCAAAGGGCTGATAGCCGAGAAAGTCATCACGGCCCGAGCCGCCATTGAGCAAAGAGAAACCGTTGCTGCTTTGCGGCCAGCGCTTGAGTTTGCCGATGGCCCACATGGCAATGTTGTCGTCTACGTCGGCGTAAACCAGGTTCAAGCCGGGCGCGCTGTGCAAGGCTGCGGCAGCCTGAAACTCATCCAGGCTGGTGGCGCGGGTGAAGCCGTAGAAGGCGCTGGCCGAGTCGTTTTCCGGGTCGAGAAAGCTCCAGAACAGACTGACTGGCTCACGCTCCAGGCTGCCTGGCAGGTCGTTGATGATCGGACCGTGCCGACTGCTGCGGGTGCGAATCAGGCGGTCTTCCTGGCCGCGAATCTTGATCACTTCCTCATGCATGTTCAGCTTTTGCCAGCGGTCTACCGCCCAGACTTGCTCAGGGTCGTCAGGGTTGACGCGCTCGCGGTAGAAATCCACGTCATCGTTCATCAGCATGGTCAGGCCCCAGGCGTGATGACGGGTCTGCCCCAGCAGCGGAAAGGGGATGCCAGCGAGGAAATGACCGTAGACCTCGCTATCGGGCGTGCGAAGGTGTGCTTCGTACCACACTGCCGGGGCGGCAAAGCCGATGTGCGGGTCGTTGGCGAGTAGCGGGGCGCCGCTGGCGCTGCGTGCGGCGTTGACCACCCAGGCGTTGGAGCCCAGAAACTGCCCGACGGGCAGGGTCTGTTCAACCTGACTGATCTGCTCCAGCATGGGCGTCAGTAGCTCGATGTAGGGCTGGCCCGAGGAGCGTACCGGCGGCAGCTGGTCCGGCCAGCTGGGGACCAGGTCGCGGTAGTGGCGCTCGCCCAGAGTGCCGCGAATGGTGTCCACCAGGGCGTCGGTCTTAAAGGCCTCGGCAAACGAGTAGGCCATGTAGCCCATGGTGTTGGCGATGTCTTCAGTGCTGAAATAGTCGGGCTTGGTCATCAACAGGCGGTATTCCAGCGGCCTGCCACCGTGGTCGATGTATTGGTTGATGCCGTCCTGGTAAGCGTGAATCAACTGCGCGTGCGGGCTGTCGGCCTGCTGCTCCAGTCGCTCGGCGTATTGGCGGGCGTAGCGGCTGATGCCCAGAGTGCGAAAGAAGCGGTCAGTGGCGAACGACTCGACGCCAAACAGCTCCGACAGCCGCCCGCCGCCAATGCGCCGTAACAGGTCCATTTGAAACAGACGGTCCTGGGCGTGCACGTAGCCCAGCGCCAGGTAAGCATCGTGTTCAGTTTGGGCGTCGATGTGCGGTACGCCCCAGGCGTCGTAATAAACTGACACCGGCCCATTCAGGCCTTCAAGCTTTAACTCGCCGCTACGTTGGGTGGTGGCTGTGTGCAGTATCCACATCAGCAACAGGCCTCCAAGGGCGAGCAGTAGGGCAACGCAAAAGAAGACTTTCAGCGGGCGATTCAGACGTGCGTTCACGATGGGCCTTGTGCAGCGGAAAAACGTCCGGGCATCATGCGCAGCGCGGTGGTATACGTCAATCGGGACACGCGAGTTTGTGAAGGAGCAACATCACGATGGCACGAAGAGTCGCATTGGTATTGGGTAGCGGTGGCGCGCGGGGCTACGCGCACATCGGCGTGATCGAGGAAATTGAGCGGCGCGGTTATGAAATTGCCTGCATTGCTGGCTGTTCGATGGGGGCGGTCGTAGGAGGTATCCACGCCGCTGGTCGCCTGGCCGATTACCGTGATTGGGTATCCGGACTTGATTACCTGGATGTGATTCGCCTGCTCGATATCGGTTTTGGCACCTTGGGGGCAATCCGCGGCGAGCGGGTGTTTGGCCGCATTCGTGAAATGCTTGGCGAGACCGATATCGATGATCTTGCCATTCCCTTTACTGCGGTGGCTACCGACCTGACCAACCAGCAGGAAGTGTGGTTTCAATCGGGTTGCCTGCACCAGGCTATGCGTGCATCGGCTGCGATCCCCAGCCTGTTCTCTCCGGTACGTCAGGGTAACCGGGTGCTGGTCGACGGTGGTTTGCTCAATCCACTGCCCATTGTGCCGGTGGTATCGGCCCACTGTGATCTGATCATGGCGGTTAACCTCAATTCGATTGAAAGCAACCACTACCAGATGCCGGTCATCGAGCGGCCTGCGCCGATCCGTCAGCAGTGGGAACAGTGGATGGCGGCGCTTAAGCCGTCCTGGCTGGGGCGGCGAGCGGAAGAAGAGGAAGAGCACGCCGGTCAGCAGGCGCTCCCATTAACCCCGGAGGACGGTGATGAGCCGCACTCGCGCGAGGAGGACCAGAACGCGCCGGTCGAGGTGGAGCCGCCGGTAGGCCCGGCCAGCATGCTGGAGTTGGTTAACCTGTCCTTCGAGACCATGCAGGCTTCGTTGACCCAATACAAGATTGCCGGTTACCCGCCGGATGTGGTCTTCAACGTGCCCAAGCGGTTGTGTCGCTTTTTCGAGTTTTACCGGGCGCCTGAGCTGATCGAACTCGGTCGTATGGTGGCCAGCGACACTCTGGATCAGTTCGAGCGGCGCCAGCACTAGCCCCGTGCTGGCCAAATTCTTGTGCCAGGCAGCGTGTGGAATTGATCAGCGCTCTTAAAGCCGGTGGCCTGAGCAGTCTGCTAGAATCCGCCCTTCGATGTAACAGCGGCGGAGCCTAGCATGACCCAGACCATACGTTTGACCGAATACAGCCACGGCGCCGGTTGCGGCTGCAAGATCGCCCCGCGGGTGCTGGACGAAATGCTCTCGGTCGGCCAGCCTGGCCCGGATTTCGAGCGCCTCTGGGTGGGCAATGCCAGCCGCGATGACGCCGCCGTCTTTGGGCTGGACGCCGAGCAGGGCATTGTCAGTACCACCGACTTCTTTATGCCGATTGTCGACGACCCTTTCGACTTTGGCCGTATCGCCGCCACCAACGCTATCAGTGACATCTACGCCATGGGCGGTACGCCGTTGATGGCCATTGCCATTCTGGGGTGGCCGGTCAACCTGCTGCCTGCTGCGGTGGCCGGCGAGGTGCTGGCCGGCGCCCGTCAGGTCTGCACCGAAGCCGGTATGCCTCTGGCTGGCGGTCACTCCATTGACGCCCCTGAGCCGATTTTTGGTCTGGCGGTCACCGGTCATGTGCTCAAGCGCCAGCTCAAACGTAACGACCAGGCCCGCGCCGGCGCGCAGCTGTTTCTGACCAAGCCGTTGGGTATCGGTATCCTCACCACCGCCGAAAAACAGAAAAAATTGCGTCCCGAAGACGCGGGCGTGGCGCGTGATCTGATGTGTCAGCTGAATCAGCCAGGCCAGCGTTTCGCCACCCTGGATGGTGTGCAGGCGATGACCGATGTGACCGGCTTTGGTCTGCTTGGGCACCTGACTGAAATGGCTGAAGGAGCTGGCCTGCAGGCCCGTTTGAACAGTGCTCAGGTGCCGCGCCTGTCGGCGGTCGATTATTACCTCGGACAGGGCTGCGTGCCGGGCGGCACGCTGCGCAACTTCGATAGCTACGGCCATAAGATAGGTGCGCTGACCGAGGCACAGAAGCAGCTGTTGTGCGATCCGCAAACCAGTGGCGGTCTGCTGGTGGCCGTGGACCCTGCGGCGGTAGACGATTTTCTGCTGTTGGCGCGCGAGCTGGGCATGGAGTTGGCCAGCATCGGCGAGCTGGTCGAGCACCAAGGCGGGCCCTGGGTCGAGGTGCTCTGATGCGCGAGAACACTGAGGATTTTCGTCAGCTGTTTTTGCAGGACGTACCGCTGATGGATGTGCGCGCGCCGATCGAGTTTGGCAAGGGCGCCTTTCCCGAGGCGGTAAATTTGCCCTTGATGAACGACAGCGAGCGCCAGAAGGTCGGCACCCAGTACAAGCAGCAGGGGCAAGTCGCCGCTATCGAGTTGGGTCACCAACTGGTGCGCGGCAAAGTTAAAGCCGCCCGTATCGACGCATGGCTGGCCCGTGTACAGGCAGCCCCCGAGGGCTACCTTTACTGCTTCCGGGGCGGGCTGCGTTCGCAATTGGTGCAGCAGTGGCTGAGCGAGGCGGGCGTGCAGTACCCGCGGGTCATCGGCGGCTACAAGGCCATGCGGCGCTTTTTGATCGACACTCTGGAGGCCGCTGCGCTTGAGTGCAGCCCCATGCTGGTTGCAGGCATGACCGGCACCGGCAAGACCGAGGTGATCAGCGCGCTGGACAATAGTCTGGACCTGGAAGGACACGCGCATCATCGAGGCTCAAGCTTCGGTCGCCATGCTACCCCGCAGCCGGGGCAGATCGACTTTGAAAACCGCCTTGCCATCGCGGCCCTGAAGGTTCGCGCCGGCGGTGCCAGGCGCTTGGTGCTGGAGGACGAGGGCCGCATTGTTGGCAGCTGCTCTGTGCCCCTGACCCTGTACCGGGTTATGCAGGAGGCGCCGCTGGTCTGGCTGGAAGACAGCTTTGAAAACCGTGTTACGCGGATTCTCGGCGATTACGTCACCAACATGCAGGCCGAGTACGCAGCGCTGCATCCGACTGATGCCGAGGCCGGCTTCAACGCCTTCGCCGACTACCTGGTGGGCAGTTTGCAGCGTATCTACAAGCGCCTGGGCGGGGAGCGCCATCAGCAGCTTGACGCCCTGATGCGCGAGGCCCTGGATATTCAGCAGCGCACAGGTGATGTGCAGGCTCACCGGCGCTGGATTGAAGGTTTGCTGACGCATTATTACGACCCCATGTACGTCTATCAGCGTGAAAGCAAAAACGCACGGGTTGTGTTCCGGGGCGAGCAGCAGGAGGTCATCGACTGGCTGCGTGAGCACAGCATCAACGAATGACATGATGTGTGAACAATAAGCCTGAACTTGGTCGAGTTGTGACTTCCCTGGCGTTACTATCCTGAAAAAACGCCGCGCGAGCGCGGCCCCTGAAGGAGCGTAGACGCATGAGCAACGAGTTTTCCGGCAAGGTAGCATTGGTTACAGGCGCAGCGGCAGGTATCGGCAAGGCAACAGCTGAGGCCTTTGCAGCGGCCGGCGCGCAGGTTGTTCTCTCTGACATCGATGTTGACGCCGGTGAAGCGGTTGCCGAGGGTATCCGCGCGGCTGGCGGTGATGCGGTGTTTATTCCTTGCAACGTGGCCGATGGCGGCGAGGTCAAAACACTGATTGAACGCATTGACGCCGAGTTTGGCCGCCTGGATTGCGCCTTCAACAACGCGGGCATCGAGATCGAGCTGGGCAAGCTCGCTGATGGCGACGAAGCTGTGTTCGACCGTATTATGGATGTCAACGTCAAGGGTGTGTGGCAGTGCATGCGTTATGAGTTGCCGCTGATGCTGAAAAACGGCGGCGGCTCCATCGTCAATACGGCCTCCATTGCGGCGTTGGGCGCGGCGCCGAAGATGAGCATTTACGCTGCCAGCAAGCACGCGGTCCTCGGCCTGACGCGGTCCGCCGCAGTGGAATACGGTAAGCAGGGTGTTCGCGTCAATGCGGTGTGTCCTGCGGTAATCGATACCGAGATGTTCCGCCGCGCTGTGGCCATTGAGCCGCGCAAGGCCGAGTTCGCCGCTGCCCTGCATCCGGTTGGTCGCGTTGGCCGCGCTGAAGAAATTGCCGCTGCCGTACTCTACCTGTGCTCCGACGGCGCCGCCTTTACCACCGGTATCGCGCTGCCGGTCGACGGCGGTAGCACCTGTATCTGATCTGATATCAGGCACAAGGGCGTCGCACCGCTGCGACGCCTGTCTAATCTGTGCCTTGCGGCTGTGCCCACGCCGCTAAAACCGCTGCCCGTTCCGGGCTTTGCTATGCTGCTGCAGTAAGCTAGCTCGGATACGCCTTATGCTGTCGATGCCAATACGGATGTTGCCTTGAGCAAGGCCATAGCCTGCGCGCTGCTGCTGGGCTGCTTGCTGATGCAGTGGTGGCCAGCCTGGGGGCAGGACGTGTTGGGCGATCAGAACAGCGAAGCTGCGGATGCGGCGGCGGCTGACAACGCTCAGATGGAAGGCCCGAGTATCCCGCAGCTGGCGACCCGGCTGAGCACGGGGGCACCTGCGATCGACGGCGACCTGTCCGATCCTTTCTGGCAGCAGCTGGACGACATCGCCATTGAATACGAGTTGTTCCCCGTACGCTTGCGTGCTGCCGGGGTAACCACCCGGGTGCGCATTGCACTGACCGATACCCATTTTTACGCCGCTTTTGATGCTCACGACCCGGACATCAGCGCGCTGCGTTCAGCGCTGCGAGAGCGCGACGGCCTCAAAAGTGACGACTATGTGTCACTGGTGCTGGACCCGGCCGGCCAAGGGCTGCGTAAGTACGAGTTTCGGGTCAATCCGCACGGCAGTCAGTCTGATGTGTTGCAGGACACGGTAGGGGACCGCTACCTCTACGACTGGGACACCGATTGGCAGGCTGCTGCACAGATCACTGAGCAGGGGTACCGGGTTGAGCTGGCTATCCCAAGACAGGGCGCGCACCTAAATCCGGAAGACCCGGACGCACCCGCGCGGCTGCTGGTCATGCTAAAGCGGCATTATCCCCGTCAGATCGAACGCACCCTGGGGACGGCTGTCGAGTTGTTGTTGCCCGACGGCGCGCCGTTGGCCGAGTTGCCCGCAGGTAGCGCGCGGCGCCTTACCCTAACGCCGCATTACGTTTACGACCTTGATGAAGATCGCGATATCGGCGGCAGCTTTGCACAAGTGGACGAGCAGCAACGGCACGCCGCAGGTGTTTATCTGGATTACCAGATAAACGCTGACCGTCGCCTGCTTATGACGGTCAATCCCAACTACGCGGAGGTCGAGTCCGACATCGCCCGCGACAGCATCAACAACCCCTTTGATCCCTATGAGCCCGAGAAGCGGGAGCTGTTCGTCGACGCTAGGGAATATTTCCGCACGCTCAACGAAGTGGTTTATACCCGCAATATCGTGGAGCCGGATATCGGCGCGGCGCATTTCTGGAGCACGCCAACGACAACCAGCGGCCTGCTGGGCGCGATGGATTCACAAACCCGGGTTTACATGCCGGACAACCTGGGCTCGGACGTAGTTACCCTGGTCGATAACAGCCAGTCTTTCGCCTTCAACTACGAGCGCCAATCAGACAAGCGCAGTTTCGGCGTGTTGGGCACCCTGCGTACCGCTGAGGATTATCACAACGCGGTGCTCAGTTTTAACGGCACAGGCAATCTTGGCGTGGATGACAAGGTGCGCGGCCAACTGCTGGTGTCAGACACGCGCTATCCGCAGCGCTTCGCCGAAGACCTCTGCGACAGCGCCGGTTGTACCGAGCTGCCTCCTGCGCCCGAGTGCGAACTGGGCGACTGCGCCACTACGCCTTATGTGCAGCGGGCCGACTTTGACGACAGCCTGCGTGGCTATAACCTGCAGCTGCGGTATAACCACGATGGGCCGGATTCGCTGTACTGGGCGCGTTATTACGACGTATCGCCGGACTTTCGCGCAGACCTGGGGTTTATTCGCCGGGTCGACTATCGTGCCCTGAACTTGGCCTATGGTCGCAAATGGTATTTTCAGGCCAACAAGGAGGACGAGAGCCAGTCGCGTATACGTGCCTACCTGATCGGCGGCCATATGCGTTCTCACTCCGACAACCAGCCACTGGAGACCACCTTCGGCATCTGGGGTGAGTTTCGCGGCAGCTACCAGACTATCGCCAGGGTCGGTTGGCAGCACCGCAAGCGCGCAGTTAACCGTATCGACCAGAGCGACCTCTCGGCGGGGGACAACGCGCCGCGCTTTGATGAGCACTACTGGCAGTGGTTTTTCCAGACCTCACCTTTTCCTGCCTGGACGCTGCACCTTGATGGCCGCTGGGGCAGCGTGGCCGACCCTGACAACCTGGTACTGGGCAAAATGCGTGAACTCAAGCCCAGACTGCAGTACAGCACCGACCGGCTCGACCTCATGGCGGAGCTTACCCAGCGGCATTTTGAAACCGATGGGGAGCAGTTGTACAAGGAAAGCTTTGCCTCATTGACCGCGCTATACCACGCTGACAATGGCATTACCCACCGTTTGCTTTGGCTGCGCGACTTGACCAAGCGCGATACGGACCGCTGGCGCGGCGACGAATTGGGCCGCGAGACCAGCCAGACGCTGGAGTACACACAGATCTTTTCGCCGTATCGGCATTGGCAGTTGATGTGGGGTGTGCGGCTGGTGAGCGACTACGAGTCTGATATCGATGAGCGGGGCCTGACCGAGCGCGAGCTGTATTTCAAAGTGCAGCGGGAGATCACCTTTTTTGACTAGCGCGCGCGGGGTTGCGATTCTCTGGGAACAGACCTTGGTTAGCCAATCAGCGTTTCCCTGGTGGTCGACTATGGGAAAGCCCTGAGTGTGAGAGGAGAGCCGCGTGAAAAAAGAACCCCATGACGAGTTACCGCTGGATGATCCCGATCCGATTATTCGGGCCAGTCATTTAGCCATTCGTTTCGCGGTCAAGTTGCTGGCCATACTCATGGTCCTGGTGATTTTTTTCGGCATCGCTGACGTGGTCTATGTGCTGTATCAGCGGCTGACTTCCGAGCCGGTGTATCTGCTGAATATCAGCGACATCTTTGAAACCTTTGCGGCCTTTTTGGCTGTGCTCGTGGCGATCGAGATTTTCGTCAACATCCGTATCTACCTGAGCAGCTATGAATTGCCGGTCAAGCTGGTGGTTGCGACCGCGCTGATGGCCGTTGCGCGCAAGATCATCGTGCTGGACTTTGAGAAAATCGAAGCCTTGGAAGTGTTTTCCCTGGGTGCCGTGGTACTGGCATTGGGGGTGACCTATTGCTACATGCTGCATGTGCAGCACCGGGCTGGCTACACGGAGTAGTATGATGCTCGATTATCTTCGACGCAGACGCCTGCGCAGAGCCTTTCGCTGCTACCTCGGTGAGTTGGGGCCAGCGTTACTCAAGCGCTATGGGCCGCAGGACCAGTTCACCGTCAAGCAAGTGCTGGCGACTATTCATGACCTGCATTTGGACGCCCGCTTTGTTGCCTATGCCGTTGCGCTGTACCGGCGTGACGCCTCGTCCAACTGCATCGCGCTATTGGGGCTGGATCAGCCGTTATTAGATAGCCTGCGCGGGGAGATTGCGCTTGCGTTGTTCTCGGGTGACGGCAGCTATACGGTGAGCGATGTTCTTAGCCTGACCCGCAAATCCGGCTGGCGGGGCGGCCCAGCGCCAGATTGGATGGCTAACAAGCACGGACGCACGAGCCTGTAGCGCCCATCAATGCCATCGTGTTTGCCGGGTAGTGATGCGGGGCGGCAGGGTGGATTACTGCTCTTGACCACAAAAAAAAGGATCAGGCCGAGGCCTGATCCCTTTTGCTTTTACGCTTGGCTTGCAGCTGCTTAGCGATAGTTACCAGCGCGCAGGGCGGCGATGCGTTCATCCAGCGGCGGGTGGCTCATCAACAGGCCAGCCAGGCCGTTCTTCAGGCCGCCGTTTATACCGAATGCGGTCATCTCACCGGGCATCTCGACCGGAATGCCTTGCTCGGCCTTCAAATGCTCCAGTGCGGCAATCATGGCGCCTGCACCGGCCAGCTGGGCGCCGGCGGCGTCGGCGCGGAACTCGCGTTGGCGCGAGAACCACATGACGATGATGCTGGCGAGGATGCCTAGTACCAGCTCGGCAAAGATGGTGGCGATGAAGTAACCGATGCCAGGGCCTTCGCCTTCGTTCTTGAACACCGCACGGTCGACAAAGTTACCGATAATGCGGGCAAAGAACATCACAAAGGTGTTTACCACGCCCTGAATCAGCGACAGGGTGACCATGTCGCCGTTTGCCACGTGACCAATCTCATGGGCCATGACGGCCTTCACCTCGGCCGGGCTAAAGCGCTGCAGCATGCCTTCGGACACGGCAACCAGCGAGGCGTTCTTGTTCCAGCCGGTCGCAAAGGCGTTGGGCGCGCGCGAGGGGAAGATAGCCACCTCCGGCATGCCGATGCCAGCGGTGCGGGCCAGCTCTTCAACGGTGCTGACCAGCCAGCGCTCTTGTTGGGTTTGGGGTTGTTCGATCACGCGGGCGCCGGTGCTGCGCTTGGCCATCCACTTGGACAGAAACAGCGAGACAAAGGAGCCGGCAAAACCGAACACCGCACAGAAAATCAGCAGCGACTGCAGGTTCATGCCGCCCTGGCCGTCATGGACGCTGCCCACGCCCAGCAGACTGAGGGTGACGCTGGCAACCAGAATGACCGCTATGTTGGTGGCCAGAAACAACAGAATTCGCATCATGTTCAGGGTATTCCTATCGAGGTAATCAGGGTGTTGCAAGCGGCTCTGGCCCGGTATGGGCGGCCGCTTCTTGGAGCTTATATTGGGCGAAAGCCGGCGGGTTTCAACGGCGACTCTATGACAAAACGTGTCTTGCGGCAGTTCCGCGCTTCAGCGACGAAAACACTGCTGGACGGCGTCAAAGATCTCGTTGCTGGCGCCGCTGCGTAGCGCATCGCGCAAGCGTTGGGCCAGGCTGGCCTGCTGGCGGGCGACACTAGCCGGCAGGTGGGGTTGCAGGCGTTCGGCGTCGGGCGCCGAGAGCAGGGTGAAGGCGCGCTCGGTCAGGCAGGCCTGATCGATGGCTTCTTGTCTGATGATGTCGGCGTAACGCAGAAAACCTTCATCTGCCAACCACAGCATGGCGCTGAAGCAGGCGCTATGACGTGGGGCTGGTACGCCGAAGGGGTCAGGTTCGTGCTCGCCGATCAGGTCGATAACGAAGAGGCTGGCCGGCTGCGGGAAGCGGTTGTAGAGCGCCACCAGGATGCGGGCAACATCCTGGTGAAAGTCTTCGATATGCAGGTCAGCCACGGCCGTCTGTTACTACTGACGGTAGGTTTTGAGGAAGTTGGCAATACGGCCGATGGCCATTTCCAGATCATCCTTGCGTGGCAGCGACACAATGCGGAAGTGGTCCGGCCACGGCCAGTTGAAGGCGGTACCCTGAACGATGAGGATCTTCTCCTGCAGCAGCAGGTCGAGGACCATCTTCTCGTCGTTGTGGATCGGGTAGACCTTGGGGTCCAGTCGCGGGAACAGGTACAGCGCACCCTTGGGCTTGGTGCAGCTGACGCCGGGAATGTCGTTGAGCATTTCCCAGGCGGTATCGCGCTGCTCCAGCAGACGGCCACCCGGCAGGATCAGGTCATTGATGCTCTGATAGCCGCCCAGCGCAGTCTGGATTGCGTGCTGCGACGGCACGTTGGCGCACAGGCGCATCGAGGCGAGGATTTCCAGGCCTTCAAGGTAACTGGTGGCGTGGTGCTTGGGCCCGCTGATGACCATCCAGCCAGAGCGGAAGCCGGCCACACGGTAGGACTTGGACAGGCCATTGAACGTCAGGCAGAGCACGTCGGGCGCAACCGCCGCCAGCGACTCATGCACGGCACCGTCGTACAGGATCTTGTCGTAAATCTCATCGGCAAACAGGATCAGGTTGTGCTCACGGGCGACCTGGGCCAGCTGCTCCAGCACCGCACGCGGGTAGACGGCGCCGGTGGGGTTGTTCGGATTGATGACAACCATAGCCCGGGTGTTGGGGGTGATCTTG
>DBHE01000193.1 GCA_002296055.1 Pseudomonadaceae bacterium UBA836
GTCTCCCAGGTGCTCTGGTGGTTGGCCAGAATCACACCGGGCTGATCCGGAATGTTCTCCCGGCCGATGACCTCGTAGTTGATGCCGACAATGTGCTTGGTCAGCCACACGGCGACGCGTGTCCACCACTCAATGATCACCTTGACCCGCCAGCGGACATTGAGAAACAGCGCAACCGGAATGATCAGGACGCACCAGATCGCGGCGCTGGTCGACAGCAGCAGGTAGAACAGGACGACGCGCAGGGACATCAACAGGGCCATGGCTCAGGGTTCCAGAAGGTGATCGACAACGGCGGACAGGTCATCAAAGACCCGGGTGCCGGTGGGCAGCGTCTTGTGCTCGCTGCGGGCGCCCTTGCCGGTGCGTACCAGATAGGGTGTACAACCGACGGCGCAGCCAGCTTCGAGGTCACGCGGGCTGTCGCCCACGGTGGGCACGCCCTGCAGTGGCTGGTTAAAGTGCTCGGCTATCTGAATGAACAGGCCCGGCAGCGGCTTGCGGCAGTCGCAGCCGGCCTCCGGGGCATGCGGACAGTAGCGGATCAGATCCACCTGACCGCCCTGCTCCGCCACCAGTTGGCAGAGGCGCTCGTGCATGCTCTGCAGCGTGGCTTCGCTGTAATAGCCGCGGCCGATGCCGGACTGGTTGGTCGCCACGGCGACCGTCCAGCCCGCCTTGCTCAGCCGCGCGATGGCAGCAATCGAGCCGGGTAGCGGAATCCATTCCTCAAGCGATTTGATGTAAGCGTCGGAGTCGTAATTAATAACCCCGTCGCGGTCGAGAATAATCAGCTTCATAGCGGCAAGCTCCAAGCGGCAAGCTACAAGTCAACGCGGACGGCTTGCCGCTTACAGCTTGTAGCTTGCGGCTGCTTTTAACCCAGCAACGAAATATCCGCTACACCAAGGAACAGGCCGCGCAGGCGCGCCAGCAGCGCGTAGCGGTTGGCCTTAACGGCGGGGTCGTCGGCGTTGACCAGTACCTGCTCAAAGAAGGCGTCAACCGGCTCGCGCAGGGCGGCCAGACGCTCCAGAGTGGGTTGGTACTGGCGCTGGGCTGCCAGCGGCGCTACGGCCTGCTCTGCGGCCTCTACGGCGCTGGCCAGGGCCTGCTCGGCGCTTTCCTGCAGCAGCGCGGTGTTGATCTCGGTTGCGACCACACCTTCCGCCTTGGACAGGATGTTGGACACCCGCTTGTTGGCGGCGGCCAGCGTCTCGGCCTCGGGCAGGCGACGGAACGCCTGCACGGCCTGTACGCGCTGATCAAAGTCCAGCGGCGAGGTCGGGCTGACGGCGCGGACCGACTGGTACACGGCAACGTCGATGCCTTCATCCTCGTAGCGCGCGCGCAGGCGGTCGAAGATAAAATCCTGCACCTGGGCGACCAGGCCATCGGCTTTCACGCGGCTGCCGTACTGCTCGACAGCGGCCTGCAGCGCGGCGTTCAGGTCCAGTTCCAGCTGCTTCTCGATCAGGATCCGCAGCACGCCAAGGGCGGCGCGGCGCAGGGCGTACGGGTCTTTGGAGCCGGTGGGCAGCATGCCAATACCGAAGATGCCGACCAGGGTGTCGATCTTGTCGGCCAGCGCAACGGCGGCACCGGTCAGTGTGCTTGGCAGCTCTGCGCCGGCACCGCGCGGCATATACTGCTCGTTCAGCGCCAGGGCAACGTCGTCAGCTTCACCGTCGTGCTTGGCGTAGTAGTAACCGGCAATGCCCTGCAGTTCCGGGAACTCGCCGACCATTTCGGTCGCCAGGTCGCACTTGGACAGGATACCGGCGCGGGCGGCGCGCTCGGCGTCGCCACCGATCTTCGCAGCGATCACACCGGCCAGGCTGGAGACGCGTTGGGCTTTCTCGAACACGCTGCCCAGATCAGCCTGGAACACCACGTTAGCCAGGCGCTCGTTACGGGTTTCCAGCGGCTGCTTCTTGTCCTGCTTGAAGAAGAACTCGGCGTCGGTCAGACGCGGGCGTACGACTTTCTCGTTGCCCTCGACGATCTGCGTCGGGTCCTTGCTCTCCAGGTTGGAGACGGTGATAAAGCGCGGCAGCAGTTTGCCATTGGCATCCAGCAGGCAGAAGTACTTCTGGTTGTCCTGCATGGTCGAGATCAGGGCTTCCTGCGGTACTTCGAGGAAACGCTCCTCGAAGCTGCAGACCAGCGGCACTGGCCACTCGACCAGCGCGGTGACTTCGTCCAGCAGGTCGGCCGGAACAATGGCCGTGCCCTGCTGCTCGCCAGCCAGCGCGTCGACGCGGGTCTTGATGATCTCGCGGCGCTCGGCAAAGTCGGCGATCACGTGGGCGCTGCGCAGGGTCTCGGCGTAGGCGGCGGGACTGGCGATGGTGACCTGATCCGGGTGATGGAAGCGGTGACCACGGGACAAGTTACCGGCCTGCTGGGAGAGAATCTCGCAGGGCACAACCTGATCGCCCAGCAGCATCACCAGCCATTGGGTCGGGCGCACGAACTCGGTCTTGCGGGCACCCCAGCGCATGCGCTTGGGAATCGGCAGCGCGGCCAGCGCGGCATCGACGATGCCGGGCAGCAGGTCAGTTGCTGGCTGACCCGGAATGTTCTGCACAAAGCGCAGTTTCGGGCCGCTCTGGTCGATCTCGGCCAGGCTCACGCCGCACTTGCGGGCAAAGCCCTCGGCGGCCTTGGTCGGGTTGCCGTCTGCGTCGAAGGCGGCTTGCAGCGGCGGGCCATCAAGCTGGGTGGTGCGGTCAGGCTGCTGGGTTGCCAGCGCCTCGACCAGCACGGCCAGGCGGCGCGGCGCGGCGTAGTA
>DBHE01000004.1 GCA_002296055.1 Pseudomonadaceae bacterium UBA836
GAGTAGCGCAGGGCTGACGGGAAATAGGACGGCAGCATGTCTGAGGAGCGTAGCGACGAGTTCTGCCGGCCCCCGTTAGCCCGAGCAACGCAGCGAACCCGAAGGGCCGCGTAGTCGGGTGCCCCGGGGGATCGCTAAGGGGGGCTGGGCAAGCAGCCCCCCTTGGCTCGCCGGAGAAGGCGAAAAGCGCCCTCACCCACCCCGCACAAAATACATTGGGCACGTACTGACCCACCCACTCACTCCGACTTCAACTGCTCCCGCAAAAACCCGACTACCCGCTGCTCGACCGACAGCTTGCTGAAGTCTGCTCCCAGACTGACTGCGCCCATCGGGTAGAAGTGACCAAAGCCTGGCACCCAGGCCTGCTGCCGGCTGGCACCCACGTTGTCGAGCGCGCGTGCAACAGCGGCACTGCCGTGGATGACGCCAGGCAGGTCTTCCTGACCGACCAGCTGCAGCAGGGCCGGCGGCTGCGCTGGCAGGTGGCCCGGCAGCAGGTAACCCCAGGTACTACCAGACAACGACACCACGGCCTTCACCGGCACGTGGCGGCCATAGGCGGTGTTGATCGCGGTAATGGCGCCAGCCGAGAAACCACCCAGCGCCAGCCGCTCAGGGTCCACACCATAGTGCGTCGCTTCGCTACGCACATGATTCACCGCCGCCTCCATGTCTTCACTGGCGCTGAGCAGCGCCTGCCAGAACTCGGCGCGCATCGCGTCATCCATCGGCGACAAACCAATCGCCTGCCGGGCGATGTCGATACGCGCGGTGGTCTGCGGGGTAACCGCCAGCGCTTCGGGCATCAGCCTTTCAGCGGCAATAGGCGTGGCCAGCACCGGGCGTTCGCCCGCCAACCGGTATTCGATCGAGAAGCAGTGGAAGCCCTGCCGTGCGATCGCCCGACAGTAATCGGCCATGGACGAGTCCTGCGCGCCGTTTTCGGTAAAGTGTTCATCACCCTTGCTGCCCCGCACGAAAGAGCCACCAAAGGCGAGTATTACCGCCGGGCGCAGCGCCTCGGTCGCTGCTGCAGGCTGATACCAGTCCATCAACAGTGGACGCTCACTCGCTTGCTCACCGCCCACCAGCCCCTGTCCATAGACTAGGTCGGGATGGACCCGCACCTGCTCGTCAGCAAGCACTGGCGCGGCCAGCAACAACCCCACCCCCAGCGCCGCAAGCGCCTTTCCAATTCGGCTCATCAAGACCTCCTGCATTCTTGTTGTTGTACGTTGCAGACCCATACTGAAACGAAAAAGCCCCGCGCGCATCGTTTGATACGCGCGGGGCCGGTCGCTGACTTACTGGAAGCGCTTGAGTTCAGCCTTGGCGATGGCGTTGCGGTGCACCTCGTCCGGACCATCTGCGGTGCGCAAGTGGCGGGCGTAGACGTACAGCTGGGCCAGCGGGAAGTCGGAGGAGAAACCACCGGCACCGTGCGCCTGAATCGCCCAGTCGATCACCTGACAGGCCATGTTGGGCGCGGCCACCTTGATCATCGCAATCTGCTTGGCAGCCACCTTGTTGCCCACGGTATCCATCAGGTACGCGGCGTTCATCACCAGAAAACGCGCCTGATCGATCATGATGCGCGACTCGGCGATACGCTCACGCCAAACGCCCTGCTCAGACAGCGGCTTGCCGAAGGCAACACGCTTGCTCAGACGCTCACACATCAGCGCCAGCGCACGTTCGGCCTGACCGATTACGCGCATGCAGTGGTGGATACGGCCCGGGCCAAGGCGACCCTGGGCGATTTCGAAGCCGCGGCCTTCACCCAGCAGCATATTGCTGGCCGGTACACGGACGTTCTCGAAGACGATTTCCGGGTGGCCGTAGGGCGGGTCCATATAGCCGTAGCACCCCATGTCGCGCAACACGGTCACGCCGGGGGTATCCATCGGTACCAGAATCATCGACTGCTGCTGGTGGCGGTTCGGATTGTCAGGGTCGCTCTTGCCCATGACCACCATGATCTTGCAGCGGTCGTTGGCGGCGCCAGAGATGTACCACTTGCGACCGTTGATAACGTACTCGTCGCCATCGCGCTCAATGCGGGTTTCCACATTGGTGGCATCGGAGGAGGCAACCAGCGGCTCGGTCATGGCAAAAGCGGAGCGGATTTCGCCGTTCAGCAGCGGCGTCAGCCAGCGCTCCTGCTGCTCCTTGGTGCCGTAGCGAGCCAGCACTTCCATGTTGCCGGTGTCCGGTGCACCGCAGTTGAACACCTCGGAGGCCCACATGCCCGGCACGCGCCCCATCAGTTCGGCCAGCGGCGCGTATTCCATGTTGCTCAGCCCCGGACCGTGCTCGGCTTCGGGCAGGAAGAGATTCCACAGGCCCTCGGCGCGGGCCTTGGCCTTGAGTTCTTCCATCAGCGGCACGGTGACATAGGCATTACCGGCCTTTTCATTGGCGCGAATCTCTTCTTCGTAACGTTGTTCGTTGGGGAAGACGTACGCATCCATAAAGTCGGAAATACGTTTTTGCAGGTCCAGCGAACGCTCGGTCTGGTGATACATGGCAGTCTCCTGGGCAGGATGATGAGAGCTTGCAGGCCGCGCCTGCGTGCTGCCAAAATCTCAATACACATATGTATTGTCAATTGTGTATGGAAATAGATATGACGCGGCCTTCGCCTGACTTATAATCGCCGCCCTGCCCATGTACCGGAGCTACCGATGCCCGCCACCAGCAAACCCGCCCGCCGTGGCCGACCGACCGGCCGCGCGGTACTGACGCCCCAGGACTGGTTTAACGCTGCCACCGACGCCATCCTGGAAGGCGGCTTCGACCAGCTGCGCGTGCTGCCGCTGGCCAAGCGGCTGAAAGTGACCCGGGGCAGCTTTTACTGGCATTTCGAAGATCTGCCGCAGTTTATCCGGCTGTTTCTCGACCAGTGGCAGGCTCAGCGCATGAAGGGCCTGCGTTACTGGCAACCGGGGCTGGACCCGGCGCTCAGCTCGCAGCAGGAAGTAGAGCGCGTGTTGCTGCTGATGTTTGAGGGCCCGGCGGTGGAGTTCAAACGCATGAAGGTGGAGTTCGCCATCCGCGACTTCGCGCTGCGCGACCTCTACGCCCGCGACATTGTGGCAAAGGTCGACGCTGCCCGGGTGGAACAGACCGCGCAGCTACTGGCGCCGCTGGTGCCGGCTGGCCAGGCGCACGGCATGGCGCTGATTCAATACGCAGCAGTGCTCGGCGGGGTGCTGCTATTTCGTGGTCAGCTGGGTGGCGAACAATCGCTGCGCCAACTGCGTGAGCAATGGCAGCAATTGCTGCACACGCCTCAAGTTGTCACCTCTGAGGCCGATAATGACAGCACGGGAAGCTAAGCTGGACAGCTTGCGCCAACCCCGCCATGATTTCATAGTGCCGTCACGCGCCGGATGCGGGATGACTGCGCACCTGCTGACGCCAAGCTGGCGTTGGGCATAGTCAGGAGCGAAGCGTGCCGATCCATTCCTGGTTTTATCAGGCCGACCTACATCAAGGCCCCCTATTGCATGGCCACCACCACCACAGCTTAATGGTGCTGTCGGTGCTGATCGCCATTGCCGCGTCGTGGCTGGCCTTGCAGGTGGCAGGCCTGGCGCGCCGCGCCGCCACTCCGGCCACCCGCCGCGGTGCTGTGCTCAGTGGTGCCGCCGCGCTCGGTGGCGGCATTTGGGCCATGCACTTTATCGGCATGCTGTCTTTCACCCTGCCGCTGGAAGTGCACTACGACCTTACCGTTACGCTGCTGTCCATGCTGCCCGCCATGGGCGCCTCGCTGATTGCCCTGCAGCTACTCTCACGCCGACTGCTGGGCGCCCGCGAACTGCTGGTTGGCGGCACCCTGATCGGCGCTGGCATCGGCACCATGCACTATGTCGGAATGACCGCCATGCGCATGGACGCCCAGCTACTGTTCGACCCCTGGTGGTTTGCCGGCTCGGTGGTAGTGGCCGTGGTGCTGGCCATTCTTGCGCTCTGGATTCGCTTCGGCCTGGGCCGCCCAACCGCCAAAACCCTGCTGGTGGCGGCGGTAGTCATGGGGTTGGCGATTGCCACCATGCACTACACCGGCATGGCGGCGGTACGCATTATCGGCACGCCGGAAACCGGCTACATCACGCAGTTTGAACAGCAACGCAACCTCGGCCTGCTGATCGCCTTCGCCACGCTGATGATGGGCATTCTGGTCGGCGCGGTGAACGGTGCTGTGCGCTTCAACCAGCTATATCAAAAAGTACAAGCCAGCGAAGAGCACATCCGTGGCATCGTCGACACCGCGGTGGACGGCATCATCAGCTGGGACCGCCACGGCCGTATTCAGGAGGTCAACCACGCCGCCGAGCAGATGTTCGGCTGGCCGGAGGCCGAGTTGCTTGGGCAACACCTGGATATGCTGCTGCCACTGAGCAGCCGAGAACGACTGAATACCTTTCTTGCCGAATTCGCTGCCGGCCGCAAGCCTGTGCAACTGGGCAGCAGTACCGAGAGCTGGTGGAAGCGCCGCAATGGCGAGCACTTTCCGGTACGGCTGTCGATTGGCCAAACCCACATCCACGGCAAGATTCGCTTCGTCGGCTTTGTCAGCGACATCACGGAACGTCGCCAGCTGGAAGACTCGCTGCAGCAGAGCGAGGCCCAATACCGCGGGCTGATCACCAATATTCCAGGCGCCTCGTTCCGCTGCCTGCCGCGCGAAGACTGGCGCATGCTGTTTATCAGCGATGCGGTAGAACGGCTATGCGGCTGGCCCGCAGAGCTCTTTATCAGCGGAGAAAAAAGCTTCGCCGACCTGGTCCACCCGGCTGACAGCGATTACACCCATGATTTTGTCATGGCTGCTATCGCACGCCGCGAGCAATACAGCCTCGAGTACCGCATCCTGCACCGGGACGGACAGGTGCGCTGGATCTCTGAAAGCGCCAGCGCCATCTTCAACAGCGCGGGCGAGCCCGAGTGGATCGACGGGGTGATGATCGACATCACCGAAAACAAGCTGCGCAATGCCGAGTTTGAGGGCATCGTACGCGCCATCAGTCTGGCCCAGGGCATGCTGGACCTGGACATGGACGGGCGCATCCGCTTTGCCAACCCGCATTTCGTTGCCCTCAGCGGACGCACCGCAGAACAGCTTGAAAACCAGTACTTTCAGCAGTTGCTGGACGAAGGCGGGTTTACCGAGGAGGCTTGGGCCGAAGTACAGCGCGGCAACCACCTGGCCGGCGAGTACAGCCTGCCGCACAGCGACGGCAGCAGTATCTACGTGCAAATCTACTGCAACCCGATCATCGACAGCCTGGGCAATCCCGCCAAGGTGATCGTTCTGGTTACCGACCTGAGCGAGCGCCGACGCATGGAAGTCGCGCTGCTCGAAGCCAAGGAGCGTGCCGAGCTGGCTGCCGAGTCCAAGGGCGCCTTCCTGGCCAACATGAGCCACGAGATCCGCACGCCGATGAACGCCATCATCGGCTTCAGCGAAGTGCTGCTGAACGACAACCTGACCAGCAGCCAGCGCAAGTACGCACGCACCGTTAACCAGTCTGCCCGTTCACTGCTGGGCCTGCTCAACGATATTCTCGACACCGCCAAACTGGAAAAGGGCCAGGTGCGCCTGGAGCGCCAGGACTTCTCGCTGCGCGAGCTGTGTCAGCAGCAGATCAACGTCTTCAGCCTGGAAGCCAACCGCAAGGAACTGCAACTGGAGTTCAGCTACGAGCTGCCCCAGGAGCACTTCAGCGGCGACCCGACGCGCGTGCGCCAGGTACTGACCAACCTGCTGGGCAACGCGCTGAAATTCACCGAACAAGGCCGCGTGGTACTGACCGTGGATCAGCACCAGCGTCAGGTACGGCTGCGTATCAGCGATACCGGCATCGGCATCGACAGCGAGCGCCTGCAGCAGATCTTTGAACCCTTTGCCCAGGCCGACGCGTCCATGAGCCGACGCTTCGGCGGCACCGGTCTGGGTACCACCATCGCCCGCCAGCTAGTCGAGCTGATGGGCGGCCAGATCAGCGTTGAAAGTACCCTCAATCAGGGATCTACCTTCCAGGTGTTGCTGCCGCTGACCGCCGCCAGCGCGGACGCCAAAGCGCTGACTGCCCTGACCAGCAACCGCATCGAACTGCCACCGCTGCGTATTCTGGTGGCCGATGACGTGGCCGATAACGTGCAGTTGATGGAGCTGATGCTGCATAGCGAAGGTCACCGGGTACGCAGCGTGGAAAATGGCCTGCGTGCCTTTGAGCTGGTGGTCGAAGAGCCCTTCGACCTGATTCTGATGGACATGCAGATGCCCGAGGTCGACGGCCTGGAAGCATCACGCATCATTCGTCGCTACGAGGCCAATCTGGGACGCCGGCCCACGCCTATCATCGCGCTGACCGCCAGCGTGCTCGACAAGGACCGCCAGGCCGCCCGCGAGGCCGGCATGGAGGGCTTTGCCTCCAAGCCGGTTGACCGTGTTGCCTTACGCCAGGAGATGGCCCGAGTACTGGGCCTGCGGGTAAGCAGCAGCGACGCAGGCAAGAACGCCGCCACCCAGCCGCCGCAACTGATCGACTGGGCCGGTGGCGAACTACGCTGGGGCGACCGCGGCGCGCTGGAACTGGCCATCCACCGCTTCCTGGGTGAACTGCCAACCCAACTGGCGGAGCTGGACGAGGCGCTCGACAGCCAGGCACTGGAACACGCCCGCCAACTGGCCCACCGACTCAATGGCAGCGCCGGCAACCTGTCCCTACAGGCACTACGACAGCTGGCCAGCACGCTGGAGAGCAAGCTTGCTGCCGGGCAAAGCGACACCGCGGAGCTGCGTGAAGCGCTGCATGCCTGCGTCCTGGCGACCCAGCAAGCGGCGCCGGCGCCCAGCACGGCCAATAGCGCCCCTGCCACCGAAACCATTGATGCCCAGGAGCGCGACGCCCTGATCGAGAAATTGATCACGGTACTGCACCGAGGCGAGGTCAATGAGCAGGCGCTGCAGCGCCTGACCGGCAGCCTGGCTACCGAACAACGCAAGGCGCTGGAGCAGGCGCTGGACGATTTTGACTTTGCAGCCGCCATCGCTTTGCTGGAAGCCGAGCTCAGCACTGCCCCAACCCAAGGTTAACTTCCATGCCCTTTCAGGACCGCCGCCAGACACTGCTGCTGGTGGATGACGAGCCCGCCAACCTGCACGTGCTCAAACACATCCTGCAGGATGACTACCGTCTACTGTTCGCACGGGACGGTGAGCGGGCCCTGCAGCTGGCTGCCACCGAACAGCCGCAACTGATCCTGCTTGATGTCATGATGCCGGGCACGACCGGACACGAGGTTTGCGCGCGCCTGAAGGCCGACCCGCTAACCGACAGCATCCCGGTGATCTTTGTCACCGCCCTGTCCAACGTCGAGGATGAGGCATTAGGCTTCGAGCTGGGCGCCGTCGACTACATCAGCAAGCCGGTCAGCGCGCCCATCGTGCGGGCGCGAGTACGTACACACCTGTCACTGGTGCGCGCTGAAACCCTGCGCCAGACACGGCTGCATATCGTCCAGGCGCTCGGCATGGCGTCTGAATACAAGGACAACGAGACCGGCCTGCATATCATCCGCATGAGCCATTTCTCACGTGTCATCGCCTTGGAAGCCGGCTTCAGCGCCGAAGAGGCCGATGAGTTGCTGCACGCCGCTCCCATGCACGATGTCGGCAAGATCGGCATTCCCGATGCCATCCTGCAAAAGCCGGGCAAGCTGGATGCCGAGGAATGGGCTGTCATGCAGCAGCACCCTGAAATTGGTGCGCGGATTATCGGTGAACACGAAGCCAGCATGCTGCAGATGGCCCGCCGCATCGCCTTGAGTCACCACGAAAAATGGGACGGCAGCGGCTACCCGTCGGGGCTCAAAGGCACCGACATCCCGGTTGAGGGCCGCATCGTTGCCATCGCCGATGTCTTCGATGCACTGACCAGCCAGCGCCCCTACAAGCCGGCCTGGAGCATCGACGACGCGGTCAACCTGATCCGCGAACAAAGCGGCAAACACTTCGACCCGGACCTGGTTACCTGCTTTCTCAATCGACTGGATGAAATCGTCGCTATTCGCGAGCGCTGGGCGGAGTAGGCAGGCCAGCCCGACTGTGGAACACTGCCGGGCTGAACCTGTCTGACAGGGGGCCGTTGGCGTTGCGCCGACAGCCCCGAGACCTAACGGAACACACCCATGCTGCGCCGCCTGCTGCTACCTGCCCTTTTCAGCCTGACCTTCACCGTTCAGGCCGCCCCTGCGACCGTCGACTGGCTGGATCTGCTGCCGGCCGAAGACTACCAAGCCATGCTCGACATGCCCGAGATCGACCACGGCAGCGGCCTGGACAGCGAGGGTGACTTCACCCAGAGCCTGCGTCAGCAGGACGACAGCCTGCCCGAGGTCATGTATTCGACCCGGGTAGTCAGCGCCTACGACGGCCAGGCGATACGCATTGGCGGCTATCCTGTGCCGCTAGAGACCGATGCCGACGGCCGCTACCTGAGCTTCTTTCTGGTGCCCTACGCCGGCGCCTGCATTCACGTACCGCCGCCACCACCGAACCAGATCATTCTGGTCGACTATCCCGATGGCATCGCGATCGACGACATCTACCAGCCCTTCTGGGTCCAGGGCACCCTGCATGTCACACACACCAGTAATGATCTGGCAGAAGCCAGCTACGCCCTCTCCGCGGAGCGCGTATGGCTCTACGACGGGCAATAGACGAGTCACCATCGCCCAGCCGGGTGGCCCCGAGCCAGCATTGAATCCGCTATGCTGTCGGCATACCCGTTACCCGCCCGTTGGCAGGGAGTAAGTTGCACATGCATATTCTGATTGGCCTGATCGGCCTGATCATCCTCATCGCCAGCAGTCTGCGCCGCTGGTTGTTGCGCCGCGAAACGCCCCAGATGCAGGCGGTTGATTTCAGCGGAGAGCTTTATCAGGTCGGCCAGGCCTGTATCGCCCGGCAGGGCCCGGAGGAGGCGGAGCACAGCGTTATCGTGATGCCGGGCTTTGTCGAGAACTTCCTGTATTTCACCGCTTACTACCAAGACCCCGCATTGCAGTTGATCATGCTGACCAGCGCCGACTACCACGTGCCGGTCAACCGTCCACGCTACCTCAAGGCCGACTGGATCAGCCCACCGCGCGCGCGCCCAGGCACCATCGCCTACGACGCCGAGGTACTTAACCAGGCGCTGGAAAACCTTGCCAGTGGGCGGCAGGTGCGGGTGCACGGTCACTCGCGGGGTGGCGCGGTGGTGCTGGAGGCCGCGCGCCAACGCCCCGATCTGTTCAGCCGGGTCGAAGTAGTGCTGGAAGCACCGGTGTTGCCCCAGGGTAAACCTTACCGGGAGGCGCCCAAGGCCGCCCGCTGGTTTCTGCCCTTCTTCCTGTTTGCCTGGCAGCAGCAGCCAATCTCACCCAGCAATCGCCACCTGTTCGGCCCACTGGATGATCCGCGCAAGCGCGAGCTGATCAGCGCGCTACCCTTCAACCCACGTCACGGCAGCACCTTTGTCACCAACGCCCTGGACCTGGCCGACTGGATGGCGCGCACGAACACGGATATTTACCAACACCTGCGTCGAGGCGCCATTCTGGTGCCCGCCAAAGACCGCATCCTGCACCCCGACGCCATGCTGCACAGCGCTGAACAGGCCGAGAACCTGCAGATCGTCCAGATTGCCGACTGCAGCCACCTGATCACCCTCGACCGGCCAGACTGCATCCCCCCGCTGGCGGAGGGCTGAGATGGGCTGGCAGTTTGAGCCGGTAGGCATTATCCACTCCTGCTTTGCAGAAAAGTTCGCCATCCCGCGCCAGCCCCTGCTCGCGCCCGCAGCCACCGCTACACTGGAATTGCTGCCGCCCTATGACCAGCCTGAGGCGCTGGAGGGGCTGGAAGGTGTCAGCCACCTGTGGCTACTGTTCGTCTTTCACGCGGCCGGGCACGGCAGCAAGCACCTGCGCGTGCGGCCGCCACGTCTGGGCGGCAACCAACGCATCGGCGTGTTCGCCAGCCGCGCCACCCACCGTCCCAACCCCATAGGCCAGTCCGTAGTCCGCCTCGATGGCATTGTCGACGGACGCCTGCAGCTATCCGGCGTCGACCTGCTCGATGGCACACCGGTGCTGGATATCAAGCCCTACGTACCCTACGCCGATGCGGTCGAAGGCGCCGTCAACCCAGTGGCTCCAGCACCACCCGCGCCGATTGCCGTACACTGGCAGCCCGAGGCACTGCTGCAGGCAGAGGCCGAACAACAGCGTCTGCAGCAGCCTCTGGTCACGCTTGTCGAACAGTGCCTGGCGCAGGACCCCAAGCCCGCCTACCAGCAACCAGATGCCAGCCGCGAGTACGGCGTGCGCTTCTGGGATGTCAACGTGCGCTGGCATTATCCAGCCCCAAACCAGATCTGTGTTCTAGGAGTCAGCCGCGCCTGAGCGCCCGCAGGTGGCAGTGCGCCAGCAGCGAGGTATACTCTGGCGACCCCGAACAACAGGATTATGCTCGCGCCATGGAGCAGCTGTACTTCTCGCCAATGCTGCTGGGTATCTGCCTGCTGGTTGCCATCGCACTCTGTGCCACGGCGCTGTATTGCACCGTGCCCAACGAGCCAGGCCCCGGCTTCTGGCTGGCTGGCAGCTGGAGTCTGATCGGCGGTATCGCGCTGTTCCTGGTATTTGTAGTGACCCGCAGCCCAGTCCTCAATGTGCTTGGCAACGCCTTGCAGCTGGCTGGTGAAGCGCTGTTTCTGCTGGGCGTCTTTCGCTTTCTCGGTCAACGCCTGCCCTGGTGGATACTGCCCGTCAGCACCGGCGCCATGGTGGCCTTCAACTCCTGGTACTGGATCGCCAACGGCAACTCTGACCTGCTGATGGGCGTGTACTCCAGTATCGCCGGCCTGTTGCCTATCCAGGCCATTGTGCTGCTCCTGCGTGAAAGCCGTGACCCCGTCACCCGTCCGGCGCGCCTGCTGGTCGCGGTCGGCCTGCTGATCTACAGCTCGGCAACCCTGCTGCGTGGTTATCTTGGCTACCACGACTGGTGGCACGGCGAGCCCTATATTCAACCCTACGAATCCTTCAGCTATCTGCTGTCCTATAACTTTGCCATTCCGGCATTAGTGCTCGGTTTTGTCGGCTGTTGCCTGATGACGACTCAGCGCGTGTTGGCACGCAGCCGGCAATTGGCCGAGCAGCTGCAGGAACAGGCCATCCGCGACCCACTTACCGGCGCGTTCAATCGTCGCGCCTTCCACCGCCAGCTGGCCGATGAAGTCGCTCGTAGCCAGCGCTACCAGCGCCCACTGTGCCTCGCTATGCTGGACCTCGACCATTTCAAGCAGTTGAACGATCAGCTGGGCCACCAGGCCGGAGACCACGCGCTACAGCACTTCGCTGACCTGTGCCAGCAACAGGCTCGGCACAGCGACCTGTTTGCCCGCTTTGGCGGCGAAGAGTTTGTACTACTGATGCCCGAAACCACGGCCGATCAGGCCACCGCTACCCTGGAGCGCATACGCCAGCAGTTGGCCAGTCAGCCCTTCCGCTATCAACAGCAAGCCTGGGGCCTGGCAGTCAGTATCGGCGTAAGCCAGCTATCGGCTGAGGGCAGCGCCGATCAGTTGCTGCGCCAGGCTGATCTGGCGCTCTACGAGGCGAAAAACCAGGGCCGCAACCAGGTCCGGCTGTGGTCTGCCAGTCCATCCGTGGCATACTGAAACGCCTCGTCCCCTCAAGGATTGCCCCGTGTTCACCCTTAGCCACGCGACCCTACTGCTGCTTAGTGCTTTCGCCGGCTGGTGGCTTTGGCGCAGTCTCGGCCAGCGCGACCAGGCGCTGGCCCGGGTGCGTCAACACTGTGAGCGCGCCGACGTCCAATTGCTGGACGACAGCGTCGCACTCAGCGCCATCCGTATCGGCCGTAACCGCCGGGGTATGCCCGGCCTGATTCGTCGCTATGGTTTCGAGTTCACCGTCACCGGTGAGCACCGCTATAGCGGCCACCTGGACCTGCATGGCCTGCAGGTACTGAAGATCGAGCTGGCACCACACCCCTTTCCTGGCGGCGATAATCCGGCCGAGAGCTACAGCGAGTCCGCCAGTCGCCCTGGCGCAACAATTCATAGAATTTATTGAAAACAAGTAATCAAGTTATTCCTTATATCGATAGGTTCCACGTGGAACCCTCAAAGCCATGCTCAGCCAGATTCCCACGCACCTGATCGCCGGCCCGCTCGGTGCCGGCAAGACCAGCCTTTTGCAACAGCTGCTGGCCCAGCGGCCCACGGACGAGCGCTGGGCCATCCTGATCAACGAGTTCGGCCAGCTGGGCCTGGACAGAGCCTTGCTGCAACCGGATACCGAGGCAGGGGTGAGCCTGGCCGAAATACCCGGCGGCTGCCTGTGCTGCGTGAACGGCGTACCCTTTCAGGTAGGCCTTGGCCGCTTGCTACGCAAGGCTCGTCCAGGCCGCCTGTGGATCGAATGCTCTGGCCTGGGCCATCCGACAGAACTGCTGACACAGCTGTCTAACGCACCCTGGCAAGGCGTGCTGGACCTGCAACCCCTGCTGATGGTGGTAGACGCTGGCCAGCTAGTCAGTGGTGTTGCCCTGCCAGACAGCCAACAACGCAGCCTGCCATTGGCCGGCCTGCTGATTGCCAATCGAACGGATTTGCTCAGCGCCGAGTCAAGGCAGCAGCTGGCCCAGCAGTGGCCCCAGGCGCTGGCCTGCGAGCACTCGGCCGTAGACTGGGCCGACATTCCGCGCCATGCCGCGCCGCCCGCAACCGCCACGCCACCGGCAGCCAGCAGCCAGCCCGTCGGCCAGCTTGCCCTGCAGCCGGCGCAGTGGCAGTGCCACACTCAGCTGACACAGGCCCCGTACAGTCTGGCGTGGCGTATCGCCAGCGACCAGTGCTTCTCGCTCGTAGGCCTGGAGCGTTGGCTCAGCGCCACGCCTTGGCTCAGGGCCAAGGGCATACTACGCACCGACCAAGGCTGGAAAGCCTGCAATCTGCTGCCGCAGGACCGCATTCACTGGCAAGACAGCGAATGGCGGCAAGACAGCCGGCTTGAGTTGATCTGTGCCGAACTGCCGGCGCGAGAGCACTTGGAAGAGGGCTTGCGAGCTACCCGCTGCAGCCAGTAAGGTGGAATTTTTGCCGACACCACCATGACCCGCCTATTTCTGCTCGCCCTTAGCCTGTCCAGCCAAACCGTATTGGCCGGTGCCTGCCTGATTGAGTCCACTGACGACCAGCTGCCCATCCGCCTGTGTCAGACCAACCGCAGCATCCCTGATGGGTTGTTCAAACAGCAGTTCTGCCAGCCGCAGATTCCTGACCGCAGTTTTAGCGTTACCCTGCTTGATGCTTGCCCAAGCGGCGCCTACGGCATCTGCGTCGGAGCACACACCGAGGGGGTAAGTTATCAACAGGATATCCACTACTACAGCGACGCCGACGACACGCCGGTGCTGCAAGCCTATTGCGAGAGAATCAGTCAGGGTCAGTGGCAAACGCCCTGAGCGTTATAGCGCTGGGGGCGTGGGCGGTAGCCCGGACACATCCAGCGTGGCGCCCACGCTCAAGCCCAGGCGGGCAACGCTGCCAGCGGGTAGTTCGATTACCCAGCGAAGCGGCGCGTCGGCCTGATAGATAGCGCAGGGCAGCTCAACACAAGGCGGAACCTCGGCGAACACCTGGCGAATCTGTCCGCGGTTATCCACAAACACCAGGTCCAGACTGATCTGCATATTGCGCATCCAGATCGCGGGCCGTGTGCCAGCAGGAAAGTCAAACAGCATGCCGGTGCCAAAGGGTAGCTCGGTAACCCCCATCAGGCCCTGACGGCGGCTATCAGGGTCCGCTACATAGGCCAGCTCGAACGCCTCGCTGCCCAATGTCAGGGTGCGGCTGTCGGCTTGCACGCTGGTGCTTGCCAGCAGTGCCAGGGCTATCGGTAAAAGCGCTTTCACAGGTTATCTTTCAGCAGGTTCTGATAGACCATATTGGTCAGGTACAGGCGATTCTGCTCGCTCAGGTCGATAAACTCCACCCCAGTGGCTACCTGAGGTTCCGCCCCCTCCTCCGGGGTAACCGCGCGCACGCGCGCGTCCAGCGTCAGGTAGACATCCAGTCCTGAGGGGTTGATGCGGAAGGACAGTTTCAGCTCCTCTTCCTTGTTGGCAAAAGGCTTGGCGGAGACCAGACGTGCACCACCGACACTGATATCGGTCATGCGTGCCGAGCCCTGGGAGCCGTCCTGGCGATTGATTGCAGTCACCAGCTCCACCGACACCCGCGCCGAGCTGCGAATGCGCATGGACTGCACGGTGTCCGGATAAGCCAGGTGCAGATAAGGAAAGGGCGACAGATTGGACTTGAGTACCCGCGTCTTGTAGGCCACCGCATCCTTGCCGACAAAACCGCGCACCAGGAACTGCTGGCCTTCCTTGATAAATACCAGCTTGCCCTGCACGGTCGGCGCCGTTACCAACAGGCTGACCGGCGCGTGAAAGCCGATCATGCGGACCTGATAGCGCTCGGCGCTGCTGTTGTTCATGGTCTGCAGTTGAACCAGATCACCGGGCGCCAGCTGGATCTGCTCCAGACGCGACACCACCGCGGTCTCACCGCCGCCCTGATCCTGCGGCGCGCTGCGGAACAGACCCAGTTTGAGCAGTTGCTTGAGCAGCGAGCGGTTCTCTACCACCTTGGAGTGAGCAAACAATACCTTGCCGTCGCCATCGACGATATTCCAGGGCAAGGGCTTGCCAATAGGGATGTCTTCTTCAGTCAGTGCTATCAGCGACACACAGTCACTCCGTTCCGGACAATCAAATCGCCATCAAATGTAGCAGCCTCCGGCGGCGGCGGCTATTACTGCATGCTGACTTCAGCTATAGAGATCCGCGCGGGTCAGCGGCAAGCTGTGACTTCCATCCTCCCGTGGCTTGACCGCGAGTAACTGATGGATATTCATCCAATGGCGGGTGAAACCATACGCGCAGCCTGCCAGATAGAGTCGCCAGATGCGCAGACTGCGTTCCCCCACCATCGCCCTCGCTTGCTCCAGGTGCTGATCCAGATTACGACTCCACAGCGCCAGGGTCCGCGCGTAATGCGGCCGCAGGCCCTCCACGTCGACAACCTCCAGGCCCTGCTCGCTCATGCTGCCAATCGCCATCGCCAGATGCGGCAGCTCACCGTGAGGAAACACGTGGCGTCCGATAAAGCGACCAGCCCCGCGCCCCACCGGGCGCCCATCCAGATGCCGCGCAGTGATACCGTGGTTGAGCACCAGACCGCCGGGCCGCACCTGCTGCGCCAACATGCCGAAATAGCTGTCCAGATTGGCATGACCGACGTGCTCAAACATGCCGACACTGACGATTTTGTCGTAATTTTCCGACCCCGTGAGATCACGGTAGTCGCGCAGCTCCAGCGTTACCCGCTCAGCCAGACCCTGGGCGGTTACCCGCTGTCGCGCCAGCTGCAGCTGTTGCTCGCTCAAGGTAATGCCGTGCACCTGTACCCCGTATTCACGCGCTGCGTGCCGCGCCAGGCCGCCCCAGCCACAGCCCACGTCCAGCAGTCGGTCTCCGCGGTGCAGCCGCAGCTTGCGACACAGATGGTCCAGCTTTTGGACCTGCGCGCGTGCCAGAGAGTCTTCCGCGTGCCGAAAATAGCCACAGGAATACACCATCTCCGGGTCCAACCAGAGCGCGTAGAAGCTGTTTGAGAGGTCGTAGTGGTAGGCGATGGCCGCAGCGTCGGTTTGCCGATCGTGCGGCTCGTGCGGCTCGTGCGGCGCGACCAGCGCCTCTGCTCCGCCACCAAGTGCTCTACTCAGACGGTCAGCAACGGCGATGGCATCGTGCATCGAACCTTCGAGGTCCAGGCGCTCTTCAATATAGGCTTCGCCCAACGTATCCAGACTCGGCGACTGCAGGTCGGCGAGCAGCGACGGATCTCGAATGTGCAGGACTACCTTGGGCGCGCGCCCCAGATCGACCGACTCACCGTCGGGCAGGGTGACGCGTAGCGGCAAGTCCAGGTTGGCAAAAGCGCCGGCCAGCTGCGAAAGCATGCACTAGCACCTCCGTACAAAAGGCATTTCTCCCACTATAGACAGTAAAGGAGGGGTGATGACGCCCGCATGCCTCTGATGTTCGGAACAAGCCCCCTAGCCCGCCTACGTGTCGACTAGGCCTTAACCGGCCGCTTCCAGCCTTGAATGTTGCGCTGGCGTGCACGGCTTACTGCCAAGCTATCGGCCGGCACGTCACTGGTGATAGTCGAGCCGGCAGCGGTAGTAGCACCTGCGCCGACCGTGACCGGCGCCACTAGCGCGGTGTTGGTGCCGATAAAGGCGCCCGCCTCGATGGTGGTGCGGTGCTTGTTCACGCCGTCGTAGTTGCAGGTGATGGTACCGGCGCCGATGTTCACGTCAGGCCCCAGCAGCGCATCGCCGATATAGGACAAATGATTAACCTTGGAGCCCGCACCGATCTCGGCCTTCTTGGTCTCTACGAAGTTGCCGATCTTGGCGCCGGCCTGCAGCCGAGTGCCAGGTCGCAGGCGCGCGTAAGGGCCCACGTCGCAGTCTTCGGCCAGCTCAGCGCCGTCGATGTGGCTGAAGGCCTTGATATGGCTGCCAGCGCCGATATGGCAGTCGCGCAGCACACAGTTGGACTCGATGATCACGTCGTCCTCGATCACCACCCGCCCTTCCAGCACCACGTTGATGTCGATGCTGATATCGCGTCCCACGCGGACGTCGCCGCGCACATCAATGCGCGCCGGATCGGCCAGGCTAACGCCTTCGGTCATCAGGCGCTCGGCCTGACGACGACGGTATTCGGCCTCCAGCACCGCCAGCTGCACCCGGTTATTGGCACCCAGCACCTCATACTCATCGACCGCATGAGCCACCTCCACCGGAATCTGCTCGGCGACGGCCATGGCCACCACATCGGTCAGATAGTATTCACCCTGGGCATTCTGATTGGACAGGCTGCCCAGCCAGCGGGCGGCATGCTTGCCAGGCAGAGCCATGATGCCAGTGTTGCCCTCGCGAATACGCAGTTGCTCGGCACTCGCATCCTTTTGCTCGACAATCGCCTGAACCTCGCCGGCAGCGTTACGCACGATGCGCCCATAGCCCGTCGGATCAGCCAGGGTCACAGTCAGCACGCCCAGCGCCTGCGCGCCTGCCTGGCTGCTCAGCTGCTGCAGGGTCTCAACCCGCAGTAAGGGTACATCGCCATACAGCACCAGTACCTGATCAGCGCCCTCGGTGCCCGGCAGGGCCTGTGCCACGGCGTGGCCGGTACCCAGCTGCTCGGTCTGCAGCACCCAGTGGATATCCTCGGCAGCCAACTGTTCACGCACCAGCTCAGCACCGTGGCCAATCACGACATGAATCCGCGTTGGCGACAGACTGCGAGCACAGTCAATCACATGCCCCAACATGGGCTTACCCGCCACCGGGTGCAGGACCTTGGGCAGTTTGGAGCGCATGCGGGTGCCTTGACCGGCGGCAAGAATGACAACGTGCAGATTCATGGAAACGTCCTGTAGCAGAGTTTGGCTTCGCGCATTCTAGCAAAGCTGCAAGCTGCAAGCTGCAAGCTGCAAGCTTGGTCGGGATGGGGCGGGGCAAAGCGGCGTAACGTGTCTTTGAATTTTTACGGCTATCGAAAAACAAAAAAAACCGCGCGGCTTGGCACCGAGCGGTTCTTCTTGCAGCTTGCGGCTTGTAGCTTGCCGCTGGCCTTACCGGTTATTAAGCGCCGGTCCGCCGTACTTCTTGCGCAGTTCCTGCACGGTCCGCAATTGGGCCGCCGCCTCGGCGAGACGGGCAGAAGCCGAACCATAGTCGAATTCTGCACCTTTCTCGTTGAGAGCGCTTTCAGCGGCTTTCTTTGCTTCCAGAGCAGCTGCCTCATCGATGTCGCCAGCACGGATAGCCGTGTCGGCAAGCACCTTGACCACGCTCGGCTGAACTTCCAGGAAGCCGCCAGAAATGTAGAACACCTCTTCGCTGCCATCCTGTTTGATCACCCGAACCGGGCCCGGCTTGAGGTCGGTCAGCAGCGGCGCGTGACCAGGCATGATGCCCAGATCACCCAGGTTGCCGTGTGCAATGACGCGTTCAACCAGACCTGAGAACAGCTCTTCTTCCGCGCTTACGATATCGCAGTGCACTGTCATAGCCATTGTATCGCCTCGGTTCAGCGCCCCCTTGCGGGGGCGCACCCATTACAGTTTCTTCGCTTTCTCGATCGCTTCGTCGATGGTACCAACCATGTAGAAGGCCTGCTCAGGCAGGTGGTCGAACTCACCCTTGAGGATGCCGCCGAAGGCACGAATGGTTTCTTTCAGCGGGACGTACTTGCCGGGAGCACCGGTAAATACTTCAGCAACGAAGAACGGCTGGGACAGGAAGCGCTGGATCTTACGAGCACGGGCTACCAGTTGCTTGTCTTCTTCAGACAGCTCGTCCATACCCAGAATCGCGATGATGTCCTTCAGCTCTTTGTAGCGCTGCAGAACATACTGAACGCCACGAGCTACGTCGTAGTGCTCTTGACCGATAACCAGCGGATCCAGCTGACGAGAGGTGGAATCCAGCGGGTCTACAGCCGGGTAGATACCCAGAGACGCGATGTCACGGGACAGTACTACGGTCGCATCAAGGTGAGCGAAGGTAGTTGCCGGAGACGGGTCAGTCAGGTCGTCCGCGGGAACGTATACGGCCTGAATGGAGGTGATGGAACCGGTCTTGGTGGAGGTAATACGCTCCTGCAGAACGCCCATCTCTTCAGCCAGAGTCGGCTGGTAACCTACCGCAGACGGCATACGACCCAGCAGAGCGGATACTTCGGTACCGGCCAGGGTGTAACGGTAGATGTTGTCGATGAACAGCAGAACGTCACGACCTTCGTCACGGAACTTCTCGGCCATGGTCAGGCCGGTCAGTGCAACGCGCAGACGGTTACCCGGCGGCTCGTTCATCTGGCCGTATACCAGGGCTACCTTGTCCAGTACGTTGGAGTCCTTCATCTCGTGATAGAAGTCGTTACCTTCACGAGTACGCTCACCCACACCGGCGAATACAGAGTAACCGCTGTGCTCGATCGCGATGTTACGGATCAGCTCCATCATGTTTACGGTCTTGCCTACACCGGCACCACCGAACAGACCAACCTTACCGCCCTTGGCAAACGGGCAAACCAGGTCGATAACCTTGATGCCGGTTTCCAGCAGCTCGTTGGAGCCAGCTTGCTCGTCGTAGCTCGGAGCAGCGCGGTGGATACCCCAGCGCTCTTCTTCGCCGATCGGGCCAGCTTCATCAATCGGGTTACCCAGCACGTCCATGATACGGCCCAGGGTCTTGACCCCGACCGGCACGGAGATGGCTGCACCAGTGTTGGACACGGTCAGACCGCGCTTGACACCTTCGGTGGTACCCATGGCGATGGTACGTACGATGCCATCACCCAGTTGCTGCTGGACTTCCAGGGTCAGGCCCTGATCGGTCACCTGCAGCGCGTCATACACCTTCGGCACGTCTTCGCGCGGGAATTCCACGTCGATGACGGCGCCGATGATTTGAACGATACGTCCGCTACTCATTTGTTGGTTCCTCTAAATGGTTGAAACCGTTCCGGTTAAACCGGGTCGCCTCAAACCGCGGCGGCGCCGCCGACGATTTCCGAAATTTCCTGCGTGATCGCTGCCTGACGAGCCTTGTTGTAGATGAGCTGCAGATTGTTGATGAGCTCACCGGCGTTGTCAGTCGCGTTCTTCATCGCGATCATCCGGGCTGCCTGTTCACAGGCATTGTTTTCGACCACAGCCTGGTAGACCTGGGACTCGATGTACCGCACCAGCAGTCCATCAAGCAGTTCCCGGGCATCGGGCTCGTACAGATAGTCCCAGCTGCCTTTCTGTGCGCCTTCGTCTTCGGAGGGCACCAGCGGAATCATCTGTTCCACTTTGGGCTGCTGAACCATGGTATTGACGAAGCCGTTGGAGACCAGATACAGACGGTCGATGCGTCCTTCGTTGTAGCCGTCCAGCATTACCTTGACGCTGCCGATCAGGTCGTTCAACGCGGGCTTTTCGCCCAGGTTGCTGATCGCCGCGACAACGTTGCCGCCGTAGCTACGGAAGAAGGAAGCGCCCTTGCTGCCGATAACACAGAGTTCGGTTTCGACGTTACGGTCACGCCATTCTTTCATGCTGTTGACCAGAGCCTTGAACAGGTTAGTGTTCAGGCCGCCGCACAGACCGCGATCCGTGCTCACCACGATGTAACCGACACGCTTGACTTCACGCTCTTGCATGAACGCGTGACGGTACTCGGGGTTGGCGTTGGCCAGATGACCGATCACCTGCTGGATACGCTCAGCGTACGGGCGGCTGGCCGTCATGCGCTGTTGTGCCTTGCGCATCTTGCTGACCGCCACCTTTTCCATGGCGCTGGTGATCTTCTGCGTACTTTTAATACTCGCGATCTTGCCGCGAATCTCTTTTGCGCCTGCCATGTCACACCTTTCCAGGTTTGCCCTTGGCCGGATCGCGCGAAGCGGGGCTCA
>DBHE01000014.1 GCA_002296055.1 Pseudomonadaceae bacterium UBA836
CTGGACGGACCGTGAAGCAACCGCCGAGGCAATGATTCCTCTGATCGGCCGTCTGTACCGTGAACATAACGTGGTGACCTCCATTTATGGTCGTGGCCTGGTCAATCGTTCGGTCATCAGTCTGCTGAAATCCCACCGCTTCGCCCGTCAGATCGATGACACCGAGCTGTCCGTACACGACACCTTCCCGGTCCTCAAGGCGTTGCTGGAGATGGACCTTGGTCCGGCTTCCATCGACCTGGCCCGTCTGGTCAACAAATTCCGTTCCAGCGGCAGCGACGATCTGAATGCGTTCCTGCGTGATGAGCTGGCCAGTGTTATTGGCAAGACCGGTGAGCGTCGTCAGGGGCGTGATGTTGTGCTGTACGGCTTTGGTCGTATCGGCCGCCTGCTGGCTCG
Source organism: Pseudomonadaceae bacterium UBA836 (assembly GCA_002296055.1). Lineage (GTDB taxonomy): Bacteria > Pseudomonadota > Gammaproteobacteria > Pseudomonadales > Pseudomonadaceae > Halopseudomonas. Next base: position 400 of record DBHE01000014.1, read on the forward strand.
CATCCTGATCGAGAAGTCCGGCGCTGGCGACGGTCTGCGTCTGCGCGCCATCGTTGTGCGCAAGGGTGCTGCCAACGATCTGGCCAAGCGTGCCAGCCTGCTGCGTCGTGACTCTGTGCACGGCTCCTTCCAGGGCACCATCACTATTGATGAAGAAAACAACACCCTGACCGCCAACGGCAACCTGATCCAGGTGATCTACGCCAGCGATCCGACCAGCATCGATTACACCTCTTACGGTATTGAAGACGCTATCGTTGTCGACAACACCGGCGTGTGGCGCGACGAAGCTGGCCTGTCCCAGCACCTGCAATGCAAGGGCGCGGCTCAGGTTGTGCTGACTGCACCGGGCAAAGGTGATCTGAAAAACGTGGTGCACGGTATCAACCACGCGGTTATCACGCCCGAAGACAAGATCATTTCTGCTGCCTCCTGTACCACCAACGCCATCGTGCCGGTACTCAAGGCCATCAATGACAAGTTCGGTATCGTTAACGGTCACGTTGAAACTGTGCACTCGTACACCAACGACCAGAACCTGATCGACAACTTCCACAAGGGCGATCGTCGCGGTCGTAGCGCTGCGCTGAACATGGTTATCACCGAGACCGGTGCTGCCAAGGCGGTTGCCAAGGCGCTGCCGGAGCTGGCGGGCAAGCTGAGTGGTAACGCGATTCGCGTTCCGACGCCGAACGTTTCCATGGCGATCCTGAACCTGAATCTGGAAAAGTCGACTGATCGCGACGAGGTCAACGACTACCTGCGCTATATGGCGCTGCACTCGGACCTGCACAAGCAGATCGACTTCACCAACTCGCAGGAAGTGGTTTCCACTGACTTCGTCGGTTCCCGTCACGCGGGCGTGGTGGATGCCGAAGCGACCATCTGCAACGACAACCGCGTCATCCTGTACGTGTGGTATGACAACGAGTTTGGTTACAGCTGCCAGGTCGTTCGTATCCTGGAAGATATGGCCCACGTTAATCCGCCGGCTTTCCCGGCTTGATCCTCGCGGGTTAGAGCAAAAAAGGCGCTTCGGCGCCTTTTTTGTTGCCTGTTATTTATCTGTGCTACTGAAGCAGGGCGCTGCGTAGCGAGTCGGACAGGCCGTCTTCGCCCAGCCAGATGCCCAGGTACAGGGTGGCAAGCCCGGGTGTGTCGCTCTGATAGCTGAGGGTGCCGTTGTGGCGCAGTGTCAGCTCGCCCTCTGCGCTGCGCTCAAGGGTGTAGCTGTCGCCATCCTGGATGTCGCTGAAGCGGCCGTGCAGGGTGTCGAGTTCTGCTTGCCAAGCGCTAAGCTCATTCTCGCCATATTGACGTTGCAGAGTGGTTTGCGCGGCTTTGATCAGGTCTTCCCTGTCGATGTTGCGGTGATAGTGCAGCGTTAATCGCGCCGCCTCGTCACTTGCCAGTAGCTGCTCCAGGGGTGTCTGGGCCGGGGCGTACAGCTCGGCGGTGTAGATATCCATCAGCAGATAGCGAAACAGGTGCTGGTTGCGTAGTACCAGCTCGTTGTCGGCGCTCTGGATAGTGGTGCTGACAAGTAGGGCGCCAAGAAGGAGGGCGCGGGTGATCGAGTGCATGACTTTGGTCTGGTTGCTGGTGATTCGTATTTAGCTTAGAAGGCTATCCGGCTTATTTGTTGCCTGCTGGCAGATACAGTGTTTCCGGGTGTTTCCACATGGCGCTCAATACCCGGCCTGTCCATAGATTCCGTCAATGTAAGTCATTAAAAAAAGGAAAAAACCAAGTGGCTCAGTAGCATTGAAAAGTCATGCTATTTATACTTGCAGGGATTTTTTATTGGGGTTTGAGGCTGCTTTGCCCTGATCGTTTGCACCTGCTGTCAAGTGGTACTCGGCGCATGCATTTGCTCGCGTAAGCGGCCCGCCCTGAAAGATTCCACCAAGTGATTAGGCTATTCGTATGATAAAAATCAAACGGGGCTTGGATCTGCCGATCACCGGTTCTCCAGAGCAGCGTATCGAGGACGCACGTCCGGTACGCAGCGTCGCTGTTGTTGGCTTCGATTACCACGGTATGAAGCCGACCATGGAGGTGCGTGAAGGAGACCGGGTCAAGCTGGGGCAGGTTCTGTTCAGCGACAAGAAAACACCCGGTGTTGTGTTTACCGCGCCTGCGGCAGGCACCATCAGTGCCATCAATCGTGGTGAAAAGCGCGTACTGCAGTCGGTTGTCATCGATATCGATGGTGACGATGCGGTCAGCTTTGACGCCCACAGCGCTGCCACCCTTGAGCAGTTGAGTGATCAGCAGGTGCGTGACCAGCTGGTTGCCTCCGGTCTGTGGACCGCGCTGCGCACCCGCCCGTTCAGCAAGACGCCCGCCGTTGACGCCAAGCCCAGTTCGATTTTTGTCACTGCCATGGACTCCAATCCGCTGGCGGCTGATCCGGCTGTGATCATCAAGCAGCACGCCGCTGAATTTGAGAACGGTCTGAAAGTGCTGGCGCGTATGGCCAAGGTCTGGCTGTGCAAGGCCGACGGTGTCAGCCTGCCGGGCGAAAGCGTCAGTGGCGTCAGCACTGAAAGCTTTGCCGGTCCGCACCCGGCCGGCCTGGCCGGTACGCATATCCATCATCTGGACCCGGTCGGTGAGAGCAAGAGCGTCTGGCAGATCAACTACCAAGACGTGATTGCCTTCGGCGTGCTGTTTACCGAAGGCCGCATCTGGACTGATCGCTATGTTGCCCTGGCTGGCCCGCAGGTCGAGAAGCCCCGTCTGCTGAAAACCCGTCTGGGCGCCCAGTTGGACGAGCTGACTGCTGGCGAACTGAAAAGCGGCGACAATCGTCTGATTTCCGGTTCGGTGTTCGGCGGCCGTGCGGCGCGTGGCCCGGTTGCCTATCTGGGACGCTTCCACTCCCAGGTGTCGGTACTGAAAGAAGGTAATGAGCGTCAAATGCTGCATTACCTGCGTGCTGGCGTTAAGAAGCACTCGGTGCTGAATATCTTCGTTTCCAAGCTGAACCCTTCTCGCCTGTTCGATTTTGATACCAGCACTAACGGTAGTCCGCGTGCCATGGTACCGGTGGGCAACTATGAGATGGTGATGCCGCTGGATATCCTGCCGACTCAACTGCTGCGTTACCTGGTGGTGGGCGATACCGACATGGCGCAGAAGCTGGGCGCCCTGGAGCTGGATGAAGAAGACCTGGCGCTGTGCAGCTACGTCTGCGCTGGCAAGTACGAGTACGGCCCGATTCTGCGGGACAACCTGACTCGCATCGAGAAGGAGGGCTGACAGATGGGCCTGCGTTCATTCCTCGACAAGATCGAGCACAACTTCGAGAAGGGCGGCAAGCACGAGAAGTGGTATGCCCTGTACGAAGCCGTAGATACATTCTTCTATCGTCCGGGCAGCGTCACCAAGACCACTGCCCACGTGCGTGATGGTCTTGACCTCAAGCGCATGATGATCACCGTCTGGCTGTGCACCTTCCCGGTGATTTTCTACGGGATGTACAACATCGGTTTTCAGGCCAACAGCATTTACGCGGGTAACCCCGATCTGCTGGCATCCCAGGATAACTGGCGCCTGGCGCTGATCGCGATGTTTGCCGGTTTTGATCCGGCAAGCCTGTGGGACAACCTGATCCACGGTGCGGCTTACTTCCTCCCTGTTTACGCTGTGACCTTCCTGGTCGGTGGCTTCTGGGAAGTGCTGTTTGCCTCCATCCGTAAGCACGAGGTCAACGAGGGTTTCTTTGTTACCTCCATCCTGTTTGCCCTGATTGTGCCGCCGAGCATTCCGCTGTGGCAGGTCGCGCTGGGT
>DBHE01000208.1:0-10288 GCA_002296055.1 Pseudomonadaceae bacterium UBA836
GACAGCCCCAAAGGCGCCATTCGCCTTGCCGTGTTGCAACGCGATATGCAGCAGTGGATGCCTGCGCTCATGCAAGCCGACACGCCGCTACGCATCCTCGATATTGGTGCCGGGCTGGGGCAAATCAGCTGCTGGCTGGCGGGGCTGGGACATCAGCTGACGGTTGCCGAGCCCTCAGACGTGATGCTAGAAGCCGCCCGCGAGCGCATCGACGCAAGCAATCCGCCGCAGCCAGTACGCTACCTGCAAACCCCCTTGCAGGCCCTTGCCGCGCAGGGTGAGCAGTATGATCTGGTGGTTTTTCATGCAGTGCTGGAGTGGCTGGCCGAGCCCGCCGATGCGCTAGCACAGCTGGCTACGCTGCTGCTGCCAGGCGGCGCCCTGTCACTGGCGTTCTACAATCGCGACGCGCTGATCTACAAAAATCTGGTGAAGGGACAGTTCAAGAAGCTGCGCAAGAAGCCGCTGTCTGGTCAGGGTGAAAGCGGCCTGACGCCGCAGCAGCCGCTTGACCCGCAGCAGGTGAAGGCCTGGACTGAGGCAGCGGGCCTTACATGCAAGGGCACCAGCGGTGTGAGGGTGTTTTACGACTACATGCCCGAACCCTTTTGCAGCAACAGCAGTCTTGATGACCTGATCGAGTTTGAACTGCGCTACAGCCAGCACCCCGCCTATCAACACCTTGGCCGTTATCTGCACTGGTGGCTGCAGCCCCAAGCCAGCCGCTAGCCGCGCACTACCCGGTTGCGCCCCTCGCGCTTGGCCGTATACAGCGCGGCATCCGCGCGCTGGATGACATTCTGGGCGCCAGGCTCTACCGACGCGGCATCTGCCAGTGCGGTACCCAAACTGATGGTCACCTGCAAGGTTGTCTCATCGAGTTCGAACGGCTGACGGCAGAAGCTCTCACGCAGGCGCTCAGCAATCGCATCCAACTCTTGCTCATTCTGCACCAGCGCCAGCACCGCCAACTCTTCACCACCCAGACGCAGGGCCAGGTCATGCGGACGCAAGGCGGCGACCATGCGCTGACCTGATTGAATCAGCACCTGATCGCCCGCCGCATGGCCGTGTTCATCGTTGATACGTTTGAAATGGTCAAGGTCGCCGTAGATGAAAGCCACCTGCAGGGCCTCACGCTCAGCGCGACTGAGCAGCGCCGGTAACATGGCCCGCAACCCCTGACGATTCCACAGCTGGGTCAACGGGTCGATCAGCGCACGACGCTCCGCTTGGCCCAGCGCCTCCTGCAACCAGGCCGCGTCCATACGCAGCTGATGGGCAACAAAGAGCGCCTCAAATAGCTGCTGAAAATCCCGCATGGCCTCGCGCTCGGATGCTGTCAGTTCGCGCGGTGCCGTGTCATGCACGCAAAAGGAGCCAATGCGGTTGCCATCCGGCGCATGCAGGGCAATACCGGCGTAAAAACGCACAAATGGGTACCCGAGTACCGCCGGATTATCGAAAAAGCGTTCGTCATCAAAGGCATCCGGCACATGCAGAATGTCCTCTGACAAAATAGTGTGACCGCAAAAGGACACATTGCGTGGCCCCTCAAGGTTATTGGCGCCAATCCGCCCCTTGAACCATTGGCGATCAGTATCGATTAGCGTCACCAGCGTACTGCTCACACCAAACAACCGCTGGGCGGTCCGCAGCAAGGCATCGATGTGAGGATCGGGCGGCGTGTCGAGCAGCTGCATAGACCGCAGCGCAGCCAGCCGCTGCACCTCATCGACAGGAATAGGCGCCTCAATCATGCGTTTAACTCCTCACTACGGTGGCCGCTCTCACCCGCCGGCATCCAGCGGTCGGTGCGCCATAGCCAGATGAACCAGCCCCCTAGAAACAGCGCTCGCAGCGCCATGAAGGTCATGAAACAGAACCACACCAGATGATTATTCAGCCCCTGCAAGTACCAGACTAGCGGCAGATAGCACACCAGCGCCAGCAGCATGGCGTTGCGCATGGCCAGCGCCCGCGACGCGCCGATAAACAAGCCGTCAAGCAGGTAACTCCAGACCGTCACCAGGGGCATCAACGCCATCCAGGGCAAGTACTCGCCTGCAACGGTACGCACCGTCGCCAAGTCGGTAAGCAGTGCGATGATCGCCTCACCAGCCAGCATGAATACCAACACAAAACCAAGGCTGAGCAGCAGCGACCACATCGCTGTCACCACCAGCACCGCGCTCAACTGACGCCGATCACGGCGACCCAAGGCATGCCCGCCAAGGGCTTCCAACGCATGCGCCAAACCATCGAGGGCATGGGATGTGAGCAGCATAAAGTTAAGCAATACCGCATTGGCCGCCACCACCTCATCGCCCAACTGCGCGCCCTGCACCACCAGCAGATAAAACACCGACTGCAGCGCGAGCGTGCGAATAAGAATGTCACGATTGACCCGCAGCAGAGGCGCCGCGCCACGCAGGCCCAGTGCCTGAGACCAGACAAAGCGCCCCGGATGACGCCGCAAAATGGGTTGCAGCAAGACCAGGCCGAGCATCAGCCCGAGGTAGTCGCCGCACACACTGGCCCAGGCCGCGCCGGCCACCCCCCACTGCAGCCAGACCACCAGCAGCAGATCCAGCGCAATGTTGCACAGGTTCACGGTCAGCAATATGGCAAAGGGGGCACGGCTGTTCTGCGCACCGATAAACCAGCCGATCAGCACAAAGTTGGCCAGCGCCGCCGGCAAGCTCCAGAGCCGAATATGGAAGTACAACCCGGCCTGCTCTATCAGCGCTGGGCTGCTATCCAGATAGTGCAACCCGGCAAGCAGCAATGGCTCGCGCAGCACCAACACCAGCAAGCTCAGCAACAGCGCCAGCCACAGTGACTGAGCCAGCACCCCACGAAGTTCATCGCCGTTCTCGGCGCCGCTTGCCTGCGCAGCAAACCCGGTGGTGCCCATACGCAGAAAGCCGGCTGCCCAGAGTACGAAAGTAAACAGGGTGCTGCCGACCGCAACCGCGCCGAGATGATAAGCCGCGTCCAGATGGCCGATCACGGCGGTGTCGACCAGCCCGACCAGCGGCACGCTGATATTGGAGAGGATTAACGGAAAGGCAATGGCCCAGACCTTGCGCTGGGTGGCCTGGTCGCGCCAATACGCCAACAGCGGCATATCAGCCTCCGGCGCGCTTGACCTGGTAGCCCTCGGCTTTCAGCAGCTCACAGACCTGCTCTGCCTTGTCCCCCTGAATCTCGATAACACCGTCCTTGACCGCGCCGCCACAACCACAGCGATTCTTCAGGCGCTTGGCCAATGCCTTTAGGTCATCTGCTTTCAACAGCACCCCACTCACCGTGGTAACCGTTTTACCGCCACGCCCTTTGGTTTCACGGCGCACCCGAGCAATGCCATCACCCTTGGGCACCGCCTGCTCGGCGCAGCGGCATTCAGTCTGAGGCTGTTCACAGTCAGGGCACATGCGCCCGGAGTCGGTGGAATAGACCAGGCCACCCAGGGCCTGCAAACCGGTCTTTTTCATGCAGGAAGATCCAAAGAAGGGTGTTTCAACAAACGCGCCAGGGCTTCCTGCGAGTCAGGTGCGTACTGCTCACCAGTACGTCGCCAGTCACCGTGCAGATCGACCCAACGGGCCGCCTGCACTTCCTCCGGCTGCAGCCGCAAGGGGCCATCCCAGCGGCAACTGAAGACCCCGGCCCACAGGCGGCTATCAGGCGAGTCAAAGTAAAAGCGGAAGTGTTCGGTCAGCGGCACGCCCTGCACCCCCAACTCCTCGGCCAGCTCCCGCTCGGCCCCCTCCAGGTAGCTTTCGCCTGCGGCGACCACGCCGCCAGCCGCCACATCCCAGAAGGCAGGATACAGCCGCTTGTGGGCGGTGCGTTGATGCACGCACAACTCACCACGACTGTTGAACACAAAAATAAAGGTGCAGCGGGTAATCAGCCCCCGCGCCTGCGCCTCGGCGCGGGTGACCTCGCCGAGCGGCTGGTCGTGCTCGTCGACATACACCACCCGCTCAGCCCCTGAGGCCTTGAGATAAGCCTCTACCTGTTGTTGATTCACGTATCAGCCCTGTTCCAGCAAGCGGTGCAGCTCGATCAGGCCGGCGTTGGCGCGCGACAGGTAGTTGGCCATGACCAGCGAATGGTTGGCCAGCATGCCAAAGCCATCACCATTGAGCACCATGGGACTCCACAGGGTCTGCTGGGTCGCCTCCAGCTCACGGATAATCTGCTGCAGGCTCACCAGCGCGTTCTTCTTCTCCAGCACGCCGCCAAAGTCATGCTCGACAGCGCGCAGCAGCTGCACCAGCGCCCAGGACGTACCGCGTGCTTCATAGAACACATCGTCAATTTCGAGCCAGGGCGTCGTCTCACCCAGTTTGCCACCATCGGTCAGCGGGGCACGCCCGACACTGGCAGACAGGCGCTGCGACAGCGATCCGAGGCGAGTGCTAACGTCGCTCACCCAACTGGACAGGTTGTCGGCACGCGAATAGAAATTGGCCTCTCCACGACGCAGGCGGGCGATATAACTGTCCAGCGCCTTAACGCCATCGCGGTACTCGCTTTCGCTGGCCGGCATGGCCCAGCTGTTGTTATCGAAGTGGAAGCGCGGTTCGGCCTTGACCAGATCCCGGTCCTCGGTGGATTGCGACTGTGAGCGCGCCATGTCGCGGCGCAGCGCACGGGTCATGTCACGTACCTGAACCAGCACGCCGTACTCCCAACGCGGCATGTTATCCATCAGCAGACCGGGCGGCATGATGTCGTTGCTGATATAGCCACCGGGCTTGTCCAGCAGCGTCAGCACCAGCCCGCGCAAGGTCATCGCCGTGTACTCACCGCTAACCTGCTCGGTTTTCGGTGTACCGGCCACCGGTTCAAGCCCCGGTTCACTGCTCCAGTACCACCCCACCAACACGAGGATCAGCAGAACGATCAGTACCGGAACCAGTATCAGCTTACCCAACCAGCTCTTGTCGCCATCGGTGTGTGTAGCGGATTTTCCTTTACCAAATGCCATATCCAGACTCCCGTAGCTGTCATGCGCACCAGCATATCACCGTGAGTCCACCCCTGCCCGCCCGATACCGTCTATCATGCCGCGCTCTGGATAACGGCACATCGCCACCTTTCATCAAGCTGTCACACAATTGACACTATCATCGCGGTCGTCTCACCTTGTCCGAGAGCCCGCGCATGCGCCTGAAGACCCTGACTCTGTTCAACACCTGCCTGCTGGTTGCAGTGGGCATCGCCCTGGCCGCCAGCCTTTGGTGGGCGCAGCAGGCGCTCAAGGTGCCTTACACGCTGATGGACGCCTATCTGAATATTGTCAGCCAAACCCAGGCCCTGCAGCGTGACACCGAAGCCTACCGCCTGAGCGGCGATGCGGTTCGCCTGCAAGAGGCGCAACACACCGCAAGCGCGCTGCAGGACAACCTGCAGGCATTCCCTGACGACATCCGTCAGCCACTGGCTGAGCCACTGGCGGCCTTTATCGATTTCATGCAAACGGACCTGCTGGCAGTAGGCAAGCTCGCCGGCGACCCGCAGGGCCTGCTCACCCAGGCTGAACGGGAAATACAGGCCGAACTGGCGCACCTGGCCAGCTATGCCCGCGATGGCCAGCAACAGGGTGCTCGGCAGGCGATGGAGTATGTTCGTCTGATCGACGAACTGCAGGCAGATCTGCTGCGTATCAGCCTGGCGCGGGCCAAGCTGTTCAGCCAGAACGACCCGGCGTTGCTGGCCAATCTGCAGCGTCTGCTGCAGGGTGCGCAGGAGCGCGCCAATGCACTGGATGCGCTGCCGCTGCTGGGGGTGATTGCGGAGCAAGAAAACAGCAACGACCCCTTCGCCTCGTTACTGGGCATCAATACCGACAGCAGCGCTGACGCTGTTGACCCCGGCGCTGACTTCAAACGTACCCTGCTGTCGCTGCTCAAACGCTATCCAGCCGAACTTGAGCGGACCGGCGCGCTGATCGCTGAACGAGCGCAACTACAGCAGATTACCGGAGAACGCATCGACAACCTGCAGGCCGGCACCGCACAGATGCGGCCGGCGCTGACCGCCGCCCGCGACGGCATCACCAACCAAGTGCGCAACGTGCAATTGGCCATCATCGGGCTGATCATTCTTATCGCGTTGCTGATCGAGCGCTCGCAGCGCGCCCTGTCCAAGGCTATCGGCCGCTTCGCCCCAGTGCTATCCACCTACGCTGAGGGCGACTTTACCCAGCCGGTCGAGTCCAGTTCGCGCATCAGTGAACTGAAACAGCTGGAGCTGGCGGCCAATCAGCTACGTCAGTATCTGATTGAACTGGTCACCACCATCAACCAGCAGGCTGAGGCGCTCAGCGGCACCAGCGACGACCTGGAGCGACTCTCCGCTGACACCCACGACCGCGCCGCTCAGCAGCAGCGCGACACCCAGTCCATCAACCAGGATATCGGCGGCATGGACGAGGCCATCCGGCTGGTCGCCACCAATGCTGGCGAAAGCGCAGAGCTGGCCCGCGCCGCCAACCGCGAAGTGCGCGACGGCCAGGAAGTCATCGGCGGCACCATCGCCCAGATGCAGCAGTTGGTGCAGGAAGTACAAAGCAGTGCCCGCACCATTGATCGCATGGTGGCCGAATCCGACACCATCGGCGGCGTCTTGCAGGTCATTCAGGGCATTGCCGAACAGACCAACCTGTTGGCGCTGAATGCTGCCATTGAGGCGGCGCGAGCTGGCGAAGCCGGGCGCGGTTTTGCCGTGGTTGCCGATGAAGTTCGTGGACTGGCCCAACGCACGGCAGGCTCTACGCAGGAGATTCGCCAACTGATCGAGCGCCTGCAACAGGTGGCCCGCCAATCCGCCGGCCAGATGGAAGAGCAGGTCAAGCATGCGCGTCATACCGCCGAGCAGGGGCAGTTGGCCGATGCGGCTTTGGGGCGCATCGTCAATGCCATCGACCGCATCACCGAGCTAGCCGAACATATCGCCACCCACACCGACGCCCAGTCCGAACGGGTACGCACCATTCGCGAGAACAGCCAGCAGATTCACCAGCTGAGCGACGCCAACCTGGGCATGGTCAGCCATACCCGACAGCACACCCAGCAAATCAGCCAGCGCAGCCGCGCGCTGCTGTCAGCCGTATCGGCGTTTCGAATCTGAGCAAGCACTGATCAACTGCGCTCGCAAAGGGCGTGTGGGATTGGTCAGCGCTTCCTTGTCCCATTTGGCAACACTTAGGCGGTCACCCAAGGGCGGCCGCGCCCTTTCGCCAGCAAAGCGCACACCGTATGATGAGCCTCTGTTTTTCAGGTCGGTTATCCCATGTCCGCGCTTCGTCTCGTCCTGCTCGCGCTACTGCTCTGTGCCAGCACCGCTTACGCCCAGTTCACCGATAATCGCGGCGCCGGCAGCTTGCTGCAGGGCAGCAGCAACCAGGCCGACTTTCTGCCCGTGCATGAGGCTTTCCGTCCCGGCGTGCTGGACGCCGACGACGAACGACTAGCGCTGATCGTCGACATTGCGCCGGGCTATTACCTCTACCGCCACCGCCTGCAGGTCAGCACCGATGAGGGCGTGTCCCTCGAGATGCAGCTGCCGGACGGTATCCACAAGACCGACGAGTACTTCGGCGACGTGGAGGTGTACTACAACCAACTGCAAATCACCCTGGACCCGGCGGCGGTGCCAGCCGGCACACGTCGACTGAACCTCGGTTTTCAGGGCTGCGCCGACGCCGGCCTGTGCTACCCACCCGAAACCGTCGCCTTGGAGTTACCCTCCGCCCTGGGCAGCGCTACCCCCTCCGCCGCTTCCACCCCAACTGATGCGGCCCAGAATACGCCTGCCATCGAGCGCGGCGGGCTGATTACCCTGCTACTGTTCTTCGCCGCTGGCTTGGGCCTGACCTTTACCCCCTGCGTACTGCCAATGCTACCGATTTTGTCGAGCATGGTATTGGGCCGCAGTCAGATAGGCCGTGGTCGTGCAATGAGTCTGGCCTTGGGCTACGTACTAGGCATGGCCGTCACCCTGGCGATCGTCGGCGCACTGATTGGCAGCTTCGGCGCGGCTCTCAACCTGCAGGCACGCCTGCAGTCGCCCTGGGTGCTGGGCACCTTTGCACTGTTCTTCCTACTTTTTGCTCTGGCCATGTTCGGCGTGTTCGACCTGCGCCTGCCGGCCGCCCTGCGCGAGCCCCTGGACCGGCTGAATCGTCGCGCGCACGGTGGCTCGCTGCCCGGCGCCACCGCAATGGGCGCGCTCTCCACACTGGTGGTCTCGCCCTGCATCTCCGCGCCGCTGGCTGGCGCGCTGGTGTATATCAGCAGCACCGGTGACACCCTCGGCGGCGGCATCAACCTGTTTGCCCTGGGCCTGGGCATGGGCACACCGCTGCTGCTGGTTACCCTGTTCGGCAAAAGCCTGCTGCCCAGTTCCGGCCCCTGGATGGAAACGGTCAAGCATCTGTTCGGCTTTGGTCTGCTGGCGGTCGCTATCTGGCTGCTGGAGCGGGTTCTGCCCGGCCCGCTTAGTCTGGCGCTATGGGCAGCGCTGGCCGCTGGCTTGGCTGTGCGCCTGGCGTCCCTGCAAAGTGGCCAGTATCTGCGCCAGACCATCGCCCTGCTGTTTGGCCTGTACGCCGCAGCGGCGCTGTTCGGGGCGCTGGCCGGTGGCGAAGATCCGCTGCGGCCTCTGCAGCCACTGACTGGCGGCGCGGGCTCCAGCAGCCAAGCATCTTTTTTCACCACACTGCGCGACCCGGCACAGCTGCAGCAGGCACTGGCGCAGGCGGCCGAGCAGGGACAGCCTGCCATCGTCGACCTCTATGCCGATTGGTGCATCAGCTGCAAGGTTATGGAGCGCACCATTCTCAACCAGCCCGACATTCAGACACTGCTGGGCGGCCACCTGCGGCTAAAACTGGATGTGACCGACAACACCCCTGCCCAGCGGGCCTGGCTGACACAGCACAAGCTGTTCGGTCCTCCGGCCTACCTGTTTTTTTCCGCCAACGGCTCCGAGCTGCGTGACCTGCGCATCCAGGGCGAAGTCTCAAAGAACGAGTTCGCCGCACTCGCCGAGCGCGCTAGCCAAAAATAAGTTTGCGCTATAATGCTGCCATCATGCTGACATCTGATGTCAATATTCCACTTATGGACAGGCCGGACTGATTGCGGCAAACTGCCGAAAAAACTCGACCGACGGGTCACCCGTCACACAAGGAAACAGACGCAACATGGCCAGTATCCTGGTTCTAAACGGCCCCAACCTGAACCGCCTTGGTAGCCGCGAGCCCGGCGTTTACGGCGCCACTACGCTGGAGCAGATCAACCAGCACCTGCGTGAGCTGGCCAGCCAGCGCGGCCATCACCTGCTGAGCCTGCAAAGCAATGCCGAGCATGAGCTGATCGAGCGTATTCACGCTGCCGGCGATGAAGCCATCGACTTCATCATCATCAATCCCGCCGCTTTTACTCATACCAGCGTGGCAATACGTGACGCATTGCTCGCAGTGAGCATCCCATTCATCGAAGTTCACTTATCCAACGTGTATAAGCGCGAATCTTTCCGTCATCACTCCTACTTCTCGGACGTTGCCGAAGGGGTGATTTGCGGTCTGGGCGCCGTGGGCTACGAGCTGGCCCTGCAGGCAGCCATAGAGAAGATCGAACAACACTGAATTACGCAAACCTGATCTGGAGTGCACGCATCAATGGACATTCGTAAAGTCAAAAAACTGATCGAACTGCTGGAAGAGTCCGGTATCGACGAACTGGAAATTCATGAAGGCGAAGAGTCTGTGCGCATCAGCCGCCACAGCAAGCAGGTCGCCGCTCCGCAATATCAGGTCGCGCCGGCCCCCGTTGCCACCGCTCCCGCACCCGCTGCCGCCCCGGCTGCAGCCGATGCACCGGCCGCTCCGGCCGAGCCGAGCGGGCACCTGGTTCGCTCACCCATGGTTGGCACCTTCTACCGCTCGCCCTCACCGACTGCTGCGGTATTCGTTGAAGTTGGCCAAACGGTCAAAGCCGGCGACGTACTGTGCATCGTCGAAGCCATGAAGATGATGAACCACATCGAAGCTGACAAGAGCGGCGTAGTGCAATCGATTCTGGTCGAGAACGGCCAGCCGGTCGAATTCGATCAACCGCTGTTCAGCATCGCCTGAGCCCAACCTGGAGGCTGCGATGCAAAAAGTACTTATTGCCAACCGAGGTGAAATTGCCCTGCGGGTTATCCGCGCGTGCAAGGAACTCGGTCTGAAAACCGTGGCGGTGCACTCCACCGCCGACCGTGAACT
>DBHE01000208.1:10668-23515 GCA_002296055.1 Pseudomonadaceae bacterium UBA836
TACCTGAACATCCCGGCGATCATCAGCGCGGCGGAAGTAACCGGCGCCGACGGCATCCACCCCGGCTACGGCTTCCTGGCCGAGAACGCGGACTTTGCCGAGCAGGTCGAAAACTCCGGCTTCACCTTTATCGGCCCGAGCGCTGCGGTTATCCGCCTGATGGGTGACAAGGTCTCCGCCATTGCGGCCATGAAGGAAACCGGCGTCCCCACAGTCCCGGGCTCCGACGGCCCGTTGCCGGAAGACGAAGCCGAGTGCCTGAAAATCGCCCAGCGCGTTGGCTATCCGGTCATCATCAAGGCGGCAGGCGGCGGCGGTGGCCGCGGCATGCGCGTGGTGCATGAAGAGTCCGAGCTGATCAAGTCGATCAAGCTGACCCAGGTTGAAGCTGGCGCCGCTTTCGGCAACCCGATGGTGTATCTGGAGAAGTTCCTGACCAACCCGCGTCACGTGGAAGTTCAGGTACTGTCAGACGGCCAGGGCAACGCTGTCCACCTGGGTGATCGCGACTGCTCGCTGCAGCGCCGTCACCAGAAAATCATCGAAGAGGCACCAGCACCCGGCATCGACGAGAAGGCACGCGCCGAAGTTCAGGCCCGCTGCGTTCAGGCCTGTATCGACCTGGGCTACCGTGGCGCCGGCACCTTCGAGTTCCTCTACGAGAACGGCGAGTTCTACTTTATCGAGATGAACACCCGCGTTCAGGTGGAGCACCCGGTCTCCGAAATGGTCACCGGCATCGATATCGTCAAGGAACAGTTGCTGGTCGCCTCCGGCCAACCTCTGAGCATCAGCCAGGATGACGTTGTCATTCGCGGCCATGCCATTGAGTGTCGTATCAACGCCGAAGATCCCAAGACTTTCATGCCCAGCCCCGGCACAGTGAGTTTCTATCACGCGCCCGGCGGTAACGGTGTACGCGTCGATTCGCATCTGTATAGCGGCTACAAGGTTCCGCCGAACTACGACTCACTGGTCGGCAAGCTGATCACCTACGGCGCAACCCGCGACGAAGCACTGGCCCGCATGCGCAACGCAATCGACGAGCTGGTGGTCGACGGCATCAAGACCAACACCCCGCTGCACCGTGAACTGGTGCGCGAGCCCGGCTTCTGCAAGGGTGGCGTCAACATTCACTATCTGGAGCACAAGTTGGGGCTGAAGTAAGCCCCAGCTGCAAGCTGCCAGCTCACAGCGTATTATCTGCACCATTCGGGGGAGCGAATTATCGCTCCCTTTCTTTTTCTGCCGATCTTGCAGCTTGAAGCTTGTCGCTTGCAGCTGCGCCGAAGGAGCCCCTATGTCCTGGCTGCAACTCCGTCTTGCCATCACCCCCGAACAGGCCCCGGCGCTGGAAGACCAGTTGCTGGAGCTGGGCGCGGTGTCGGTTACCTTTATGGACGCCGAAGACCAACCGATCTTCGAGCCAGACCTGGGCACTACCCCGCTGTGGTCCAACACCCATCTTCTGGCCCTGTTCGAGGCCGACACCGACGGCGAGGCGCTACTGCAGCACCTGCGCCTGCTGTGGCAAGCCGAGCTACCGGCCCATGAGCTTGAGCAGATCGAAGACCAGGACTGGGAGCGCAGCTGGATGGATAACTTCCACCCAATGCGCTTTGGCCAACGGTTGTGGATTGTACCCAGCTGGCATGCCGCGCCCGAACCCGATGCCGTCAACCTGCTGCTGGACCCAGGCCTGGCGTTTGGTACCGGCACCCACCCGACCACGTCCCTGTGCCTGCAGTGGCTCGACGCCCAACAGCTACAGGGTAAGACGTTGATCGATTTTGGCTGCGGCTCGGGCATTCTAGCCATAGCCGGCCTACTGCTGGGCGCCGATCATGCGGTAGGTACCGACATCGACATCCAGGCACTGGAAGCCTCGCGTGACAACGCCCAGCGCAACCAACTGGCTGACGAGCGCTTTGACCTGTATCTGCCCGAACAGATGCCCACCACCCAAGCAGACGTACTGGTGGCCAACATCCTGGCCGGCCCGCTGGTCAGCCTGGCGCCACAGCTCGCCAGCCTGGTAAAGCCCGGCGGACTGCTTGCGCTATCCGGCATCCTGGCAGAGCAGACCGAAGAGATCCTGCAGGCTTACCGTGATGACTTCAAGCTGGACCCGGTTGCAGAGCAGGACGGCTGGATTCGCGTGAGCGGCAAGCGGCGATGACAGCGCCCCGCTAATACGGGCAGAATAGCGATTTTGCGACTCACTCCACGCAACAGGACAGCCGGCCAGACATGAGCGAACTGCAGGTCACCCAGTGCCCCTTCTGCAAGACCCATTTTCGCCTCACGCAGGAGCAGCTGCAGGCCGCTGCCGGCAATGTGCGCTGCGGCGCTTGCCTGAAGGTCTTCAACGCCCTGCCCGCCGGACAGCACAGCCCGGCCATCCCGGCTGCACCGGTCGCCAGCAAGGAGCCTGGCAAGCAGCAAACCCTGCTGATTCACGACGACCTTGAGCTGGACGAGCTAGACCTTGAAGCCCTGGGGCTGGACGAATCCATTCTCGACGAAATCACGCCGCGCGACAGCACCGAGCCAACCCTCTCAAGCCAACCCGATACGCGGCAAGGGAGCGCCGGCTTTGAGCTGCTTGACGACGACGAGCCGCCGCTCACCCTGGCCGAAACAGCCAGACGCGACGACGACAGCGTGGAGCCCGGTTTTAGCAGCCTGGATAGCGACGACGAACTGGAGCTGAACGAAGCCTTCCTGGCCACACCCCAGGCCCGCGACTTTGGCCCGGCGAGCGAGCAGCCAGAGGCAACCACCGATGCCCCGGAGCCAGATGCTGAGCCCGAGCCTGCGCCCGCCACACCGCCGCGCGCGCATCTGGTTCCTTTACAGGACACCGACAACAGCGCCATTTTCCGTCGTGGACAGCCAGAGGCCCCGTTGCATGCCGAGCGCGAACAGCCGGAAACGCCGACGCCCTATGAGCGGGGCCGCACCGAGCCCGAAATCGATAGTCAGGCATTTCTACCTGAGCTAGAGGACGAGCCGCTACAGCTGGCCGCGCCGTTAAGTCGCCGCCGCGCGCGCCACAAACTACTGTGGGGCTCCCTGAGCTTGCTGGCGCTGCTCGCACTGGCGGCGCAGGCCCTTTATTACAACCTGGATGCCTGGGCACGTGATGCCAGCTTGCGCCCGATCATGGAAGATCTGTGTCTGGTTGCAGGTTGTCAGCTGCCGGCCCGGGTGGACGTCAGCCAGATTCGTAGCAGCAACTTGCTGGTCAGACCACACCCCGAGTTCCCCAACAGCCTGGATATCAACGTCATCATCTACAACCGGGCCGATTATGCGCAGCCCTTCCCGGTCATTCGCATGCTGTTCAGCAACAGTCGCGGCGAGACCGTCAGCAGCAAAGACTTCCGCCCTGAAGAGTATTTGGCAGGCGAGCTGGCTGGCAGCACCTTGATGCCATCGCAGACGCCAATCCATATTGCCCTCAACATGGTCGCACCGGGCAGCCAGGCGACCAGCTACCAACTGGACTTTGTCACTCCCTGACACGTGGCCATGGCCTCGCGCCAGCAAATTATCCTTTCGTCGAAAGCCTGAGCACATTCACTCAGGCTTGACCTACACTGCCAGACCAGCTGTACAAAAAACGCCCAGCACAGTCTTTAACAGGCCATGCTTTGCGGGTATCATGGCGACCCTTTTCGCACTTCATCACCCTGACCGGGCACGTCCGGACGGGACGCCGTGCCGTTGTTGCGGCGCTGACAACCGGGCATTACAGGGATGGACCAGCAGTGATCAGTATCGGACCTTACCAGCTAGCCAATCGCGTTATTCTGGCCCCCATGGCCGGGGTGACCGATCAGCCCTTCCGACAGCTATGTCGGCGGCTGGGTGCCGGACTGGTGGTATCCGAGATGGTGACCAGCGACACCCGCCTGTGGAACAGCCGCAAATCCCGCCTGCGCCTCAAACACGACGGCGAACCGGAGCCCCGCTCAGTTCAGATTGCCGGTGGCGATCCGGAAATGATGGCTGAAGCCGCGCGCATGAACGCCCAGCTCGGCGCCCAGATCATCGACATCAATATGGGCTGCCCGGCCAAAAAGGTCTGCAACAAGGCCGCCGGCTCTGCCCTGCTGCGCGATGAACCCCTGGTAGCAGCCATTTGCGAAGCCGTTGTGCAGGCAGTTGATATTCCCGTCACGCTAAAGATCCGCACCGGCTGGGACCCTGAAAACCGCAACGCCCTGCGCGTAGCGCGTATTGCCGAAGACAGCGGCATCCAGGCGCTGGCCGTGCACGGCCGGACCCGCTCGGAGCTATACACCGGCCAGGCTGAGTACGACACCATCGCCGCGGTCAAGCAAAGCATCTCGATTCCGGTATTTGCCAACGGCGACATCGACAGCCCGCACAAGGCCGCCCAGGTGCTGCAACACACCGGCGCCGACGCCGTGATGATCGGCCGTGCAGCCCAAGGCAGGCCCTGGATCTTCCGCGAAGTGGACCATTTTCTGCGCACCGGCGAGGAGCTGCCAGAGCCGCCCCTGACCGAACAACAGCAGATCCTGATGCAGCACCTGCAGGCGCTGCACGCGTTCTACGGCGCCGAGCACGGCGCCCGCATCGCCCGCAAGCACGTTGGCTGGTATCTGCAAACCCTGCCCGGCGCCAGCGAATTTCGCCGCGATTTCAACCGGATCAGCGATGCTGAACAGCAGACGCTGGCAGTCGCCGGCTATTTCAACCGACTGTTGGACGGAGATCTGGCAGCATGAATTTCGACACAACACTATCTGATGGAAACCCCACTGTGAGCGACAGCAGTCAATCCACCCTCCCCGCCAGCGGGATGAACGAGACCCGCGATCAAAGAACGCTGCGCGACAGCGTCGAAGATGCCCTGCACAACTACTTTCAGCACCTTGAGGGCCAAGACGTGACCGACGTCTACAACATGGTGCTGTCGGAAGTGGAAGCGCCGCTGCTCGAAAGCGTGATGAACTACGTCAAAGGCAACCAGACCCGTGCCTCCGAGGTACTGGGCTTGAACCGCGGCACCCTGCGCAAAAAGCTCAAACAGTACGGATTGCTCTAAAGCCGCAAGCCAGAATTGTCTCCACTTGAAGCTTGAGGCTTGTCGCTTGAAGCTGACTTTTTGAACCTAGCCTGGATCCAAGATGACCGACCAAACTACCCGCCTGCCGGTACGCCGCGCGCTGATCAGCGTTTCTGACAAAACCGGTATCGTCGACTTTGCCCGCGAACTGAGCGCCCAGGGCGTTGAAATTCTCTCGACCGGTGGCACCTACAAGCTGCTGTGCGAGCAAGGCATCAAGGCTGTCGAAGTAGCCGATTACACTGGCTTCCCGGAAATGATGGACGGCCGGGTCAAGACCCTGCACCCGAAAATCCACGGTGGCATCCTCGGGCGTCGTGACCTCGACGGCGAGGTTATGGCCGAGCACGGCATCCAGCCCATCGACATGGTGGTGGTCAACCTCTACCCCTTTGCTGCAACCGTCGCCAAGCCCGGCTGCACCCTGCCCGATGCCATCGAGAACATCGACATCGGCGGCCCGACCATGGTTCGTAGCGCAGCCAAAAACCACAAGGACGTTGCCATCGTGGTCAACGCCAGCGACTACGGCAGTATCGTCGAAGCACTCAAGAGCGGCGGCCTGACCTACGCTCAGCGCTTCGACCTGGCACTGAAGGCATTCGAGCATACTGCAGCCTACGACGGCATGATTGCCAACTACCTGGGCACCATCGAGCAGACCCGCGACACCCTGAGCACTGAAGACCGCGCTGCCTTCCCGCGCACCTTCAACAGCCAGTTCATCAAGGTGCAGGACATGCGCTACGGCGAAAACCCGCACCAGGCAGCCGCTTTCTATAAGGAAGCCGCGCCGAGCGAGGCCAGCATCGCCACCGCCACCCAGCTGCAAGGCAAAGAACTGTCGTACAACAACGTGGCCGACACCGACGCCGCGCTGGAATGCGTCAAGAGCTTCACCAAACCGGCCTGCGTCATCGTCAAGCACGCCAACCCTTGCGGCGTTGCCGTTGTACCGGACGATGAAGGCGGCATCCGCAAGGCCTATGATCTGGCCTGGGCAACCGACAGCGAATCCGCCTTCGGCGGCATCATAGCCTTCAACCGTGAGCTGGATGGCGACACCGCCGCTGCCATCGTTGAGCGCCAATTTGTTGAGGTGATCATCGCCCCGCGCATCAGCACTGAGGCCCGCGCCGCCGTCGCCGCCAAAGCCAACGTCCGCCTGCTCGAGTGCGGCGAATGGAACAGCGACCGCCAGGCCGACTGGGACTACAAGCGCGTCAATGGCGGCCTGCTGGTGCAGAGCCGTGACATCGGCATGATCACCGCTGATGATCTGAAAGTGGTCACCAAGCGCGCACCGACGGAGCAGGAAATTCACGACCTGGTCTTCGCCTGGAAAGTCGCCAAGTTCGTTAAATCCAACGCCATTGTGTACGCCAAAGCCCGCCAGACCATTGGTGTTGGCGCTGGCCAGATGAGCCGCGTCAACTCCGCCCGCATCGCTGCCATCAAGGCCGAGCACGCCGGCCTGCAGGTTGCCGGCGCGGTCATGGCCTCCGACGCCTTCTTCCCGTTCCGCGACGGCATCGACAACGCTGCCAAGGTTGGCATCAGCGCCGTCATCCAACCGGGCGGCTCCATGCGCGATCAGGAAGTGATCGATGCGGCTGATGAAGCCGGCATGGCAATGGTATTTACTGGCATGCGCCACTTCCGTCACTAAGCTTTGAGCGGCAAAGTACAAGCCGCAAGCTGCAAGCCAAGCGCCCCAACAGCGCCACTTGCAGCTTGAAGCTTGAAGCTTGCAGCTCTCTCCACAGGAGAGTTACATGAACGTACTGATTATCGGCAGCGGCGGGCGTGAGCATGCGCTGGCGTGGAAAGTGGCCCAAGACGAGCGCGTACAGACCGTATTCGTTGCTCCCGGCAACGCCGGCACCGCGATCGAAGCCAAATGTGAAAATGTCGCCATCGACGTGCTGGACCTGGACCAACTGGTTGCCTTTGCCCAGGACAACGTCAGCCTTACCATCGTCGGCCCGGAAGCCCCGCTGGTCGCGGGCGTAGTCGACCGCTTCCGCGAGCACGGCCTGGCCTGCTTTGGCCCCACCGCTGGCGCCGCGCAGCTGGAAGGTTCCAAGGCCTTCACCAAGGACTTTCTGGCCCGTCACCAGATTCCGACCGCCGAGTACCAGAACTTTACCGAGATCGAGCCGGCACTGGCCTATCTGCGTGAAAAAGGCGCCCCAATCGTCATCAAGGCCGACGGCCTGGCCGCTGGCAAGGGCGTGATCGTTGCCATGACACTGGATGAAGCAGAAGCCGCCGTGCGCGACATGCTGGCCGGCAATGCCTTTGGCGAAGCTGGGTCACGCGTGGTCATCGAAGAATTCCTGGATGGCGAAGAAGCCAGCTTCATTGTCATGGTCGATGGCGAGCACGTATTGCCCATGGCCACCAGCCAGGACCATAAGCGCGTTGGCGACGGCGACACCGGCCCCAACACCGGCGGCATGGGCGCCTACTCCCCCGCTCCTGTGGTTACCGACGAGGTTCACCAGCGTGTCATGGATCAGGTGATCTGGCCGACCGTGCGCGGCATGGCCGCCGAAGGCAACGTCTACACCGGCTTTCTGTACGCCGGCCTGATGATTGATGAGGTGGGCAACCCCAAGGTCATCGAGTTCAACTGCCGCTTTGGTGACCCGGAAACCCAGCCGATCATGCTGCGCCTGCAGTCCAGTCTGGTTGAACTGGTCGAAGCCGCAAACGCTGGCACCCTGGATAAGGCCGACGCCAAATGGGACCCGCGTTGCAGTTTGGGCGTTGTACTGGCTGCCGGCGGCTACCCGGCCGACTACGCCAAGGGCGACGTCATTCAGGGTCTGGATGTCGCCGTCAGCGACAGCGGCAAGGTCTTCCATGCCGGCACAGCCCTGAAAGACGGGCAAGTGACCACCAGCGGCGGCCGTGTTCTGTGCGCCACAGCACTGGGCAACAGCGTACGCGAAGCCCAACAGGGCGCCTATCGACTGGCCGAGCAGATCAGCTGGAACGGCTGCTTCTACCGCAAGGATATTGGCTACCGCGCCATCGCCAGAGAGCAGTAAGACAACGCTAGCCAGGCGCGCACCAAGGGCCGAACGGCATTTTTCGGCGCTTGGTTATTGGCCTGGGCGGACAGCAGACTGTCCGCCCAATCCGTTTCGAGCAGACTCGCTCTGGGCTATACTGGCCAGCGACGTCGCCAACCGGATACTCAGACCAAGGACAGGACCCACGTGAAGCCAGTCAGTTCAATGCTGCTCGCCCTGCTGCTCGGCATCGCCTTCACGCTCACCCTCCGGGTTGATACGGTCGCCAGCAGCACCCCTGCCTACCGCACCTTTGTTGACCCCAGCGGCGACCTTACGCTGCAGGACATTCTGTCCAACCGCTATGCCAATCGCTTTATTCCCGCCCCAGCAGGCCCGCTGACACTGCCCGGCGACGGCGGCACCTTGTGGGTTGAATTCACCCTCGACTCGGTACAGGACAAGCTCCTGACCGTGGATAATCCGGCCATCGGCCTAATTGATATTTATCGCCTGCAGGAGAGCGAGCCGCGCCAGTTATATCGCACTGGCGCCAAGCAGCCGTTCAGCAGCCGCCCGCTACCCTTCCACGGCTTTGCCTTTCCGCTGGAGGGCAGTAGCGCAGCCGGCGACACCTTGCTGCTGCGCCTGAAGAACGATTACCCACTGGCAACCCGCATCATGCTGCAGGACATCAAGGCCGCAGCGGCACACCACTCGATGCAGCAAACCGTTCAAGGCATCCTGGTCGGTCTGCTGCTGGCTCTGTTTCTGCACGGCATGCTGCACGGTTTGATCGGGCGCGATCCGTTCCATTTGCTGCTCGCTGCCGCAGGCCTGATACTCGCAGCCAGCAGCCTGACAGCGCTGAACTGGGTCATCAGTCTGATGCCCCAGCTACACGGCCAACCAGGACAGATCCTGTTCTTCTGTGCCTACCCGCTGCTGGCCCTGTTGCTAAATAGCCAGTTCGTCGCTCGCCAGCACAGGGGGTTGCAGCGTGCGGTCTACGCATTGGCGATAGCGGCGGCGCTACTGACCGCTATCGCGGTCAGCTTCCCGCCCCTGTTCCGATTTGTCTCCAATCTGATCCTGATTGGCCAGCCGCTCTGCATGCTGTTGATCCTGGGCCTGCTGCACGCGGCGCGCCACTCACTGGATCGCCCCTTCACCATCGGCGTAGTGCTGCTGTTGGGCCAGGGGCTGGTTTCTCACTATGTGGGCAAACAGATACCCGCCGCCTACCTGGCTGACCTGTTGCTCTGGAGCGCCTTGGTGAGCTTCAGCTGGAGCCTCTTCCGCCGCCTGCAAACGCACCTGACCCGACGCATTCACGAACGCCAGGACAGCGCGACTGCGCGCGCCGAACAGCGTGCCAAAGCAGAATTTCTGGCGCGTATCAGCCACGAAATTCGCACCCCGATGAATGGCGTATTGGGCATGAGCGAACTCCTGCTGGATACCGCGCTCTCGGCCAAGCAGCGCGATTACGTTCAAACCATCCACGGTTCGGGCAACGACTTGCTCAACCTGATCAACGAAATCATCGATATGTCACGGCTGGAGTCCGGCCAGCTGACCCTGGAGCGCGTGCAATTCGACCTGCACGCCCTGGTCAACGACTGTCTCGATATTTACCGCACGCGCGCGGAAAATCAGAGTGTCGAGCTGATCGGCTTTGTGCACCCAGAGGTGCCGCGCACCCTGCAGGGCGACCCCACCCGCCTGCGGCAGGTGCTGATGAATCTGCTGGCCAACGCCTTGCAGCACACCGACTCAGGAGAAGTGCTGCTGGTCGTCGGACTTGAGCAACGCGACAGCACGCCTCAACTGCGCTTTGCCATTCAGGATACCGGCACGGGCATGCCAGACGATGCCCGTGACAGCCTGCTGAATAACGATTTCAAGGTCACCCGCTTCCTCGATCAGTCCGACACCGATGGCAGGCTGCCCCTGGTCATCACTCGCCAGCTAATCAACATGATGCAGGGTCAACTGGGCATCAAGACCAGCGGCGAACAGGGCAATACTCTCTGGTTTACGCTCCCTGCTACGCATCTGGACACCTCGGACGACGGAGCTGCCGAAGGCCGCAACCTAGTAGAGCGCACCATCTTGATCGTGGATGACAACGCCACCTGCCGCAAAGTGCTGCAGCAGCAAACAACCGCCTGGGGCATGCGCGCTCAGTGCGCCTCCAGCGGCCGCGAAGCGCTGGCAATGCTGCGCAACCAGGCCAATCTGGGTAACCCGTTCGATATTCTGCTGCTGGATCAGTCGATGCCCGGCATGAGCGGCGTAGAGCTGGCCAGTCGCATCAAGGACGACCCGGTTCTGAGCAACGATCTGTTGATTATCATGCTTACGGGCATGAACCAGGTACCCAGCCGGGTGATTGCTCGCAATGCCGGCATCCGCCGGATTCTCAGCAAGCCGGTCGCCGGCTACACCCTGCGCACCACCCTGATTGACGAATGGAACCAGCGCCGGGCGCCAATCCCGGATAGCGCCGACCGGGAGCAACGCGAACCGGACCAAGCCGGCGACGGCGAGAGCGATTTCCGCGTACTGATTGCCGAAGATAACGCCATATCCACCAAGGTAATCCTTGGCATGCTGGCAAAGCTGGGCATATCTGCTACCGCCGTAGACAATGGCCTGCGGGCCGTCGCAGCAGTGCAGGAGCAAAGCTACGACCTGGTACTGATGGATTGTGAAATGCCGGAAATGGATGGCTTTACCGCGGCCGAAAGAATACGGCACTGGGAACAGCGCAGTGGCACGCAATCGATTCCCATCATTGCCCTGACCGCGCACATCCTGCCGGAGCACCGTGAGCGGGCGCGCAAGGCAGGTATGAATGGCCACATGGCCAAACCGGTAGAGCTGAATCAGTTACGCGAGCAGCTGCAGCACTGGCGCGCCATGAAGAGCGACAACGTCAGCCTGCTGTGACCTCATCAGGAGGCGCTGGCACTCGCGTAATCTGCCCACCAGACAAGCCAGGTTTCGTTCCACATAAGCCACCTCCAGAATACTGCTGCAGCGTGGCCGACTGGCCACGCTTTACTCGCAATACTCTAGAAGCATAGGACAGCCCGAGCTATTTGAAAGCCGCTATCAGCACGATAGCGGCAGCCTTTAGCCTCGCCTAGCGCCCTCCCTTGCGCGCCGGCCCGCTGCCAGTGCGTCCCCGCTTGCTCTGGCTCTTACCCGCACCGGTTTCACGCGGCGGCAAGCCGGTGTGCTGGGTCAGCATGCGGCCGGCCTTCTTGCTGCCGGTTGGCGTCGAGTTCTTGCGCCGCGCACTCTGATAGCTGCCCACCGCCGGCTGGAAGCTGGGTATCAACTGGTGCTTGCCGTTGCCGATCAGGTCGGCGCGCCCCATGCTCTTGAGCGCTTCACGCAGCAGCGGCCAGTTGTTCGGGTCGTGGTAGCGCAGAAACGCCTTATGCAAGCGACGCTGACGCTCCCCTTTGACGGTACCCACCGAGTCGCTCTTGTAGGTCACCTTGCGCAGCGGGTTCTTGCCCGAGTGGTACATGGCGGTTGCCGTGGCCATGGGCGAGGGATAAAACGCCTGCACCTGGTCAGCGCGAAAGCCGTTGCGCTTGAGCCACAACGCCAGATTCATCATGTCTTCATCGGTGGTGCCCGGGTGGGCCGCGATAAAGTAAGGAATCAGGTACTGCTCCTTGCCCGCTTCCTTCGAGAACTTCTCGAACATCTGCTTGAAGCGGTCATAGCTGCCGATACCGGGCTTCATCATCTTGCTGAGCGGCCCTTCCTCGGTATGCTCGGGCGCAATCTTCAGATAGCCCCCAACATGGTGCGTCACCAGCTCCTTGACGTACTCCGGCGACTCGACTGCCAGATCGTAGCGCAGCCCCGAGGCGATCAGGATCTTCTTCACCCCAGGCAAGGCGCGCGCCTTGCGGTACAGCTCGATCAACGAGGAGTGGTCGGTATTGAGGTTGTCACAGATACCCGGATACACGCACGAGGGCTTGCGACAGGCCGCCTCGATTTCCGGGCTCTTGCAGGCAATGCGGTACATGTTGGCCGTCGGGCCGCCCAGATCGGAGACCACCCCGGTAAAGCCGGGCACCTTGTCGCGCATGTCCTCAATTTCACGGATGATCGAGTCGTGCGAACGGTTCTGGATAATGCGCCCTTCGTGCTCGGTAATCGAGCAGAAGGTACAACCACCAAAGCAGCCGCGCATGATATTGACCGAGAAACGAATCATCTCGTAGGCCGGAATGCGCTCGCCACCATAGACCGGGTGCGGCACCCGCGCGTAGGGCAAGCCGAAGACGTAGTCCATCTCCTCGGTGCTCAGCGGAATCGGCGGTGGGTTGAACCACACATCACGATCACCGTGACGCTGCACCAGCGCGCGAGCGTTACCCGGGTTGGTCTCCAGGTGCAGTACACGGTTGGCGTGGGCGTAGAGCACCGGGTCGCCCTTGACCTTGTCGAAGGCCGGCAGACGGATCACCGTGCGGTCACGCTCAAGGCGCGGGTGCGGCAGCAGCTCGATTACCTGAACCTCGTCCGCCGCCGACTCGGGCTCCGGCCCCTTGGCCTGCTCGACTGCGCAGGCAGCGGTATCCTGGGTGTTGACGTAGGGGTTGATGATCTTGTCGATCTTGCCGGGCCGGTCGATACGGGTGGAGTCCAGCTCAAACCAGCCTTCGGGCGTATCGCGGCGAATAAACGCGGT
>DBHE01000021.1 GCA_002296055.1 Pseudomonadaceae bacterium UBA836
ATGATCAGCGTAGAAGCCGCCATCTCGGTACGCCGCAAACTCATTCGCCAACTCGGCACACCGCTGGCTAACGGCATGATCTGCCATCCGCTGCCCGATCAGCTGCTGGCCGCCAGCCCCGAGCAATTGCGCAGCTGCGGCCTCTCCGCCAGCAAAGCCGCCACCCTAACCCGCTTGGCCAGCGCCGTAGAAAGCGGCGCCCTGCCCCTCGACCACTGGGCAGCCCAGCCCCAACCACCAGCCGACGAGATCAGCGCCGCCCTCAGCCAGATCAAAGGCATCGGCCCCTGGACACAAAGCTACATCCTACTGCGCGGCTACGGCGCACTGGATGGCTCCCTGCACGGCGACGTCGTAGTACGCAAACGCCTCGGCGCCCTGCTCAACCTCCCAGAGCCGCCAGACCAGGCCTTTACCCAACAATGGCTGAGCCAATTCGCCCCCTGGCGCGCCCTGGTCGCCGCTCACCTCTGGGCCATGCCAACCGATACCGCAGCCAAAGACTACTAAGCCGCAAACCGGTAGCGCCCGGCCAGCAAAATGGTGTATTGATTAGGCACATCCCTGCCAGGAACGGCAGACACTCAAGCGCATGCCGGGCATACCTGCACTGACGGGTAGTAACCCATTCATGTAATCACGCAATCGCGCGAATACGTTTGAAGCACCAAGGAGGGTGATAACCGCATGAATTCCCTTGAAAAATCTCACAGCACAAGCGACGGGCGCTCGGAGCTATCTCGAGCGCACGGCTATATGCTGCTGTCTGCGATCTAATCACTTCTAAGAGACTAAAAAATGTCCCTTGCCAAAACCTCATTTGAGTACGGAATAAAGGATGCAGAAGAACTTCTTGCTCACTTTGACTCCATGAATACAAACCCTCCTCCAGCAAATGCCGAAGTACTAAAGCGCGCGGGTCTCGTAATGGCTCTAACGGCCTGGGAGACATATGTAGAGGACCGAGTAGTGGAAGGCGTTCAAAAACGTCTCGTAGCAGTTTCCGGCAGCTACGTCGGGGATTTCATAAACAAAAAGCTACAAATGGAGTTAAAACAGTTTCACAACCCTACTTCAGAAAAAACAAAAAAACTCTTCATCGACTATCTAGACATCGATGTAACCCAAGGCTGGACTTGGGCAAACCATGAGCCTGAAAAGGCCAAAGCAGCGCTTAACCGATGGATATCAAAGCGTGGCGACGCCGTACATAGATCTAAACCATTAAATAGTGGTTCGGCTGCAGCCCACTTGATCAAACGCGACGAGCTTGAAAAAGTTATTCGTTTTATCAAGGATCTCGTCAAGGCAACCGACGACTACCTATACAGCAATACGTAGGAACCGATCAGTTACTACACACAGCAAAACGCCCAGTATTTTCCTTCTTTCCAGAAGCAAAAGCTGGCGAAAGACCAGCCCCTGAAACCAAAAAAAGGTGGTAAAAATGTCAAATAGACTAAAGACTTCTATGCGCTGGGAAATAATCGAGGAGTATAGCGAAACTCACATTGGGCAATATGTCCGCAGAACTGAGGTGCCGGGTGGATGGCTCGTAGAATCAGTTTTTGACCGAGTCTATCGTTCTACAGCTCAAGATGATAACAACGGTTTAAGTGCAGGTGTTGGTCTCACATTTGTTCCAGACCCGAACAAAGAATGGCAGCCCAAAGTCATTCGTACGGTAGGCCCCACTCTTTAGTAGACCGTAGCGGTAGCCCACTGCAAAACGGAGTCAGATGAGGATTATTTCAACTAACACTCATCTGCCCCCCCCGACCTCTATGCTCCGTACGCCGCCCAAATGCCTAGATATCACCTTCAAGAGGCAGAAATTGGACATTAATATTCGCAATGAGAAGCAAAGTGACGTTGAGCTAATACACCGAGTTATCGTGCTGGCTTTTCGGGATGCACCTCACACTGATCACACCGAGCAGTTTATTGTGAAGGCTCTTCGTCGAGCTGATGCGTTGTTTCTTTCTCAAGTTGCCGAATCAGATGAAGGCGTTATAGGCCACGTTGCCATCTCTCCAGTAAATACGTCTGACGGTTCGGCCAACTGGTTTGGGCTTGGTCCGATCTCTGTGCTACCTGAGTACCAAAGAACAGGGGTCGGCTCAAAGCTCATTGAGAGCGCCCTCTCTGACCTCAGAAAGGCGGGTGCGGCAGGTTGTGTCGTTCTCGGAGACCCTAGTTACTATGGGCGCTTTGGCTTCAAGGTTGTCGATGGACTGGTCTTCCCAGGGGTTCCTGTGGAGTATTTTCAGGCTCTGTCGTTTGATGGTGCCTTTCCGCAGGGAGACGTCACGTACCACGAGGCATTTCTGGCGCAGGGTTAGCAATCAGCAGCGCAGGGTCTGATGAAGATGAATCTCAAGCGCGTGCCTATAACGGTGGCGCCAACCGATGTTACCGGCCCCTGCCCTCCGAGCCCAAGACTCATCTAACAACTTGGAACCAAACCTTGAATGCCCAGCGGGAGACCGATAGCTGACAACGCAGGGCGCAGCCCGATCAGGCGTTCTAGTCGCCTCACCCATGAACATTGGCCAGCTGAGCCGGTCGTACCTACAATGGCCGGCTTCCCCGTCGCACGAGTAACAGACAAGGTGTCCTTCCGATGACTCACAGATTCCCCAGCAGCACACCCCTATGATCAAACACTGGTTCGGTATTTTCCGCGCAGCGGTACAGAACTGGCTTGATAGCCAGGCGTTTATCTATGCCGCTGCGCTGGCCTTTTTTACTGTGTTTTCCATTGCGCCAGTGCTGGTTGTGGTGGTGGCGCTGGTGGGTTTGGTGTTGGGTGAGAGCGCGGTGCAGGGGCAGTTGTTTTCGCAGCTTGAGGGCACCATCGGCCCTGAGGCGGCGGGGGTGATTCAGACAGCGGTTGCCAACTCGCAGATCGACAATAGCGGTATCTGGCCAGCGCTGATCGGGATATTCGCCACTATCGTGGGCGCCACCACGGTGTTCGCCAAAATGCAGCAGTCGCTGAACCAGATTTGGGGCGTGGCGCCGCGGCCATCGCGCAACAACCTGTGGCTACTGGTAAAAAGCCGGCTGCTGTCGCTCACCCTAATCCTGGCCATCGGCTTTATTTTGCTGGTGTCGTTGATGCTGTCGGTCGCCTTCAGCGCCATCATGGCCTTTGCTGACAGCTGGCTACCGATTCCGGGGCCGGCGATGGTGGCCATTGAATTTTCCCTGTCGCTGAGCCTGACCACCCTGCTGTTCGCCTCGATGTTCAAGATTCTGCCTGATGTGCTGCTCTCATGGCGCGATGTGCTGGTGGGCGCCTTTATCACGGCGGTACTATTTACGGTGGGTCGCTTTTTGATCGCCTTTTACCTGGCCTATTCCGCCACTGCGTCTGCCTATGGCGCGGCCGGTTCATTGGCACTGCTGCTGCTATGGGTTAACTACTCCTCGATGATTCTGCTGTTTGGCGCAGCCTTTACCCGCGCCCACCTGGAAGGCCGCGGTAAGCACGTGCGGCCCAAGCGAACGGCCGTGCGCGTGCAGCGCGAGCTGATTGCCAAGGCGCCGGAGTAAGGCAAAATCACAGGCCACCCTTCGGCCTGTTGAGGTATTTAGCAAGCCACGGGGTAATCCCCCCATTTTTAGTGCT
>DBHE01000206.1 GCA_002296055.1 Pseudomonadaceae bacterium UBA836
GTCACGATGGGCCGGAATATGCAGCAACAACGCCACAACGAACATGAACAAACCCATTCCCCATGACTCTGTCACACCGAGCCAAAGCCCGTAGCCCATGGTAGCCAGTTGCAGCATCAGGATGCTGGCATTGAAAAGATACTTAATCACAATCCCCATGCCGCGATACCTCCTACCAATAACCAAGACCAATGGCGTGCCTTAGTGACGGTCCTTATGCCGATGCCCTCGAAGCAACGCTGGCCTGGATACGTTCGATCACCTGATCCCTGAACTCCGCATGCCCATAACCAGCCCGCGGATGTGCTATGCGATAACAGGTGGCGCCGGCCGCTTCGAACTCCCAGAGCTTGCCCGGAACCAATTTGTCTTTAGCGGTCTGGTATCCGCCGAAATGATCATTAAACAGGCTCCGAATGGGCCCATCTGCGCCTTTGATACCCGAAGCGAAAACAATGAAATCCGGCTTGAAACGGCGAATCTGCGCAGCAAGCAATTGCTGTGACGTTGATACGATCTCATTGAACTCGCTAGCTGGGCGTTTTTTTGGGCTCTTCTTGTCGTAGTCCCAGGCAAACAGGTTCGCGTAAATCAGCGCCCGGGGATCCAGACCCAGCTCCCTAGCCAGCCGGAAGTAATACTGCATAAAACGGCTTCTGGACGTATCGACGACCTTGTCGCCCTTCAACTCGAAGTGTTTTCTGTAGCGTCTGAAGGACTCGTTTACTACCTCCGATACCGAAACACCGCCCAGCCCCGCTGCACGCTTGATAGTGTTTTTGTTGTTATCGGTATTCCAACCTGCAGTCTCCCGGCCAACCAGCATGACCTTGGTCTTTGCCGTCCAGTACTCATCAAAGGGGGCGGGCAGAAATACGCCAGAGTACTTATCCTCATCCAGGTTGAATCTATCAATCTGCAGCCCCTGCAGAATGCGCGCGTATTCCTGTTTCAATGCATCCATTCGTTACGTCCTCTATCCATTCTCAGTATCGTCGCCAAGCAACCACTCAATGCGAAGGTCACCTTGGTCTATGTGTACGATACCCTTTTTCCAGCAGCTACGACCGCACTGCGCTCTGTACTGAATCAGGGTGTCGAGCAGCTCCATCAAATACAGCTTGAAGCCTGACTCTCCCGCCACCACCGACAGTTCGCCCTCAGTCTCCCATGACGCATGGCTCAAGCGTGCCTCATGATCCTCGGCATAGAACGTAACTTTCCCGCGCCCCTCGGCCATCTCAGGAAACTGTTGAGACAACATGCTTAGCCGCTGCGCCTCAAAACTTTCATCAAACTCAACGCCTGCTTTATCCACGACCAGCCTCCCGACGTCCAATCGATACCAAGCCCAGCCGACTACCAAGCCGGATAGCGCGAACGCGTCAGAACATCGTGCCGCGCATCACTGCCGGCCTGGTAACGCTGTGGAATGTCAGCAAGGTCAACAGCTATCTGCGTTATCACATCTCGCAGCTCAAGATCTTCTAGCCAACGGTCAGGAATAGCCTGCGGGCCGTAGATCAGACCCAGTAGGTTGCCCGCAATCATCCCGGTGCTGTCGCTGTCACCACTGTGATTGACCGCCGTGATCACCCCGTCCTCCAAGCTTTCGGCTGCAAGTGCGCACCAGAGCCCGATAGCCAGTGCTTCCTCTGCAACCCAACCGCCACCCAAATCTGCAATACGCTCAGGATTAGGACGCACGCCCTGCTGGTGCAGACGCAGTACGTATTCGATCAGCCTGCGCGTTTCTTCCATACCGGGCTTGCCGCCGTGCGCTTGCAAGGCAATGACCGTTGCGTCGTCAAGTTGAATATTACGCCAGAGTCGGTTCAGGATGTCAGCAAACAGCCCTGCCGCCAGATAGCCTGTCGGATGGCCATGTGTCAGTCTCGCGGACTCACTCGCGACCTCGAACGCATTGAACAAAAATGCACAGGGGGCCACGCGCATGACGCCACCGCAGCCTTTGCTGTCATTGACTGCGTGCTCGCCGAACTCGGCACTATCAATCAGGGCGGAAAGGCAGGTGTTACCTGGCGCACGACGTGACCAGAGCTCTTTTTGCCTGATCAACCAGCCATCGCGGCAAGGACTCAGCGCGGGCTCGACGCCCTGGGTCACCAACCAGCGCTGCAGAGCATGATGGATGACGGCGGGGACATGACAACTACCGGTGTCAGCCTGACGCACAAAGGCGCGCAGCAAACCCTCAGCCGTGAACAGCATCATCTGTGTGTCGTCAGTGATCGCACCACGGCGCCCATATGCCGGTGCCATGGAGCGAATGCCCCAGTTACCAAAACCGCGGCGAATCTCGTCCCACGACATGAATTCAACTCGAGCGCCCAGCGCGTCGCCAGCAGCACCTGCCAGCAAACAACCGAGGGTGCGCTCTGCCCCGTGCGCCACGGGAGCCGGCTTCAACCATCCGAGCTCTCGCCCACAAACAGAGGGCTGTGCGATGCCGTCGTCAGTCCCGTCATCACCGTACAGAACAATGCATGGGTGTCCGCACACATCACGCTGCAGATAACGCATCAGTACGTCCTCACGTAGGGCTGAAGACGAATCAATGGGGCTGGTCAAGGTTGCGGTCATGCTGTCACTCCATGGCAATTGCAGAGTGACAGGCTAAATTCAGCATGCGACGATTCATGTCGCTGCGATTAGACACAAGGATTTGCAATGAGCCAGCACGATACCCTGATGCGCCACCTCGCTTTGCTGCGCATGATTCCCCGTCATCCGCATAAGCGCGCCACCACTACCCTGCACGAGAGGCTGATCGAAGAGGGGTTTACTCTGACACCACGCTCTTTACAGCGCGATCTGGAGCGACTCTCCACCCGGTTTCCGCTCACCTGCGACAGTTCGGAAAAGCCCTATCGCTGGTCCTACGTCGCCAACTACGCCAGTGACCTGCCCGCCATGGATACCGTTGAAGCGCTGGTGCTAGTCATGGCTGAGCAAGGGCTGTCAGACAAGCTACCGCCCTCCGCACTCAGCCACATTGGCTATCGATTCGAACGTGCACGCCAACTTCTCGGGAGCCTGCATGCAAACGGCCTATCGCACTGGAGCAAGCGCGTTTCGAGCATTCCTGAAGGCAAGTCACTTATCGCGCCTGACGTCAAAGCCGGTATCTGGGATGCAGTCTCTGATGCGCTGCTCAACCAGCAGGCGATTGAGGTGGACTACCTTAGCCGCTACAAACAAGAGGTTCAGCACTTCACGGTGCATCCGCAGGGCCTAGTGACGCGCGGACCAATCAGCTACGTACTTGCCACCATCAACCAGCACGATGACATCCGCCAACTCGCCCTGCATCGGTTTCAAACGGTTCAAAGCAGCAGCGTGGCCTACCGGTCACGCCCTGAATTCAATGTGCAGGACTACATCACCGAAGGTAGCTTTGGCCTGCCAGTCACAGCAGAGCCAGTGGTGCTTGTTGCTCAGTTGAACAGCCACGTCGCCTGGAAGCTGAGAGAAACACCGGTGAGCGATGATCAGACATTGTCTGAACCCGACGCAGATGGCTGGATCGAGTTACGCGCAACAGTACCGAACGACCAGCAAACCCTCTGGTGGATTCATGGCTTTGGTGCCGGCTTTCACGTCGTGCAACCAGCGGAGTGGCGAGATCATCAGGCAGAGCAAGCCGAGAAAATCCTGTCACAGGCGAAGAAAAACGGTTACCAGCCTTTGCGGCAGGAGGCAACGCCATGAGCTATGAACGCCTAAAGCAGCGCCAGCGCGCTGAACGCCACACCCACAACGAGAACCTAGCCCTGCGCACCCACCGCTCGCTCAGCTGGCTCAACCGCGCCGAACAGGCCGAGGATCTGGACGGGCAATTCATCTTTCTATGGATCGCCTTTAACGCGGCCTACGCCACGGAAATTGACGAACGCCTACGCCTCAGGGAACAGGAAAACTTCAAGGTTTTCCTCAACAAACTGTGCGAGCTGGATCAGCAGAACACGCTTGAGAAACTGGTCTGGCAGGCATTCCCCGGCAACATACGGGTGCTGCTGGACAACCCGTTTGTGTTTCAAAGCTTCTGGGACTATCAGAACGGTAAGCTCAGCCATGAGGACTGGCAACAGCGCTTCATCGCAGGCAAGCAACGCGCCAAAATCGCCCTCGGCTCCCGTGACGGGGTCATGCCGAGATAAAGGAAAATTAGGACATAGTGGTTCTATCCTATTGATATAAATAGAATTTCACTTGGCCTGTTTGTCCCGCCTGCCTCATGCCCGGAAGCGTCTATGCTGATCTATTTGCATGCATAGGGGCTGAGCGATGGCGGCTTTGGAGAGAACGGCCTATCCACGACTAGCAACTACCCTCAGTGCGAAGGACTTACACCGCAACTATTCGCTTTCCTCAGGAGAGCTTGACTGGATTTCCAGGACAGCTCGTAGCCCAGCCCTTTCCCTTGGGCTGGCAGTCCAGCTCAAGGTATTCCAAGAGCGCCATTACTTTCCTCCCCTAGACGAGATACCTCCAGAAATCACTGACCACAGCAGGAATACACTCGGTTTTGGCCCTCGTATCACTTCCCGCTATACCAACTCGCGTACTTTTTATAGGCATCAGGCGGCCATTCGTGAGTACCTCCAGATCAAGGCTTTCTATGGTAGTGAAGCGCTCACCATAGCTCTCCACCTTGCGCACGAATCTGCCGAGGTACTCGACCAGCGGGCGGATATCATCAATGTGAACCGCCCCGGGTTTCGCGG
>DBHE01000078.1 GCA_002296055.1 Pseudomonadaceae bacterium UBA836
GACTGGCGCACAGGCAAGGCCCTGCGCGACATACGTCAGCGGGTATTCATTGACGAACAACAGGTTCCCGAGGACCTGGAGTGGGACGCGCTGGATGAAACAGCCACCCACTTTCTCCTGTATCGAGCCGAGCAGCCGGTCGGCACCGGCCGGTTGCTCAGCGACGGTCACATAGGGCGTATCGCCATCCTGCCAGAGCATCGTGGTGCCGGGCTGGGCGATCAATTGATGCGCGCCATTATCGAACACGCCCAGGCCCAGGGCATGGATGAGCTATTGCTCAGCGCCCAGACCCACGCCATTGCGTTCTATCAGCGTCTTGGCTTCAGCGTCTGCTCTGAGGTCTACCTGGACGCCGGGATTGATCACCAGGACATGTGCTGGAAAGCCAGCGATCAGGTGGAGCATTCGCTCGCCGACATCGAGTTTGTCTCCCCCGGGCGCTTCAGCATCCTCAACCCGGACACCGATTCCGAGCAGGCTACGCGCTACCCCGAAGACGACCCGGCGCTGACCCCGCTCAACGAGGGCAACGCCCAGGCGCTGCTCAACGAGCTGGTAACCGCTTGTCGCCAGCAACTGCTGGTATTCGCCCCGGAGCAGGCCGCCTGGCTGTTTAAGCGACGCGATTTCATCGGCGCCTGCGAAGCACTCATTGCCCGCAATCCGAAAGCCCAGATACGCATTCTGCTGCAGAGCATTGACCCGGAGTTTCTCTCCGGCCATACGCCGCTAGCGCTGGCCCATCGCTTTCCCAGCCTGTGCCAGGTAAGACGTCAGCACCCTGACCTGCCACTCCAGGCCCATGTACAGGTCATCAGCGACGACCGCGGATTTCTTATGCTACCTAAGGCACGTCAGCGCGACGGCTTCGTGCGGCGCGACAGCGCCGATCAAGCTAAACGCTGGGGTGATCGCTTCAATGAACTCTGGGCAAGCAGCCAAACCGACCCGGCACTGAGGAGGTTTCTACTGTGAAGTCAGGCATGCTCAAACTACTGTGCTGGATGACGCTCTCCATCGCCACCCTGATGGCCAATGCCGCGCCGACTACCGAGATTGTGCCGCTGGGCTACAACATGGCCGAAAACATCATCCCCGCCATCCAGCCGATGTTGCAATCCAACGAGCGGGTGTCAGCCTACGGCAACCAGCTGCTGATACGCGCAGAACCGCAGCGCATTGACGAAATCAAAGCGCTGGTCGGCCAATTGGACACTCAGCCTTCCCGGCTGATGATCAGCGTTGCCAACTCCGGCAGTAGCAGCGGCAGCAGCGGTGGCTACCGGGTTGATGGCAGTATCGACACTGGGCCAGCCGAGATCATCATCGGAAACCCAGACAATCACGGTAACAGCGCACGCATCATCAACCGGCGTACCTATGGCAGCAACGATGGCGTTCGCCAGGTTATGGCCAGCGAAGGCTACCCGGTACTGATTCAGGGTGGGCAAAGCGTGCCCATCACCACCAGAACCACCAATGTCTACGGCCAGGTCATTGAGCAAACCCAATACCAGGACGTAACCCAGGGCTTTTACGCCACTGTACAGCTGAGCGGCGACATGGCGACCATCACCCTCAGTGCCAACAACAACCGCCTGAACAACCGTCGTCAGGGCGTCATCGATGTACAGCAGGCCGACACCGTGGTCACCGCCCCGCTCGGCCAGTGGGTAACCGTTGGCGGGCTGGACGACGCAACCTCAGGGCGCGATAGCGATGTTGGACGACGCATCAGCACACAGCGCAGCAGCAGCGGCTCGATTCGCCTGAAAGTTGACCGCGTTGACTGATGCGTCACGTACTGCACGTTGTAGTGCCAGCCAAAAAACACTACATACGGCATTGACTTATCCCAATCGAAGTCCCATCATTGCCCACGCTCCCGCTAGCCAGAGGCCCTGAGGCCTCCGTAACGGCGCCAATACCAACGGCTCGTTATGTGTCTATACCGCTCATAAGGCAGATTGACGAGGTGGCGACTGGAACGAAAGTTGTCCTGAGGGACGGGGAAGCGATTTAAGCTGCACAGTTAACGCCGGCAAGCAAACGCCATTACCGATGGCTTAGCGCTCGCACGACTGTCACCTCCTCTCCTTTTGGCGCATCGCCAGTCTCCCCTTTTCATATCCTTCCGAGCAGTAACCGCAGCAGCGGAGCAATGGGTCGACAAATCGTGCTGAACCTAACGCCAACTGTGAAGGATTGACCATGTCAGCTTACCAAAATGAGATCAAGGCCGTTGCCGCTCTGAAAGAGAAAATGGGCAGCTCCTGGAGTGCCATCAACCCGGAATACGTAGCTCGTATGCGTGTTCAGAACCGCTTCAAGACCGGTCTGGAAGTCGCTCAGTACACCGCAGACATCATGCGCAAGGACATGGCTGAGTACGACGCCGACTCCTCTGTGTACACTCAGTCTCTGGGTTGCTGGCACGGCTTCATCGGTCAGCAGAAGCTGATCTCCATCAAGAAGCACCTGAAAACCACCAACAAGCGCTACCTGTACCTGTCCGGCTGGATGGTTGCAGCACTGCGTTCCGACTTCGGTCCGCTGCCTGACCAGTCCATGCACGAGAAGACTTCTGTTGCCGCTCTGATCGAAGAGCTGTACACCTTCCTGCGCCAGGCTGACGCTCGCGAACTGGACCTGCTGTTCACCGCTCTGGACGCTGC
>DBHE01000261.1 GCA_002296055.1 Pseudomonadaceae bacterium UBA836
GCGCGCCTTTGGCTAAACCAATACTCAAAATAAAAGTAACCAACCGACGCGCGCGCAGCAGCGACAGCACGCAGGGCGCTGGCGGCAATGAGCTGAGCAGTCATAAGAGTCATGGCGTAGTTACCTTTGGACGATGTCTCGACTCTAACGGATCAGTTACGCGCGACGCAACCCCCTTCTTTCGCGAATCAGCGCCGCTTGGGCGGCGCTAATCCATCGGAGGACGTCACTACCTGCCCCACCGGTGGCCGCGACGGGCGCTTGCCAGCTTTGGGCTTTTTCGGCCTGGCCGCTGCTTTCTTGCCGTCTTTTTTGCTGTCTTTCTTTTTCTTGCTACCGACCGGTTTACCGGAGGATTTGACCTTCTTTGGGCCCTTGAAGCTACCAGGTACCTCAGCCAGCAGGCGGCGCTCGAACTGACGGCGCAGATAGCGCTCAATGCTCGACATCAGGTTCCACTCGTGCGGGCTGACCAACGAAATTGCCAAACCTTCAGCGCCGGCACGACCGGTACGCCCGACCCGATGCAGATAATCATCACCGCTGCGCGGCATGTCGAAGTTCACCACGCGATCCAGCTCAACGATATCCAAGCCCCGCGCCGCAACGTCGGTCGCGACCAAAATGCCGTTGGCGCCCTGCTTGAAGCGCTCCACCGCCATGTAGCGGTCTTTCTGATCCTTTTCACCGTGCAGCACATAGACCCGCAGATCGAGTGCGCGCAGCACGCCGTTGATGCGATCGGCCATTACCCTGGTGTTGGTGAAGACAATGGTCTTGCCTTCGCCCTGATTCAGCATCAGCCATTTGAGCATGGCTTCCTTGTGGGTGTTGTCGTCCGCGGGGATGACCTGCTGGGTGATGCTCGGGGTGTCGTCGCGCACCGAGTTCAACTCCAGAATCTGCGGCTCGGTCAACACCGAGTCGATCATCCGCTGCAAACCACGGTTGCCCTTGGTAGCAGAGAACAGCATGGTCTGACGCTGCGCAGGGCAAGCCTCGGCGAGCTTGCCAACATCCTCGGCAAAGCCCATATCCAGCATGCGGTCTGCTTCATCCAGCACCAGCGTCTGTACTGCGGTCAGTTCCAGATTACCGGCCGTAAGCTGCTCCAGAGCACGCCCGGGCGTGGCGACCACAATGTCGGGATTCTTGCGCAAACGCGCCGCCTGCACCCTGAAATCCTCACCACCGGTAACCTGCTCTGCCTTGAGAAAAGTGAATTGCGCCAATGCGGCAATATCCTTCAGCACCTGCCTGGCAAGCTCACGGGTCGGCACCAGAATCAGGCCGCGCGGGGCCAGCGGCTTGCTGTCGTCTTGCAATAGCCGCTGCAGCATGGGCAGTACATAGGCAGCAGTTTTGCCACTGCCGGTCTGCGCAATCACGTAAAGGTCACGCCCTTCGATGGCAGCAGGAATAGCCTGTTGCTGCACCTCGGTGGGCTGCTGGAAAGACAGTTCGGCAAGCGCTTTCAGAAGGCGCTCGTGCAATTGGAGTTCGCTGAACAAAAGAGTCACTCGGTCGGTTGGTCTGCTCGGGAGAAGCACGCAGTTTAGCAGACTGGCAAGCCGGACTCAGGGAAAGGAGGCAGGAGAAGCAATAAAAAAGGGGGTATCCGAAGATACCCCCTAAAACCCAAACATCAAAGCAGCATCAGAGCTTAACGGATACCCGAGGCACGCAGGGCAGCCGGTGTGAACTGATTGTAGGAAGGAGTGTAATCCAGGTTCGGAGCAGACACCTCTTCAGTGTACATACCCAAAGCGATGTAACGGCCTGCCAGCAGGTCGTACAGCGTTTCTAGCGAATAGCCCGGAATCTTGTAGTCGTAGTTGAAGGACAGGTGACCTTCGCCCACGCGCCAGAGCGTGCCACGGCCGTCATAGTGATCAGCCAGGCTGATCATCCAGGAGTCTTCGTCAACAAAGAAGTTACGCTGAGCGTAAATATGACGCTGACCTGCCTTGACGTTGCCTTGCACTTCCCACACACGGTGCAGCTCGAAGCGAGTGTAGTCAGGGTTAACGTGACCAGCCTGCAGCACGTCTTCGTATTTAACGCCGCGCTCGGTCAGCTTGCCGCTGTTGTACGGGATGTAGATTTCTTTCTTGCCAACCAGCTTCCAGTCGTAGCGATCCGGAGCGCCGTTATACATGGCGAAGTTATCAGAAGTACGCATCCCGTCAGACGCGGTACCCGGGCCGTCATACGCAACCTGCGGTGCACGACGTACACGACGCTGACCGGCGTTGTACACCCACGCCATACGCGGTTCTTTCAGCTGATCCAGGCTGTCGTGTACCAGCAGAACGTTACCTGCCAGACGTGCCGGCGCATTTACACGCTGCTTAAAGAACAGCAGGGTGTTGGGCATGCTCGACGCATCGACATCGTCCATCAGCTGCGGGTAACCAACTTCTTCTTCCAGCTTGATCAAGGTGAAGGAGCCATTGGTTTGCGGCATTGCCTGCATGTACCAGCGCTGTGCGTTCACACGATAGCGCGTGTTGTGGTTCCAGATGATCTCGGCGCCGACCTTGGGAATCGGGAACGCGAAAGTACCGTGACTAAAGTCAGAGATACCATCACCACCGTTGACCAGCTTGGCCTGACCGGCAGTTGCCTTCACTTGGTCGTATACCGACTGCGGGTAACCCACAGTACGCTGGCTCTTGTAGACCGGCATACGGAAGGTCTCAGGATAACGCTCGAACATAGCGACCTGGCCAGGCGTCAGGTTTTCGCGATACTGCTGGTAGTTTTGAGCAGTAATCACGAACTCCGGCTGCTCACCAGCGAAGGGGTTTTCGTAGAAGTTGTCTTCCAGACGCTGACCCGCGTCGCGCGGCAGGCCGCCAGTCCACTCGGGAATGGTACCGGCCGCATTGCCGGCCTTTTCTGCACCGATCGGCGTCAGGGATGTGCCAAGCTGGTCAATTTCAGCCTGGCTCAGGGACTGCGCCATAACGGAAGATGCCATCAGGCTCAGAGCCAAACCGCCGACACCCAGTAGAGTTTGTTGCATACGCATATTGTTATTTCTCCTTATGGTCAGCCAGATCAGAAGCTTACGCTGAAGCTGACAGACGCGAAGTCGCGGTCGACCTGGTTGTTATACTTGCCATCAAAGAAATTGGTATAGCTGAGGCTGGCGTTGTACTTGTTACCGTAGTCCGCATCCAGACCAATGCTCACAGATTTTGCGTCTTCAGTGAAGTTCGGACCGTAGCCTTCGACGTCATGCGACCAAGCCAGAGTCGGACTCAGGTTGATACCTGCGATTACGTTGCTGTAGTCCAGCTTGCTGCGGATACGATAGCCCCAAGACCAACCAGTGTAGAAACCATCGTTTTCGCACCAGCTGTTTCGATAAGTGGAGGTGTTCCCAGACTGCGAGGAGCAGGTCCCCGGCGCACCGGTGTTTGGTGCATCCGATGCCAGCCAGGGGCTCTGACCAAACAGAGAGTCACGACCATATTTGGTGGTGTCACCCAAACCGCCGATGTGGTTTACACCGACCTCACCGACCAACGACAGGCGGCTAGCACCGAGCACCCGCTCGATGAACTTGATGGCGGTAACCTGAGCCTGGAAGAACTCTTTACGATCGTAACCCGGGAGATACGAACCAGCAGGCAAGCCGTCTAGGTTGCGGTGAGTGTTGTCCTCAAATGCAGCACCAGTAGTCAGAGCAGCACGACTCATGTCACCAGTGTTGATCTGCATCGGCATGTTCGGGCGATAGCTCACTTCGCCACCCAAAGACACGCCGCCGACGCTAGTCTGGAAGCTAACACCATATAGGCGAATGTCTTCCGGATACTCGAAGAAATACCCCGCACCTGCAGTGGCGCCGTCGATACCAGTTGTAGTGCCAGTGATATTCGAATAAATCGGTGCACGGCTATGATAATTCATAGCGTAAAAACCAAACTCTGAGTCATTCAGCTCAGGCACGAACCAGCGGAACGCGACACCGAACTGACCATCATCCGATGCTTCCTTATTGTGGCTTGCGCGAACAATGTAGCTGCCGGCCGGCTGTTCACCTTGAGGGCGATCGTCCAAAGCGTACACCAGACGATCCACGCAGCCCTCTGCCAAAGTATCGGCCCCGAAGAACGTACCGCAGTTGTCAAGCGCATAGGGCGCCCACTTGATCTGGTAGAAAGCTTCCATGCTCAGGTTTTCAGTCAAACCCTGTGAGAGATACAGCATCTCTACCGGGAGCAAGCCTTCCTTCAACTCAGCCCCCGGACGGCGCAAAGCGGCTACGTCAATCGGGTTAATCGAGTTGATTGAGTTCTGAATAAACGTCGACTCCCCCCAACTCACAACCTGACGGCCTAAACGCACGTTACCTGGATTATTGCCGATGAAATAGTTGTGATAGACGAAGGCGTCCAGCAGAGCAACACCGGACGATTTTACGAGCGGATTACGCCCGTCGTCGCTGATATCGTAGAAACGCTGGCTACCGTCCTTAGTTTCGAAGTCGTACCAGTATTTGCCCCGAATGAACGCGCCGGAATTACCATAACGTAGCTCTAAGTCATGCACGCCACGGAAAATCTTGGAGAAGATGTCACCCTTGTCATAGTTGAGGCGGCCGTCATCGGACGTCCTCGCCACAGCCTGACCACCCATGTCCTCACCATTGCGAACGGTATCAACGTGGATGAATCGTTTATCAGCATCGGCGGTAGAGACACTCATACCAATGGAGAGCTGCGAGTCCAGCTGCCCCTGAACTTCACCGATGTTGAAAGTAACTGCCCCTGCCGATCCAGAGAAACTGGCTAGGCCAATTGCCAGTGGCAAAGCGGCCAGAGACCAAGCATGCATTTTTTTTGTCATTGTGCTGCTCCGTTAGATTGAATCATGGGTTCAAGACGACGCAGGCCGTCTAGCACCGGGGACAAGTCTGTCATGAGATTGGAACGCGATTTGGCCGATTAGGACGAGTTTTTTGTCCGCTCAGGACATTCATGCTCTGAATACCCCAGAGCCAAGGCCCGCAATTATCCGTTGCAAAATTTTGCACAATCCCCCTGGCTGCTTTATTGTTTAGGTGTAGGCAGTCAACAAACAATAATAAAACCGAGGCCCACAGTGCCCATGATTCCACAGATTCAATCCCTCTCCTCCGAGCGCGTGAACGAACGTTGTTTTTGGGCCCAAGGCATTGCCCAGGGGCTGGAACTCTATGGCAAATCCCTGCGCGATCTGCCCAGTGACCTGCGCCAGCACTGCAAAGCTGCAGACCTGAGCCAAAACCACATCAGTCAAAGTGATATCAACCGCCTTTGGAATGCCGCCGCCCGGCTGTCCCAAGACGAATGCTTCGGCCTGCGAATGGGCCGTCATTATCAGTCCAACACACTATCACTGCTGGCCCTGGCGGCCGCCTCGAGCGAAACCCTGGGCGACGCCATTCAGCGCGTTATTCGCTTCATGCCGGTATTCAGCAGCCAGGTACAGCTGTATTCAGTGGAAGACGACCAATACCTCACCCTCTACTTTCAGCCTCGCGGCAACCCGCACCCACTGCACATGGAAGCGGTGATGAGCCAGTGCAACAAGATCTGGGAAGGGCTTGGTATCGGTAGGGCATCACTGATGCTTGAGGCTCGTCTGCCCGGCGAACACGAGCGCAACCGAGATATGTGTGAGAGCCTACTCGGAAACCGCGTGCGACTGGGAGCCAAACGGTTGTCCTTCCGCATTAGCCGACAACTGCTCCGCACCCCCCTGCCCCTCGCTGATGCGTTTCTGCGCAAGCGGCTGGACAGCTCACTGGAGGACATGCTCAGTGACCTGCCCAACGTCGACTTTGCCGAGC
The DNA here is from genome assembly GCA_002296055.1 of Pseudomonadaceae bacterium UBA836. GTDB lineage: Bacteria > Pseudomonadota > Gammaproteobacteria > Pseudomonadales > Pseudomonadaceae > Halopseudomonas. The sequence goes on from DBHE01000261.1 coordinate 5,846, forward strand.
AGGTAAAACAGCGCATTCGAGTACTGGTTGCCGAACGCGAAGTGTCAGAGGAGTTGGTGGCTACGCCCTTCAATATGAGCCCGCGCCATCTGCGCCGCAAACTCAGCGAAGTACAAACCACCTACGAGAAGCTGCTGGATGAAGTACGTATGGAGCTGGCCATGCGACTGATTCGTGAGGGCAAGCTCAACCTGGGGCGTATTGCATTCGAACTCGGCTTTCTTGACCCCAGCAGCTTCACGCGCGCTTTCCGCCGCTGGACCGGGATGAGCCCCACCAGCTTTCGTAGCCAAGGCAACCAGAACGCCATTCCCTCCTGACCGCCCGCGCCAAGGGCGCGGCGCAAGTCAAGGCCAGTTCCCCGTCATCCGCAAGGACGCGGTACGCTACCCGCCGACACCTGCCGAGGCAAAAAGCCGGCAAAAACGATGCAGCGCGCGGCCAACTCCGCATCTAATGGAGCAGTGCCAAATACCCTCGGCTAACTCGCTAAACGACAACTCAGCTATGCGCAGCATCCAGAGCCAGAAACAAAAAAGGGAGCCTTACGGCTCCCTTTTTTGCAGTGCGGTCAACTCAACTCAGCGAACGCCCGAGGCACGCAGTGCGGCCGGGGTGAACTGGTTGTAGCTCGGGTCGAAGTCATACTGCGGAGCAGAGTTTTCTTCGGTGTACATACCCAGAGCGATATAGCGACCCGCCAGCAGGTCATACAGGGTCTCGATGGAGTAACCCGGAATCTTCTGCTGATAGTTGAAGCCGATATGGCCTTCACCTACGCGCCACAGAGTACCACGGCCGTCGTAATGATCAGCCAGGGAGATCATCCAGGAGTCTTCGTCCACAAAGAAATTACGCTGGGCGTAGATGTGGCGCTGACCATCCTTGACGTTACCCTGCACTTCCCACACACGGTGCAGCTCGAAGCGGGTGAAGTCGGGGTTGATGTGGCCAGCTTGCAGCACATCATCATACTTCACGCCCGGCTCGGTCAGCTTGCCGCTGTTGTACGGGATGTAGATTTCTTTCTTGCCAACCAGTTTCCAGTCGTAACGGTCAGGAGCACCGTTATACATGGAGAAGTTGTCAGAAGTACGCATACCGTCAGAGGCAGTACCCGGACCGTCATAAGCAACCTGCGGGGCACGACGTACGCGGCGCTGACCGGCGTTGTAAACCCAAGCCATACGCGGCTCTTTCAGCTGATCCAGGCTATCGTGCACCAGCAGAACGTTACCCGCCAGACGAGCCGGCGCATTTACACGCTGCTTGAAGAACAGCAGGGTGTTGGGCATGGTCGACGCGTCTACGTCGGACATCTGCTCCGGATAACCAACCTCTTCTTCCATCTTGATCAGCGTGAACGAACCGTTGGTTTGCGGCATGGCCTGCATGTACCAACGGTGGATGTTCAGGCGATAGCGAGTGTTGTGGTTCCAGACCACTTCGGCGCCGGACTTCGGAATCGGGAAGGCAAAAGAGCCGTGGGCAAAGCCAGAGATACCGTCACCGCCGTTGACCAGTTTGCCCTGACCTGCGGTCGCCTTGACCTGATCATAGACCGACTGCGGGAAGCCGACGCTACGCTCAGTCTTGTAGACCGGCATCTTGAAGGTTTCCGGATAACGCTCGAACAGTGCGACCTGGCCAGGAGTCAGGTTGTCCTTGTACTGCTGGTAGTTCTGAGCAGTAATGACGAACTCGGGCTGGTCGTCCTTGTACGGGCTTTCCAGGAAGTTGTTGGGCAGCGACTGACCAGCGTCAGTCGGCAGGCCACCGGTCCACTCGGGGATGGTGCCGGCTGCGTTACCCTCTTTCTGAGCGCCGATCGGCGTCAGGGTAGTGCCCAGAGAATCGATTTCAGCCTGGGTCAGGCTTTGAGCCATAACACCCGTTGCCAGCAGGCTGAACGCCAGACCACCGGCGCCGATAAGAGTTGTTTGCATACGCATATTGTTGTTCTCCTGTGGTCAGTCTTAGAAGCTTACGCTGAAGCTGACGGAAGCGAAGTCGCGGTCAACGGACGTGTTGTACTTACCGTCGAAGAAGTCGGTGTAGCTGATAGAGGCGTTGTACTTGTTGCCGTAGTCAGCATTCACACCAACGCTGATTGCTTTAGCGTCTTCGGTGAAGTTGGGGCCGTAACCTTCAATGTCGTGCGACCAGGACACGTTCGGGCTCAGGTTGATACCGGCGATAACGTTGCTGTAGTCCAGCGACGCGCGAACGCGGTAACCGTAGGACCAATCAGTGTAGAAACCATCGTTTTCACACCAGCTGTTGGCATTGGGGGTCGACGGAGCAGGAACTTGCGTGGCGCAGCGGCCTGCTATCACGCCCGCAGCTGCAGGGCCCTCGTTGCCGTTATACGGGCTTTGACCGAACAGAGAGTCGCGACCAAACTTTACATCGCCCAAACCGGGAATGTAGTTGACGCCCGCTTCACCCACCAAGGACAGGCGGCTCGCACCTAGAATCCGGTCAAAGAATTGGATGACGCTAACCTGCGCCTGCCAGAACTCCTTGCGCTCATAGCCAGGGATATAAGTCCCTGTCGGCAAGCCCACGTAATCACGGTGCGTGTTATCAGCGCCAAGCTGAAGAGCTGTACGGCTCATGTCGCCGGTGTTGATCTGCATCGGCATATTCGGACGATAGCTGACCTCACCGCCGACAGAAGCCCCGGCGACGCTAGTTTGGAAGCTGACGCCGTACAGACGAATATCTTCGGGGTATTCGAAGAAATAACCGGCAGCGCCAAAAGTACCGTCCAGACCAGGAACACCTTGAGCTGCTCCGCCCAGAACCATGTTGCCGGCAACGTTCGAGTAAATCGGCGCACGGCTATGATAGTTCATGGCATAAAAACCGAACTCCGAGTCGTTCAGCTCAGGCACGAACCAACGGAAAGCCACGCCGAACTGACCGTCATCAGAGGCTTCCTTATCTTTGCGGGCACGCGAGATATAAGTGCCGACAGGTTGCTCGCCCTGCGGGAAGTCGGTACCGGTATAAACTAGGCGATCAATACAGCCTTTGGCCAGGGTGTCCGAACCAAAGAAGGTACCGCAGTTATCCAGAACAGTCGGTGCCCACTTCAACTGATAGAAGGCTTCCATACTCAGGTTTTCGGTCAGGCCCTGGGAGAGATACAGCATCTCGACCGGCAGCAGACCTTCCTTCAGCTCGGCACCCGGACGGCGCAGAGCGGCCACGTCAATCGGGTTGATAGAGTTGATGGAGTTCTGGATGAAGGTAGATTCACCCCAACTAACAACCTGACGACCCAAGCGAATATTGCCCGGGTTGTTGCCAATGAAATAGTTGTGGTAGACGAACGCGTCCAGCAGCGCTACACCCGAGGCCTTTTGCAACGGGTCACGGCTAGAGTCGTCGATATCGTAAAAGCGCTGACTGCCGTCTTTGGTTTCAAAGTCGTACCAGTACTTGCCACGGAAGAATGCGCCGGAGTCACCGTAACGCAGCTCTAGGTCGTGTACACCACGGAAAATCTTGGAGAATACATCACCAGCTTCATAGTTCTGGCGACCGTCATCGGACGTACGAGCTGCTGCTTCACCGCCGTTGTTCACAGAGATGAAACGCTTGTCAGCGCCCTGGGTAGACATACTGACGCCAACAGACAGCTGGGAGTCCAGTTGCGCCTCTACTTCACCGATATTGAAACTGACTGCGTTAGCAGAACCAGAAAAGCTGGCCATACCAATTGCCAGAGGCAATGCGGCAAGAGACCAGGCATGCATTTTTTTTGTCATTGTGCTGCTCCGTTTGGGTGACATGAAATCACGCACAGGGCGTGCGTGTTCAAGACCCTCGCAGTCTGTCACGAGGCCAGCACCGAGAACTTGTCCGAAGCGGCCAACATATTTGGCCAAGAAGGACATTCAGAGAATGAATTGACACTATAAGCAAACACTAGGCGTCGCTCCGTAACGCCTGCGCTGTGTAGCTCACAGCGATCATCAACAGCCCGAAAACACCGCGATAGAGGACCTAGTCAAGGCGCCACGACAACTGATTCACAATGAGACAAATTCCACCCAGGGCACCTCTAAGGGAGCTGGCATACACCCGGCTCCAGCAAACGCCATCCTAGGCAAGGGTACATTGATTGCAACACAATTCTGCTCTGCGAAACCACGTACCGGGCTTTTGTGGCGCCAGAATATCGTTATACTGCGCAGCCATAAAAGACAAAATTCGTTTTTGTCACAACAATGGTTAGCAGGATGCAGTCGATGCTCGAACGTTCCAGTTCAGATTCCTTTGCCCACGTCCGCGAAAGCGCCTTTTGGGTAACTACCATTGAGCAGGCGCTGCGTCAGTACGAGCTAACCCTGGCGTCGTCCAGCCACCTAGCATCCTTATTACACAGCCAAAGTAGTGGCGAGCCTTCCTTTATAGATCAGCGTCTGTGCTCCCATGCCTGGGACGAAGCTGTGCGCATTTCCGATGACCCTTTATTTGGTCTTCGTATCCACCGGGTATTTGCACCAACGGCTTTCGGCGCGCTGGCCCTGGCTGCTGCCTCCAGCCCGCGGATGGACACCGCCATCGCGCTGCTGGAGCGTTTTTTCAGCATTTTCAGTACGCAGCTGAAACTGGTTACGCGCGCCGAAGGCAGTCAGTTGATACTGCACCTACAGCCTGTCGGGCAGCCGCACCCTCAGCATATTGATGCGGTGCTCGGCTACCTCAGCCGTTTTTTCAACCGCCTGGATATCAGCAGCCAGGGTTTGTTGCAGGCTCTGCATATCCCCCACTGCAGCGATGAGGTCATGGCCCGCCGTCTGTTTCAGCGCAATCAGCTAATGTTCGGCGAGCAGCACGCACTGGCGCTGGACCTGAAACAGGTTAAACAGCCCCTGCCCAGTGCCTGTCCGTTCATTCTGCCGAAGCTGGTTGATACCCTTGAAACCATGCAAGCTGCTCTGCCCAGCTACGCATTAACCGAACAGGTCAAACGCCGCATTCATCTATTACTGGGTTCCGGTGATATCAGCGCCGAGCGGGTGGCAGAGCCATTGAACATCAGCTCGCGTCACCTGCGACGCAAGCTGAGCCAAGAAGGCACCAGCTACGAGCAGCTAGCCGATGAGGTACGACGCGAAGCGGCTATCCGGCTGATTGGCGACGGCCAGATGTCCTTGACCAGCATTGCCTACGAGCTGGGCTTTCTGGACCCCAGCAGCTTTACCCGCGCCTTCCGCCGCTGGACCAACATGAGTCCAACGGCTTACCGGCGCGAGCTGAGTCGCAGCAAAGGGGAATAAGAGCCTCCTGTAGCGCAGCCCAAACCTGCAAGGAGCGCACCGTGAGGTGCCCCCTATTATTCCGGCTTGATAAATAGCAGCGTCATACGATCACTTTCGCCAATCGCCAGATAGTGAGCGCGCTGCTCATCTCCCAGGCGTAATGTGGGCGGCAGGGTCCAGACGCCTTCCGGATGATCGGTGGTGTCGCGCGGATTCTGGTTGGCCGGGCTGACCGACAACAGTTCAAAACCAGCCTGACTCGCCAACTCGCGCACCTTTTGTTCAGTGACATAACCCGAGTCGATCATCTGCTCCAGCGAGGTGCCGGCCTTGGCGCGATGCTCAACCACACCGAGCATGCCACCCGGCTTTAGCGCCGCAAAAAACTTGTCGAACATCACTTCTGCCTTGCCGTCGCCAGCCGCCAGCCAGTTATGAACGTTGCGGAACGTGAGCACCCGGTCAGCTGTGCCAGGTTCAGCGAGCGGCATATCCGCATCGTAATTCAGCGTGGTCAGTTGCACCTGATCGTAGCGTTCTGGGTGCTCTGCCAGCTTTTCCTCAAACCCTGCGCGAGAGCGACGATAAAAGGCGACCTTGCTGTCCGGGTCGAAGTGGGCAGCGATCAGTGTGCCCTTGTCACGCAGCAGCGGTGCCAGCACCTCGGTATACCAGCCGCCGCCCGGCCAGACCTCCACCACGGTTTGCTCCGGTGTGACGCCAAAGAAAGTCAGCGTCTGCTCCGGGTTGCGGTAGGCGTCGCGGGTGACATTGGTGATAGTGCGGCCGCTGTTGCCCACCGCGCTGCGGATCGCCTGCACCTGGGCCTCATCCAGTTGCGGTGGCGTCGGCGCCCCCGGCTCTTGAGCTTGAACGGTTGCTGCGCACAGCAGCAATGCATAGGCAAGTTTGCGCATCGGGTCCTCTTCAATAATGGTCATGGCCTGCTCAGCGCGCAGACGGGGCACGGCCGCTGTACACTGACAGTAACTACAAGATGCTGAAACAGCGCCGCGTGCCTGTCGCTGCCTTCTGGCCCTGTGACTGCCAAACGGCCGGTAGGTGCCGAAAAATGTTCGTTTTCACCCGCCTCGATCTGTAACAGATGCACTCACCCGGAGTCTGTTACATAGCAAATGAGGAGATACCGTGCGCGATACCCTGCCCCTACTCAACAAGCTGGACTTTCCGCCGTTGCACCGCGCAGCGCTGGACACCCTGCAGGTCAACCTGACCTACCGCTGCAACCAGCGCTGTCTGCATTGCCACGTCAACGCCGGCCCTACGCGCACTGAAAGCATGTCCGACGACCTGATTGCCCTGCTGCACCAGGTCATCGACGCCCACCCGGTTGCCACGCTGGACCTGACCGGCGGCGCGCCGGAAATGCACCCGCAGTTCCGCGCGCTGGTCAGCCATGCCCGGGCTGCCGGCACCCGGGTCATCGACCGCTGCAACCTGACCATTCTCAGCGAGCCCGGCTATGAGGGCCTGGCCGAATTTCTGGCAACTGAACAGGTCGCCATCTCAGCCTCTCTGCCCTGCTACTCACGAGACAATGTCGACCGCCAACGCGGTGATGGCGTGTTTGAACGCAGCATCGCGGGCCTGCGCCAGCTGAACCGGCTGGGGTACGGCCAGCCTGATAGCCCGCTGGAACTTAACCTGGTCTACAACCCCCAGGGGCCAAGCCTGCCACCGCCACAGCAGGCGCTGGAAGCCGATTACAAATCCCACCTTCTGGAGGACTTCGGTATTGTCTTCAGCCACCTGCACACCATTACCAACCAGCCGATTGCGCGCTTCGGCAGCACGCTGGTCAGCCGTGGCCAATTCAACGACTACATGCAGTTACTGCGCGATAACTTTAGCGCCGACAACCTGCCAGGCCTGATGTGCCGGGGCACGGTCAGCGTGGATTGGCGCGGCTACCTGTATGACTGCGACTTTAACCAGATGCTCGACTTGCCAATGCCCGTGCTGGCATCAGACCGCCCGCACCTGCGCGAGCTGCTCAGCCAACCTTTACAGGATCACCCTATAGCCACGCGTGATCATTGCTTTGCCTGCACCGCGGGGCAAGGCTCCAGCTGCGGCGGCACGCTCAACTGACCTCAGAAGGATCCGACAATTCATGATGACCGGCGTATTTTTCTGGGGTTTTCTGCTCGCCTACGGCGCCCTGATGTACTGGCTCTCGCCGCGCACGGTAACGGTGGGCGGCTTCTTCAATGGCGAAGACAGCCAGGGCCGGCAGGCTTCGCCCATGCTGCTGACCACCAGCATCTTTATCAGCTGGATCTTCGCCAAGTCCGTGACCAACGCCGCCAACCTGGGTGCCGAGTTTGGCCTGGTCGGCGGCCTGGCCTATGCCACCTACTGGCTGTCTATCCCGCTTTGCGGCTTGGTGATTTACCGCCTGCGTAAACGGTTTCAAGCCACCAGTCTGGTCAGCTTTCTAACCAGTCACTACGGCCGCGCCGCCGCACTGGCGTTCTCCGCTGCCATTCTTATCCGGCTGTTCAATGAGGTCTGGAGTAACACCGCCGTCGTGGGTGGCTATTACGGCGACAGCGGCAGCCCAGCCTTTATCGGCGCCGCACTGCTGTTTACTGCAGTCACCCTGATCTACAGCCTGCGTGGAGGCCTGCGCAGCTCTATCCTGACCGATGCCGCGCAGGCCGCCATCTTCGTCATTGCGCTGATCTGGGTAATGGGCATGGTGCTACCCAGCCACAGTCCCGGCGAGCTGGTCAGCACCAGCCACTGGGCGCTGAATGCCGGTGTCGACCTGTTTCTGGTCGCCTGCCTGCAGCTGGTCAGCTACCCATTCCACGACCCGGTACTGACCGACCGCGGCTTTATCAGTGAAGAAAAGTCCATGCTGCGCGCCTTTACCCTGGCGGGCGTGCTCGGCTTTATTGCGATTTTGGCCTTCAGCCTGATCGGCGTGCACGCCACGCTCGGCGGCATCGAAGCCAGCGGCAACGTACCCGCCGCCTTAGCCAAAAGCCTCGGTGTTGGCGCATTGGTGGTAATGACCCTGGTGATGATCTCCGCCGCCGGCTCAACATTGGATTCCACCTTCTCCAGCCTCGCGCGGCTCAGTGGCCGAGAGTTACCCGCCCTGCTCGGTCGGGATTTTGGCCACAAGGCGATCGGCATCGGCATGGCCGCAATGATGATTTTCGCCCTACTCGGCAACCTGCCCATGCTGGCCGGCACCGATATTCTCAAAGCCACCACCATCAGCGGCACCATGGTGATTGGGTTGGCGCCAGTGTTTTTGCTACATGGTCTGGTGCGGCCGACACAACTGGGGTTTCACCTGAGTTTCTGGACCGGCCTGAGCCTGGGTGTCGCGCTGACGGTCGGCTGGATTCCGGCCAGCTGGGCGATCGGGGATGGCAAATACGCGCTGCTGCTGGGCACCAACCTCTATGGGTTGCTGCTCTGCACCGCAGGCTACCTGCTGCCCGGCATGGCTAGGAGAACCGCATGAGCAAGGGACGCACCTGCCCCACAGACTATCGCCTGCCGGCCGACGCGTTCAGCGCGCCAGCCAGTCTTGCCTGCAACGTGCTCTACGTCATCGGCGGGCTTTACGGCAACAGACAGGCCCTCGACGTCATCGAGCGCAAGCTGGCCAGCGAGCCAGGGGCAGCCGCCGTGTTCAACGGCGACGCCCACTGGTTTGACTGTGACCCGGCGATCTTCAGTGACATCGAGCAACGCCTTCAGCACCATCACCCGCTGCGCGGCAACGTTGAAACCGAGCTGGCCCGTAGCGGGGACGCGTTCGGCTGCGGCTGCGCCTATCCAGAGCAAACGAGCGCCGACACCGTCGAGCATTCCAACCGCATTCATCAGCAGCTGCAGCAGACCGTCGACAACCTGCCAGGCATGACCGAGCGACTGGGCAAGCGCCCCGCCTGGCTGGTTGCCGAGGTCGCTGGAGAGCCTGTTGGTATCACCCACGGTGACGAGCAATCGCTGGCCGGCTGGCAATGCGATCATGCCGCGCTGCAGCGCGACGAGCGCCAGCAACAGTTGAATGCCTGGTTCAACCAGCAGCGTATCCGCGTGCTGGCTTGCAGCCACACCTGCAGCCCGGCGGCGCTCAGCACCGGGCAGTGGGCCGTGATCAACAACGGCGCAGCCGGCATGCCCAATTTCAACAACGGCCGCTACGGGCTGCTTACGCGCATTGCTCCAACGCCCTCTGCATCAGCCATCTATCGGGCGCACGTCGGGAACCTGGTCATTGAGGCGCTACCGGTCAACTACGACCAGCAGACTTTTGCAGCTGAATTTGCTCGCCAGTGGCCGGCCAACTCCCCCGCAGCAGTCGCCTATGGACAACGCATCAAACACGGCACCGACAGGGCACCAGCCGACGCCTGCATCGCCGGTTTCACTTTTGCCTCAACTCTCTGCGCTATGGACGCCCAATTACTATGAGCCGTAAACGCCTTCTTCTGCTGCTGATTATCGTCGGCCTGGTAGCCACGTTCTTTGGCAGCGGTCTGCACCAGCACATCAGCCTGGACACCCTCAAGGCCCAGCAACAGAGCCTGGAGGCTCTGGTATCTGCGCAGCCGCTGCTCAGCGGAGCGCTTTACGTGCTGGTTTACGTCATCGTCGCCGCGCTGTCACTGCCTGGCGCAGCGTTGCTGACCTTGATTGGCGGCGCATTATTTGGCCTCGGCTGGGGCCTGCTGCTGGCGTCTGTCGCCTCAACTCTCGGCGCCACACTGGCAATGCTGATCAGCCGTTTTCTGCTGCAGAGCTGGGTTCAACAGCACTTCAGCCAACGACTGGAACGCATCAACCGCGGCATTGAGCGCGAAGGCGCGTTTTACCTGTTTGCCCTGCGCTTGGTACCCGCCTTTCCATTCTTTGTTGTGAACCTGGCGATGGGCCTGACCCGCCTGCCAGCCCGTACCTTCTGGTGGGTCAGCCAGATCGGCATGTTGCCCGGCACCCTGGTTTACGTGAACGCAGGACGCGAGCTGGGGCAGCTCGACTCGCTGGCAGGTATCTTGTCCCCTAGCCTGTTGGGCGCCTTTGTGCTGCTTGGGCTGTTCCCGTTGCTAGCCCGCCGACTGCTGGCGGTCGTAAAGGCGAGGCAGGTTTATCGAGGCTGGAAAAAGCCCGCGCGGTTTGATCGCAACCTGGTGGTGATCGGCGCCGGCAGCGGTGGCCTGGTCAGCGCGTATATCGCAGCAGCCGTCAAAGCCGACGTCAGCCTGATTGAAAAGCACGCCATGGGTGGCGATTGCCTGAACACCGGCTGCGTACCGTCCAAAGCCTTGATCCGCTCAGCGCGCCTCGCAGCCGAAGTGCGCAAGGCGCCGGAGCTAGGCTTCAGCCATGCCCAAGCGCAGGTCGACTTCGCCGCCGTGATGGAGCGGGTCCAGCGGGTGATTAAGCAGATCGAACCGCACGACTCCATTGAGCGCTATACCGACCTGGGAGTCGACGTCATTACCGGAGAGGCGCGCATTACCTCGCCCTGGCACGTTGAGGTCGCTGGTCGCAGCATCAGCACCCGCAACATCATCATCGCTGCCGGTGCTCGCCCCTTTGTGCCTGAGCTGCCGGGGCTGGACAGTGTGCCCATGGTCACCTCGGATACCGTCTGGAACCTGCGCGAGCAACCGCGCCGGCTGCTGGTGCTGGGCGGCGGCCCGATAGGCTGCGAGTTGGCACTGGCGTTTCAGCAGCTCGGTTCGCAGGTCATTCAGGTTGAACGCGGCGCACGCCTGCTCCCGCGCGAAGACGCCGACGCCAGCGAGCTGGTGATGAACAGCCTGCGCAGCGCCGGTGTCGAGCTGCGTCTACGGTACCAGGCAGAGACCTTCGAGCTGCGTGACGGCGTACCGACTGTTCAGTGTCGCTCACTCGATGATGACAGCACCGTTGATATCGAATTTGACTGCGTGCTGGTCGCCCTTGGTCGAGTTGCCAATACCAGCGGCTACGGCGTTGACACGCTCGATCTAGCAATCCGCGACAACGGCACCCTGGAAACCGACGAGTACCTGGCCACCCGCTTCCCCAACGTCTACGCCGTGGGCGATGTGACCGGCCCCTATCAGTTCACCCACGCAGCCTCCCATCAAGCCTGGTACGCGGCCGTGAACGCTCTGTTTGGCACCTTCCGCCGCTTCAAGGCGGACTACCGGGTGCTGCCGCACTGCACCTTTACCGACCCGGAAGTTGCCCGGGTGGGCCTGTCTGAAACCGAGGCCACAGCCCAGGGCATTGCCTTTGAGGTCACGCGCTACGGCATTGATGACCTGGATCGCGCCATTGCCGATGAAGCAGCAGAGGGCTTCGTAAAGGTACTGACCGTCCCCGGGCGCGACCGCATTCTTGGTGTGACCATCGCTGGCGCTCACGCCGGCGAGCTGATCGCCGAATACGTGCTGGCCATGAAGTACAACCTGGGGCTGAATAAAATCCTCGGCACCGTGCACAGCTATCCAACACTGAGTGAAGCCAACAAGTACGCCGCCGGTGAGTGGAAGCGTGCCCATCAGCCCGAGCGCCTGTTGCAGTGGGTTGCCCGCTTTCACGCTTGGAGACGCGGGTGAAGCTGTCGATTGTCGTGCCCGTGCGTAACGAGGCGGCCAACATTGTTGACAGCCTCGCGCCGCTGCAGCCACTGCGAGGACAGCTGGAACTGATCGTAGTAGACGGCGGCAGCAGTGACGACACCCTGGCGCTCGCCACGCCGCTGGCAGACCGCGTGCTGCAAAGCGCCCCCGGCCGCGCACAGCAAATGAACACCGGTGCGGCCCAGGCCCAGGGTGATTGGCTGCTATTTCTGCATGCTGATACGCAATTGCCTGCGGGCTTTCTCGACCTGCTTCCAGACCGCAACGCACCGCGCCAGTGGGGACGCTTTGATGTGCGGCTGGCCCCTTCATCGCCCCTGTTAAACGTCGTCGCCTGGATGATGAACTGGCGCTCACGGCTGACCGGCGTCTGCACCGGCGACCAGGCCATCTTCGTTCGCCGCGCACTCTTCGAGCAGTGGGGCGGCTACGCACCGATGCCGCTGATGGAAGACGTCGAGCTAAGCAAACGGCTGCGCCGCCTCAGCCCACCACTCTGCCTGCGCCCACCCCTGACCACCTCAAGCCGCCGCTGGCAAACCCACGGCACCCTGCGCACTATTGCCCTCATGTGGTGGCTGCGTTGGCGTTACTGGCGCGGCGCGTCGGTGGAGGAGTTGGCCGGTAAATACTAGCCGCAAGCTGGAAGCCTGGCATGGTGCTGTTGGTCAGGTATTGGGGCAAGACACTCGGGCGCAGAGGCACCACGTAAATCTGCGCAACGACTCAGGCTACTTTCAGCTTCTAGCTTTCAGCTGCTTTTCGACGAACCCCAACCCAAAATCCGTGTCACACCTGTGAGCCCCCCCTGTTGCGAGCCACCGCCATGCACTCCACCGACGCCTTTCTTCCGCTACTGATTTTTGCCAAGGCGCCGTTGCCGGGGCAGGTAAAAACGCGCTTAATTCCCGCACTGGGTGCCGAGGGCGCTTGCTCGCTGTATCAGCGCCTGCTGGCGCATTGTCTGCAACAGACACTCGACTGGCCTGGCCCGCGTTACCTCTACGCCAATCAACCCGACCACCCTGCCCTGCAGGCGTTGGCTACGGAGCATCAGCTGCAGCTGCGCACGCAGCTGGGTGACGATTTGGGCGAGCGGATGGCCAACGCGCTGGCAGAGCACCCGGACGGCGCGCTGCTGATCGGCAGCGACTGCCCAACGCTGGACACCCGTGCCATCTACCACGCCTGCCGCGCGCTGCAGCGCCATGACACCGCCATCATTCCCAGTGAAGACGGCGGCTACGTACTCATTGGGCAACGCCAACCAGACCCTGCGCCTTTCCAGCAAATGCGCTGGAGTCACCCGGACGTGCTACATGACACCCGGCTGCGCCTGCAAGCCGCCGGCCTCAGCCTGTGGGAGGGCGAGCCGCTCTGGGATCTGGATGAACCGGCAGACCTCTCCCGCCTGCCGCAGGCTCTGGCCGGCGCCTTCTGAGCCGGCCGCGTCTCGCCAACGCAAATAGTACCTGCCACACAAAATCAATACAGCTTATGCAGTCGTATTGCCGCCAATAACACATTGTTCTCCTTTGTCCCGCCTGACTATATGGTCACCGCTATCCGGCCGAGCGCCCGTACCCGGCGCCCGGCACGCTCCACAACCAATCGAAGGATTAGCGATGTTTGACCTCAGCCCGCGCGTACAAGACCTGAAAAACAAGCTCCAAGGCTTCATGGACGAGCACATCTACCCTAACGAAGCGCTGTTTTACGAACAGGTAAAACAGAACAAGTGGGGCCACCCTGCCATCCTGGAAGAGCTGAAAAAAGAAGCTCGCTCCCAGGGGCTGTGGAACCTGTTTCTGCCCGAGTCCGAGCGTGGCGCAGGCCTGAGCAACGAAGAGTACGCCCACCTGTGTGAAATCATGGGCCGCGTGTCTTTCGCCGGTGAAGTCTTCAACTGCAACGCGCCGGACACCGGCAACATGGAGACCATCGAGCGCTACGGCAACGAAGAGCAAAAAGAGCAGTGGCTCAAGCCCCTGCTGGCCGGTGAAATCCGCTCCTGCTTCTCCATGACCGAGCCCGACGTTGCCTCCTCAGACGCCACCAACATCCAGTGCGAGATCCGCCGCGAAGGTGACGAGTACGTCATCAACGGCACCAAGTGGTGGTCCTCCGGAGCCATGAACGAGCATTGCAAGATCGCCATCGTCATGGGCAAGACCGACCCCGATGCACCCAAGCACCTGCAACAAAGCATGATCCTGGTCCCGCTGGACACCCCCGGCGTAAAGATTGTTCGCGACCTGCACGTGTTCGGCTACGACCACGCCCCGCACGGCCACGCCGAAATCGAGTACAACAACGTGCGCGTGCCGGTTTCCAACATCCTGCTGGGTGAAGGCCGTGGCTTCGAGATCGCTCAAGGTCGCCTTGGCCCGGGCCGTATCCACCACTGCATGCGCAGCATCGGTGTGGCCGAGCGCGCGCTGGAAGCCATGTGCCGCCGCGCCGGCGAGCGCGTAGCCTTCGGCAAGCCGATGTACAAGCTGGGCAGCGTGCCGGAAATGATCGCCCGCTCCCGTTGCGAGATCGACCAGGCTCGCCTGCTGACCCTGCACGCCGCACGCAGCATGGACCTGCACGGCAACAAGGTCGCCCGTCAGCAGATCGCCATGATCAAAGCCGTCGCCCCGACCATGGCCTGCAACGTGATTGACCGCGCCATTCAGATCTTCGGCGCCAAGGGCGTGTGCCAGGACACCTTCCTCGCCTCCGCCTACGCCAAAGCCCGCACCCTGCGCCTGGCCGACGGCCCGGACGAAGTGCATCTGAATGCCATCGCCAAAATGGAAATGAGCCAGTACCTCTGATCCATTCGCACCACAACAGGCCGAGCTCATGCTCGGCCTTTTTTTGGAGAACACCATGAGCAAGCTGTTTGATCTGACCGGCAAGGTCGCCATCATCACCGGCTCGACCAAGGGCATCGGCAAGTCGATTGCCGAGGAATACGCCAAGGCTGGCGCCAAGGTCGTCATTTCCAGCCGCAAGGCGGATGTCTGCCAGCAAGTTGCCGATGAACTGCGCGCGCAGGGTTTCGACGCCCTGCCAGTGGCTTGCCACGTTGGCGACAAAGCGCAGCTGCAAAATCTGGTCGACCAGACCCTCGAAGCCTTCGGCCGCATCGACATACTGGTCTGCAACGCCGCCACCAACCCGGTCTACGGCCCGACCCACAAGGTCAGCGACGATGCCTTCGACAAGATCATGGGTACCAACGTCAAGGGCACGTTCTGGCTCTGCAACATGGTCATCCCGCACATGGTCGAGCAAGGCGGCGGTTCCATCGTGCTGCTGTCGAGCATTGCCGGCCTGCGCGCCAGCGCCAACATCGGCGTCTACGGCATGTCCAAGGCGGCTGAAGCGGGCCTGGCTCGTAACCTGTCGCTGGAATGGGGGCCGCAAGGCATCCGCGTCAACAGCATCGCACCGGGCCTGATCCGCACCGATTTTGCCCAGGCGCTGCTGGAAGATCCGGACCGCCTGCGCAAGGTAGAAGAGAAGCTGCCGTTGCGCCGCGTCGGCGAGCCGGTGGATATCGCCGGGGTCGCGCTATTCCTGGCCTCCAGCGCCTCAGCCTATGTCACAGGGCAGACTATCGTTGCCGATGGAGGCGATACCATTGCCTGATAACACCTGATTCATCAGGCTGTTCAATACGCCAGGGATCGCCCTGGCGTGTTATTTTCCCGTACTTGACCCTTCAGAACCATCAACAACAGGATCTTCAAAGATGAGCGGAGCGACCCTGATTGACGTATTGCCTGCCCACCAGTTTGACGAGGCAAAACTCGCCAACTACCTGCAGGACTACCTTCCGGGAGCCAACCAGGGCATCAAGGTAAAGCAGTTCCAGGGTGGCCAGTCCAACCCGACCTTCCTGCTGGACATCGCCGGCAAGCGCTACGTACTGCGCAAGAAGCCGCCGGGAAAACTGCTGCCCTCCGCGCACATGGTCGAGCGCGAATACCAGGTGATCAACGCCCTGGGCCAGACCGACGTTCCCGTCCCCACTGCCCGCCTGCTGTGTGAAGACCCAGAGATCATCGGCACCGCGTTCTACGTCATGGATTACGTTGAAGGCCGCGTCTACTCCCAGCCGCTGCTGGCCGAGGTCGCGCAGGAAGAGCGCATGCCGATCTATCAGTCCATGATTGAAACCATGGCCAAGATGCACAACGCCGACTGGAAGGCCATTGGCCTGGAAGGCTACGGCAAGCCCGACAACTACATTGCCCGCCAGGTGAAACGCTGGGGCGGCCAGTTTGAAGCCAGCCGCACCCACGACATGCCGTCGATGGACGCACTGATGAAATGGCTGCCAGAGAACATCCCGGCGGACCAGAGCACCACCATCGCCCACGGCGACTTCCGCATCGGCAACCTGATGCTGCACCCAACCGAGTCCAAAGTAGTTTCCATCCTTGACTGGGAGCTGGCCACCCTGGGCCATCCGCTGTCGGACCTGGCTTACTGCTGCCTGCCCTACCACATGCCGGTCAACGTTGACGGCGCCAAGGGTATGGTCGGGGCCGATCTGAAGTCACTCGGGCTGCCGGAAGAGCAGCAACTGCTGGACTGGTACTGCCAGTACACCGGCCGCACCGACGTACCCAACTGGAACTTCTACATCGCCTTCTCGCTGTTCCGCCTGGCGGCCATTGTGCAGGGTGTTTACCACCGCGCATTGCAGGGCAACGCCAGCAACGCCGACGCACTGGAAGTCGGCAAGCGCGCCAGCCTGCTGGCTGATCGCGGCTGGGAAATAGCCCAGAAGTAAGACCACACGGGGCAGCCGCAAGCTGCCCCGTTGCGTATCTAAAGACAAAAAAGGATTGCCCATGAGCAAACCCGTCAAGCGCGTGCTGCTGACCAACGACGACGGCTGGCGCGGCCCGGGCCTGCAAGTGCTCGAAGAGATCGCCAACGCCATCGCCGAAGAGGTATGGATCGTCTCCCCCGATCTGGACCAGAGCGGCGTCTCCATGTCCATTTCCGTCCACCACCCGCTGCGCGTTCACCAGTTTGAAGAGCGCCGTTTCAGCGTCAGCGGCACCCCCAGCGACTGCGTCCTGCTGGGCGTAGCCGAGCTGCTGCCGGTCAAGCCTGATCTGGTGCTGTCTGGCGTCAACAACGGCGCCAACATCAGCGACTCGGTTGCCTACTCCGGTACCATCGGCGGCGCGCTGACCGGCACTCTGCTGGGCATTCCGGCCATTGCCCTGAGTCAGGCCTATATCCCCGGCAACGACGTCTACTGGGAAACCTCCCGCCACTACGGCGCCAAGCTGGTTCGCCAACTGCTGGACGCCGGCTGGCCGGAAGACTGCGCCATGAACATCAACTTCCCGGCACGCCCACCGGAAGAGGTACGCGGTGTCGCCATCTGCCGCCCGCAACGCGGCAGCATCGGCGGCGTGAACATCGAACGCCGGGAAGACACCCGCGGCGTGCCCTACTACTGGCTCGGCTTTCAACGCCAGACCGAACGCATCACCGGCCGCCAGACCGACGTCGGCGCCCTGCGCGACGGCCTGATCGCCCTGTCACCGGTCCGCTTCGAACGCGACATCGCCAGCAGCTGGCAAGTCGACACCAGCAACATGGCCGACCAGCTGGGTATTGATCAGAACGGCGACAACGATACCGCGGCGGATGATCCGAGTATTAGTCATTAACCCTAGGGGAGCTGGAAGCCGGAAGCTGGAAGGCGCCGGCCCGCGGCGACAGCAAAGATAGATGCACAACCAAAGCATTGCACCGGCCCCGCACACCAAACCAGCTACTTTCGCTAACATCCGGCTTCAAGCTTCCAGCTGCCCTTCAAAGAGGACTTTGATATGCAACGCTTCGACAACAGAATTGCCCTGATCACCGGCGCCGGCAGCGGCATCGGCCGCGCTACTGCCATCCGTCTGGCCAGCGAAGGTGCACGCCTGATGCTGGTTGATCGCAACGCCGAAGGTCTGGAGCAGACCATCAGTGAGCTGCCGGCCGGCACTGACGTGCTGCACCGCGAGCTGGACGTGGGTGACGAAGCTGCAGTGGAGAAATGCGTAGCCGATACCATCGCCCACTACGGCCGCCTGGACGTGCTCTGCAACAACGCCGGCATCGCCGGTGGTGACTACAGCATCGCCACCGATCAAAGCCTGGAAACCTGGCAGAAGATCATCAACGTCAACCTGTTTGGCGTCATGCTATTCACCAAATACGCCTCGCGCCAGATGCGTGAACAAAACGGCGGCGCAATCGTCAACACCGCCTCGGTGGCAGGCATCCGCTCCGGTGCCGGTGGCAACGCCTACAGCGCCTCCAAGGCCGGCGTGATCAACTTCACCATGACCGCCGCCTGCGATCTGGGCCAGTGGAACATCCGCGTCAACGCGGTCTGCCCCGGCCTGATCGAAACCGGCATGACGGCACCCGTGTTTCAGTACGCCCGTGAGAACAACAAGGAAGACAAGCTCGGCACCCGTTGCGAGCTGCGCCGTTATGGTCGTCCGGCCGAGATTGCCGGTGCCATCGCCTTCCTCGCCAGCGACGATGCCAGTTACGTCACCGGCCAGGCATTGGCAGTAGACGGTGGCAACACCGCCTCGCTCAACCTGCCCGGCATGAAGTTCTAAGCCTATCTGCGCCCCCGTCGCTCGGCGGGGGCCGCTTGAGCCAGCTTCTCCCTTGCGCCATCATGGCCGGACGCTTTCAACCACCGGCTAGCTCCATGCTTTCCCCATCCCCCACACCGCCATCTGTGAGCTGCAGCCATGCAGGGCCTGCTTGACCTCGGCGCGCCTGAGGCGCCACAACGTCAGCAGATCGGCCCGGATGCCTGGCTGCTTAAAGGCTTTGCCCTGAAGGATGCAGACGCGCTGCTGGCTGCCATTGAGCAGGTCGCCACGCAAGCGCCCTTCCGCCATCAGGTCACCCCCGGCGGCTATCAAATGTCCGCCGCCATGAGCAGCTGCGGCGCCTACGGCTGGGTAACTGACCGCCACGGCTATCGCTACAGCGCCCTCGACCCGCACAGCAGTCAGCCCTGGCCCGCCATGCCCGCGCTATTTGGCGAGCTGGCCGAACGCGCCGCCCGCAGCGCGGGCTTTGCCCGGTTTGAGCCGGAAGCCTGTCTGATCAACCGCTACACCACCGGCGCGCGCATGGGCCTGCATCAGGACAAGGACGAACAGGACTTCAACGCTCCCATCGTCTCCATTTCCCTGGGTGCGCCTATCACCTTCCTGTTCGGCGGCGCCAACCGCAGCGACCAGACCAGCCGCTGGCTGCTTGAACACGGCGATGTAGTGGTCTGGGGTGGCGAGAGTCGATTGCACTTTCACGGCGTCACCCCGCTGGGCAAAAAGGCCAGCCACTCGCAAACAGGCGCGGTAAGGTACAACCTGACGCTCAGGAAGGTGCGCTGACAGACGGGCTGGGTGGTTCGTATGATGTGGTTTCTGGATTGGAGTTAACGGCGAGATAACAGGTAACGCCCGCAGCACGCGCGGCTTTGTAGTGAAGGCAAAGCCGGAACGGAAAAGCCGTCGCTGTGCCTGCGCTTGTTAACTGTTTTGCTCTCTAATAGTTGCTAGCTTTTGACACACAGAATAATACAAAGACTTTTTCATACCAGGCTCACTTCCTTTCGGTGGAAACCACGATCCCCCTGAATCAATAGCGGACAAAAAGCAAAGTGAATTAATTGCCGCAACTGTTTTATAGAAGTTAATTGGCTTGCCGTAGTCTGAATCGGCATACGCAGCATGTGTGATACCGTGCCTGTTAGTATTGTCGTCATGTGGATATTGGGTAGAGTCGGCATACAATTTTTTTGTTGCGAACTGCTCGAACGAGTCAATCATCGATGGGGGTGTACGAATTTTTGTGTAACCGGCTAATGAGCGACACTGTCGCTCCGAACCGGAGACACGATGAGCAAGAAACTACATCCCATCACCGACGAGCTGCTGGATCAGCTCTTGGCCAACTATCAAAAACCTGAAGACCTGATTGGTGCTGAAGGCATCCTCAAGCAGCTGACCAAAAAGCTGGTTGAGCGTGCGCTGGATGCCGAGTTGACTCACCATCTGGGGCACGACAAGCATCAGCCGGTCGGTAACTCGTCTGGCAATACCCGCAACGGCTTTAGCCGCAAGAAGCTCAAGGGCGAGTTCGGCGAGCTGCCCATTGAGATACCGCGTGATCGGCATGGCACCTTCGAACCGCAGATCGTCGAGAAGCACCAGACCCGCTGGGTGGGGTTCGACGACAAGATTCTTTCGCTGTACGCACGGGGCATGACCGTGCGCGAGATTCAGGCACACCTACAGGA
Organism: Pseudomonadaceae bacterium UBA836; assembly: GCA_002296055.1. Classification (GTDB taxonomy): domain Bacteria; phylum Pseudomonadota; class Gammaproteobacteria; order Pseudomonadales; family Pseudomonadaceae; genus Halopseudomonas. Next base: position 26,086 of record DBHE01000261.1, read on the forward strand.
GATGTATGGCGCCGAGGTATCGCCCAGTCTGATCTCCTCGGTGACCGATGCCGTAACCGATGAGGTGAAGGCCTGGCAGTCACGGCCGCTCGACGCGGTCTATCCCATCGTCTACCTCGACTGCATCCACACCAAGGTGCGTGAGGGTGCCGTGCGGGTGAAGGCGGTTTACCTGGCGCTGGGCATCAACCTGGCCGGGGAGAAGGAAATCCTCGGGCTATGGATCGCCCAGAGCGAGGGTGCCAAGTTCTGGTTGCAGGTGGTGACCGAGTTGCGCAACCGTGGCGTGCAGGACATCTTCATCGCCTGCGTGGATGGCCTGAAGGGCTTCCCCGAGGCCATCGAGGCGGTCTTCCCGCACACCAGCGTGCAACTGTGCATCGTGCATATGGTCAGGCACAGCCTGAACTACGTCTCTTGGAAACGGCGCGGCGAGGTAGCGGCTGACCTGAAGCGGATTTACCAGTCCAGCACGGCGGACGAGGCTGAGCTGCGCCTTGGCGAGTTCGAAACCAAATGGGATGACGACTACCTGCCAATTGGTCAGTCCTGGCGGCGCAACTGGGCTCGGATCACGCCGTTCTTCGACTTCCCACCGGAGATCCGCAAAGTGATCTATACCACCAACGCCATTGAGTCGGTGAACATGAGTTTGCGCAAGATAACCAAGAACCGCGGCTCGTTCCCCAGCGACGAGGCGCTGCTGAAACTGTTCTATCTGGCGCTACGCAACATCAGCAAGAAATGGACGATGCCGATCCGTGACTGGAAAGCGGCACTGACACGCTTTACGATCAGCTACGAAGGCAGGCTGCCACAGTAGTAACCCCATCCCCGGTTACACAGAATTCTGCACACCCTCGAGTCGGGACCGGCACGTAACTTCTACCTGACCGGTGCGAAGGAACTGCGTGATGGCGTAGAACAAGCCCCCACTCCCAACACCAGTTCACCAGACATCATCCGCGGCATGACCCCGGGCATGCTCTTCGACTATCTGGCTGTGCGCCTCAACCCTGAGAAAGCTGATGGCAAGGACCTGACTCTGAACCTGCGCTTCACTGACCTTGAACAGGACTATGCGTTAACGGTCAAGAACAGCGTGTTGAACTACAAAGCTGAGGCGGCAGAAGAACCCGACGTCAGCCTGACCATCAGCAAGGCCGATCTGGATGACATCCAGCTGGGTCTCGCCACCCTCGAAGAACAGGTCGCCAATGGCAAGCTGAAGATCGAGGGACGTCAGGAAGCCTTCAGCGAGTTCCTCGGCATGCTGGACACGTTCGAGTTCTGGTTCGAAATGGTAGCCCCTTGATGGTGTCTGCAAAAAACCTGCGTGCTGCACTGCTGACGAGCCTTTGGCTCGCCAGCAGTGCGGTCGTAGCCTGCAGCTATGATGGGCGGCCGCAGGATCTTAAGGCAGCCCACCCGCAATCAATGTCTGTGGCTCTTGCCATTCATCAGTCATACCAAGACGGCATTGTGAATCGGCCTGCGCCGTTGATGGGCGGTTTTGGTATGCGTCGTGCTCAGCATCATCTGAGCCGGCTGGCCGAGGCCATTCCTGCAACTAACGACGTGCCTGCATTTACGCTCTTGCTGGTAGAGCCTGGACTGTGGAGCCGTTACGGCGAGCAGTTGGAGATGCATATCTCACCGGACTCAGGTGAGGTTGCGGTGATTACCGGCGAAGGGCCGCTTCTGGCAATGTCAAAGGGAGCGCTGGATTTTGATCAGGCGCTTGAGCGCGGCTTACTTCGCGTAGAGGGCGAGGAGCAAGATAGAGCGCGGGTTATTCAGGGGCTTAGAGCGGCAGCCGCGCTCATGGCCAACCCTGAAAAATCTGACTCTGTGGCTCTGCGCTAGCACAAGTAGGTCGTGTGATAGGCTAAAGCAGCAAAGCCGGGCGATCAGCCCGGCTTTTTTGTAGGCTGCGCCCCAATCATCACGTAGCCAAGATTCCAGGCCTACTCAGCCGTGTGTCAACCGTCTGAGGAATTTATAACCGCGCACCTTAGCTCTCCCCGGGTGAGCGACAAGAGTTGCTCCTGCAATGCATCAGCTGCGGTAGCGGGCAAACTCACTTGCAAGCACACCGTCTCAGCGTGGTTTACCTCAATTAGCTCTCCCCCAAGCTCGGCAATCAAATTGCGCGCTATGCCTTCATGGGCGTAGGCCAGCTCGCACGAGAGCATTTGAGTGGGAATGTATTCGACTTTCTCCGCCTGCAAAAGCGCCTGGGCGACGGCATCGGTGTAGGCTCGCACCAGGCCGCCAGCGCCCAGTTTGACGCCACCGAAGTAGCGCACCACGGTGGCGAGCACGCCGTCGAGCTGCTGATGGCGCAACACATCCAGCATCGGCCGCCCTGCGGTGCCCGAGGGCTCACCGTCGTCTACTGCGGCGCTATGCCCGCCCGCCAGCAGCGCCCAGCACACATGGGCACAGCCCGGATGCTCTGCGCGTAACTGATTCACGCGTGCCTGCGCGGCGGCGCGGTCGGCAACGGGTTCAACGCAGGCAAGAAAGCGGCTTTTGCGGATTTCCAGCGAGCTGGTAACGGGGTGGGCAAGGCTGTACATGCCGCAAGGATAACCCGGCGGCGGTAGCGTAGTCAGTGTCTGGCAACGAACACGGGCGCGAACATGCCTGTGGCTTTGTCCGCCCTACCGCCCCTTGCCTGTTGTTGGCTTATCGCGCGTCGCTCGATTGGGTTTGCTGCCCCGGGTGACACCCCCAGAAGCTTTGCTGCTTGCCTTATAGCCGGGCGCTGGCTCTGCCATATGCGGTTGCGGCGCCAGTGCCATGCTGGTCTGTCCGGGCGCTGGCGCTTTCATGAGGCCAAGACGCAAACCAAACTTGCGCAGAATGGCATCGAGCGTGTTGAGGGTCGGATTAGCCTTGTCCGTTTCCAACTGGTACAAAGCTCGCGTAGACATGCTGCACATCTTGGCGAACGTTTCCTGATCAAAACCTGTTACCTCCAAGCGCAACCTGCGGATCGCCACGCCAAGAGTGATGTCGCCTGCGGCGTGCTGCAGCATGATCTCGTCAATCAGTTGCCTGCGCTGTTCTCCGCTATTGGTGCTCATAGCAACTCCCATTGCCGTAGGTGCTTGTCCAAGTCATTCACCGGCAGCCTCTCGTTCTGGCGGACATCCAACGGCATCTGTACGAGCATGTCAGGCAGCGCTCTGAACTCCCTGGCAGCCTCACGTATGCGCTCATAGAGTTCATCCGGGGCGTACCAGCGTGCAAACTTTGCACAGGCCTCTCTCCAAGCCGGACTTCCTCGCTTTTCGGCTTCCCACTTCGTTGCCCTGGTGATGCCTTCTGCATCCAACACCATCGGGGCCAAATCGTAAATCGGAGCCAAATCAAACCTGCCAGCATGGCGGAATACGGCGATATTGCGACCGTGGTTATCGCTGTTGCCCAAGATGCGGTTGAGCAGATCACGACGGATGTATTCAAAAATCAGCTCTGGCACCTCCGTATCTTGTCCGCTTGCGCACCAGAGCTCAATTAGCCGCGCCAACACAACTTCATGCTGAAGCCTGGCGCCCGGCTCAGTGTTACCCAGCAGGGAGTACACCGACTCAACCGGGATGCGTTCCACTCCTCCAGCCCGCACAAAGCGGTCAAAACGGGGCATCCATAGGCTTGGCTTCTCGGCCTCTTCCAGGCTTAAACCGACAGTGGGTACGGTGCTCAAGCCCAACCGAGCGACGGCGTTATAGTAATGATATTCAGCGCGGAGAATGTTCTTGTCGTTCTCCGTCACCTTATTGCGCGCAAACTTGACCAGCCAGTGCGCCTGCGCGAGTTTGTCATCGAGCATGGCGTCGGCGTAAAACTGGCCGTCGCAGCCCTCTACCAGCAACAACTTTGGCGCCTCCCCCTGCGCCCCCGTCGCGCCGCCCAAGGCTGCGCCAGCTTCGTAGGCGTACTCAAGAAAGTCATTGCTGCGCTCAACAATGTCCTGACGAGCAAATGCCTCGCTCCCCGTATTCTCCAAGGCCTCTGCGGACTCCTTTACCCGCAAGTTGCCGATAGCCGAGGGTGTACATCGGCCAAGCAGAAACCAATCAGTATCGACGCCATCGGGCTTTTCATCATGAAAACGTTTGAGCAGCGACCTTTTGGCATGACCTGCTGGAATGATGTCGTAAACAAAGGCCGGTAAGCCTTTGCTATCCACCGGATTCCAGCTGACAGGCAAGTTAACGCTAACGGCATATTCGAAGATGCTATCGGTCGCCTCAACAAATTCTCCCAAATAGGTAGTTTTGTAGGAGGCGGTCATGCGTACATCCGCAATAGAGCCCGGATTAGATAGGCTCAATTCCAAGGCATCGTGCCATTGGCCGTTGGCATGGGTTTGTATCGTCAGGGCTTGGTACATTGCGGCAACCACAATCGGAACTAAGATGCTGAAAGACTATGCCATAACCCTAAAACCAGCAATATAAATCTTATAGAACGCACAAAACCGAAAAAATCAGCACTTTAATACTGATTCACCCTCGAAAGCGACTCCTACGCAGAGCATGAGAGCGATCGGCAGCGCGCCGGCGTGGCTCCTGCGCCCATAAAAAAGCCGGGCACAAGGCCCGGCTTTTCAGTGCAGCAACCAGATCAGAAGCAATCC
>DBHE01000256.1 GCA_002296055.1 Pseudomonadaceae bacterium UBA836
GCAGAGATCTGCATCTGGAACGGACCGTCGAGGTCAACGTCCGGGGACGGAACGCGGTCAACGATGGTCTGGAACAGCGGGGTCAGGTCCTCGGACATTTCTTCCGGGTCCATGCCGGCGATGCCGTTGATCGCGGAGGCGTAAACGAACGGGAAGTCCAGCTGCTCGTCGGTCGCACCCAGGCTGTCGAACAGGTCGAATACCTGATCGATAACCCAATCAGGGCGCGCGCCCGGACGGTCGATCTTGTTCACCACAACGATCGGACGCAGACCGGCCTGGAAGGCCTTCTGGGTTACGAAGCGGGTTTGCGGCATCGGGCCGTCTACCGCGTCGACCAGCAGCAGTACCGAGTCAACCATGGACATAACGCGCTCAACCTCGCCACCGAAGTCGGCGTGGCCGGGGGTGTCTACGATGTTGATGTTGTAGCCGTTCCATTTGATGGCGGTGTTCTTCGCCAGAATGGTAATGCCGCGCTCCTTCTCCTGGTCGTTGGAATCCATGATCCGCTCGGAATCCAGCTCCTTGCGATCCAGGGTACCGGACTGACGCAGCAGGGCATCAACCAGCGTGGTCTTACCGTGGTCAACGTGGGCGATGATGGCGATATTGCGGAGATTCTCGATCACTGTGAGTGTCCTGAGTGGCGCGGCGCAAGCCGGCATACTGAAAAAAAGAGGGGGGCATTATACAGAGACGGGGGTTACAGTGTGTGTTTTTTGTTCAAGCGCGCAAGCGAGCTTCAAGCTGCAAGCCTCCAGCTGCAAGTAAAACCCGCTCTTTCCCGACCGTGCGGGCTTCTTGCAGCGGCGCCGCCAGCACGAACCTGAAAATCCTTTACAGCCCCGCCGCGCAGCACACCCTGTTTTGCTTGTAGCGTGAGGCTTGTAGCTCAAGCGCCCGCGCGGGGCGCTAGCGCTTCACCCTCAACACCCGCACATTCCCATACCCCTCATCGAGCAGATACTGCGCGTGCAGCTGGCTCATGACGCCTTTCTCGCAGTACAGCAGGTAGGCGCGGGAGGGGTCCAGGTCGGCGAAGCGGCTGTTGAGGGTGTAGAAGGGCACCGGTTGCACCTCGATGCCGTCAAGCTGCAGCGGGCGCGCCTCCTGTTCGTCGGGGTGGCGGATGTCCAGCACGATCTGGCCGGTCAGCGCCTGCTCGACGATCTCTACCGGCGAGCCTTCCTCCATCATTTCGCCCAACTCGCTGCATTCGGAGTAAGCAGCGTTCTCCACCGCCTGCGACAACACCTCGAAGTTGAAACTGGCTTCGGCGGCTTCAACCCGCGGCACCGTGGTGCGGATGGCCGGCCCGACAGAGATTACGCCGCAGTATTCCGGCATGCTGCTGGAAAACTCCAACGTGCCGATACGGCGCGCAATGTCGATGATATCCAGCTTGCTGGTGGTGATCAGCGGACGCACGACAAAACGCTCGGCGACCTGATCAATCACACTGAGGTTGGGCAGGGTCTGGCTGGCCACCTGGGCAATCGCCTCACCGGTGACCAGCGCCTCTATGCCTAGACGGTAGGCCACCCGGTCCGCCGCGCGCAGCATCATGCGCTTGAGCACCACCCCCATCTGGCTGTTCTCGACATTCTGCAGGATCTCGGCCACCACCCCCTCAAAGGGCACGCTGACGAAGCGTAGACGGTGGCTGGTGGCATAACGCTCCCACAGATAATGCGCAACCTGACGCACACCCAGCTCATGTGCACGGCCACCGAGGTTGAAGAACACAAAGTGCGGTAACAGGCCACGCTGCAGCATCTGGTAGCTGGCGACGGTGGAGTCGAAGCCACCCGACATCAGGCTCAGCACCGGCTCCATGGTGCCCAAGGGGAAGCCACCCATGCCCTCATGACGCGCCTGAATCAGATAAATTTTCTGATCGCGAATCTCGACATGCACCTCAACCTCCGGTGCCTTCAGCGACACCCCCGCCGCGCCGCAACGGCGATTGAGCGCACTGCCGACCTTGATCGCGACATCCTGCGAAGAAAACGGATGCGTACCCACACGCTTGCAGCGCACGGCGAAGGTCTTGTCCTGCAGTTGCTCGCCCACGTTGGCCACGCACAGCTCAATCAACTCATCGATACTGCCCAACGGGTGCTCGTGCACCTCAAAGCAGTGGGAGATACCGGGCGTGTTGCGCAGTCGCTCGATGCAACGCTGCTGCAGCGCCGGGTCGGGGCCAAGATTGACCTCCAGACTATCCCAGTTACCGTTGACCCGCGCCTGAGGGTCAACCGCCGACAGCACCTTCTTCAGGTTGCTCTTGAGCTGAGCAATAAAGCGCTTGCGGACCTGGCGGCTCTTGATGGTAATTTCGGGGAAGAATTTAATGATCAGTTTCATGGGCTGGTATATGGTGCGCAAAGCACTGCATTATACCCGCAGCCGGCGCACCGCGCTTGAGTAACTGCCGGCCGCATAAGCACCAAAATAGTGCGCAACTGCTGCGCACTGCACCAACAAAGTGCTCTGTATTGGTGCGCGGCCCCGGGTTTTGCGGCAGAAGGCCCCTGAAACAGGGGATTACAGGCCATGCTCCGAAATGGCA
>DBHE01000067.1 GCA_002296055.1 Pseudomonadaceae bacterium UBA836
GGGCCCTTGAGCTCGCGCATGTTGGCCAGGGTGCGCACCAGTGTTGGCAGGTCGTGGCCGTCGATGGGGCCAATGTAGTTCCAGCCCAGCTCTTCGAACAGGGTGCCGGGCACCAGCATGCCCTTGGCGTGCTCTTCGGTTTTGCGCGCCAGCTCCCAGGCCGGCGGTATCTTCGACAGTACCTTTTTGCTGCCTTCGCGCATGTGCGAGTAGGTACGGCTGGAGAGAATCTTGGCCAGATAATTGGACAGCCCGCCCACGTTGCGCGAGATCGACATGTCGTTGTCGTTCAACACTACCAGCATGTTGGCTTCTACGTCGGCGGCGTGGTTTAGCGCCTCGAAGGCCATGCCGGCGGTCAGCGCGCCGTCGCCAATGACGGCTACGGTGCGGCGGTCCAGGCCCTGCAATCCGGCGGCGATGGCCATGCCCAGGCCGGCGCTGATGGAGGTGCTGGAATGGCCAACGCCAAAGGTGTCATAGGGGCTTTCACTACGGCGCGGAAAGGCTGCCAGGCCGCCCTTCTGGCGCAGGCTGGCCATTTGTTCGCGGCGCCCGGTGAGGATCTTGTGCGGGTAGGCCTGATGGCCGACATCCCACAGCAGGCGATCGTCCGGGGTGTGGTAGACGTAGTGCAGGGCGATGGTCAGCTCGATCACACCTAGGCCGGCGCCAAAATGCCCGCCAGTCTGGCCGACGCTCCACAGCAGGAAGGCCCGCAGCTCATCCGCCAGCTCACCCAGCCGGCTCTCATCCAGGGCGCGCAGCTGCGCGGTGTCCTCGAGACTGTCCAGCAGAGGGGTAGCGGGGCGTTGTGGCGGAATGTCGTGGAAAGTGGTGGGCATCAAACAAGGCTCTGATTGCCACCGCAGTGGCCGGAAAACAAGTGCGCAGTTTAACTGATGCGGTGCAATAGCCCAACTGCGCGTAGGGTTGTTTCAGAAGCGCCGCTGGACAATGTAGTCCGCCAGCTGGCGCAAGCGCTGGGCGGCAGGGCCGAAGCCGTCGACCGCGCTGATGGCCTGATCGCGCAGCTGATCGGCCAGGCGGTGAGCGCCATCGAGCCCAAGCAGCGCCGGGTAGGTGGGTTTGTCGCGTGCCAGATCGGCGCCCTGCTGTTTGCCGAGTACGCTGGTGTCGCTTTCGATATCGAGGATGTCGTCCTGCACCTGAAAGGCCAGGCCGATGCTCTCGGCGTATTGCCCGAGCGCGGCCAGCTGGGCGTCATCCACGTGCTCGCTGGCCAAGGCGCCTAGCTGCACGGCGGCGCGGATCAGGGCGCCGGTCTTGTGCCGGTGCATGGACTCCAGCGTTGCCAGGTCCAGCTGTTCACCCACCGCGCCCAGGTCAATAGCCTGTCCGCCAACCATGCCCTGCGGGCCGGCGGCGCGCCCCAGCAGTTGCACCATCTGCAGGCGGGTGGCGCTCTGCCAGTGGGTGGCGCCGGCCAGTAGCTCAAAAGCCAGTGCCTGCAGGCCGTCGCCGGCCAGGATCGCGGTGGCCTCGTCATAGGCGCGGTGACAGGTGGGCTGGCCGCGGCGCAGGTCGTCGTCGTCCATGGCTGGTAGATCGTCGTGAATCAGCGAATAGGCGTGAATCAGCTCGACGGCGGCTGCGGCCGGGTCAGCCTGTTCTGCCTGACCACCCAAGGCTTCGCAGCTGGCGTAGGCCAGCAGAGGACGCACCCGCTTGCCACCGTTGACCACGCTGTAGCGCATGGCGCTGTACAAGCGTTCAAGGCGGGGTTGCGGGGTAGTCAGTTGGCTGCCGAGGTAGGCGTTGATGCGCTGCTGGCACAGGCTCAGGTAATCGACAAACTCGCTCATTCGCTGGCGCCGTCAAACGGCTCGGTACGCAGCTCGCCGTTGTTTTCCATCAACTGCTGCACCTTCTGCTCGGCCTGGCTCAGTGCCTGTTGGCAGTCGCGGGTCAGGGCAACGCCTTGCTCGAAGGCTGCGAGCGATTCTTCCAGGCTGAGATCGCCGCTTTCCAGACGTTCTACCAGTGCCTGCAGCGAGCCAAGCGACTGCTCAAAGTCCACTGCGGTTTTCTTGCGGGCCATGGGTACCTCAGCTGGCGTTGGATTAAACGGCTGAACATTACCCAAGGGGCCCGAATGGGTCAATTGGCAAGGCGCTGGGAGGCTGGCTTTTGACCCAGGTCAGTAAAAGCGCAATCTGCCCTGAGCCCACCTCAACAGGCAGTGGGGGCAGCGCTAGAATGATGTCGCTTTCACATCAAGCGGTTGCGCCGATGTTGCTGCGCCAGTGTCGCTCGTGTGTGGGTTGACCAACGTATAGCACGCGAGTGAATCAAGCAGGGCGCCGGTTGTCGGCAGCGTGCGGTAGAAAGGAGTCACCGTAATGAGGCCGTTACTCGATCAGTTGGGGCTGGATGCCTCGGGCCTGCGTCAACGCCTTGATTATCTGGATTGGGGGGAGGCTGACGGCGAGCGTCTGCGTCAGCTCGCGGCAGAGGGTGACGCGATTAGCCGCGCCTTTCTCGACGAGCTGTACGATCGTCTGGCGGGCTATCCGGAAACCGCATCCATCCTGTCTGGCCCGGACAGGGTGAGCGAGCTCAAACAGCGCCAGCTGCACTACTATCGCCGGCTGTTTGCCGGTCACATTGACGATGATTACCTGCAGGAGCGAGTACGCATTGGTCAGATCCACGAGCAGGTGGGGGTGGAGCTGCGATGGTACCTGGGCGCCTACCGGCTGTTTCTGGCCCGCGCATTGCGACAGATCTTGGCCCACGCACCGGAGCGGCTGGCTGAGCAACTGGATCGCGTCGACAGCCTGCTGAAAATCGTTTTCTTTGATATGGGGGTGGCTGCCGATGCTTACGTACAGGCGGAGCACCAGGCGTTGGAAGCCAGCGAGGGGCGCTATGCCCACGCTCTGCGCGGTGCCAACGACGGGATCTGGGACTGGAATGTAACCACTGATCGGCTGTATGTCTCGGCGCGCTGGGCCAGCATGCTGGGTATGACGCCGGCCCAGCTGGGTGAGCAGGCTGCCAGCTGGTTTGCGCGCGTACACCCAGCGGATTTGTCGGCTTTGCGCGCGGCCTTTGACGCGCACCTGCAAGGGTGCACGCCCTGGGTGCGTCATGAATATCGCATGCGGCGCGCCGACGGCAGTTATATGTGGGTGCTGACACGCGGAGTGGTCGAGCTGGATGCCAGCGGGCATCGCCGCTTGGCTGGCTCGCAAACCGACATCAGCGAGCGGCGGCGCATACAGCGTCAGCTTGAGCATGCCGCCGGCCATGATGCGCTGACCGGGTTGATCAACCGTGATCAGCTCAATCACCAGCTGCAGGCTTCGGTTGAGCGCTTGCAACTGCCGGGTGCGCGTCATGCCGCAGTGCTGTTTATTGACCTTGATCGTTTCAAACTGATTAACGACAGCCTTGGACATGCCGCCGGAGACCGCGTGTTGGTATGGGTTGCCGAACGGTTGCGTGACTGCCTGCGCCCCGGTGATCAGCTGGCACGCTTTGGCGGCGATGAGTTTGTCATGTTGCTCGATGACCTGGCCTGCCCTGAGGACGCCGACCAGGTTGCCGCACGTGCGCTGGTCGCGCTGCGCGAGCCCCTGCGGCTGGGGGAGCGCTGTGTGGTGGTGAGCGCCAGTATCGGGGTTGCGCCGCTGGCGCCGGGGCAAGGGCTTGAGGAAGCCTTGCAGGCTGCGGACCTGGCCCTTTATAGCGCCAAGGACGCCGGCAAGGCGCGCTTTGAGCGCTTTGACCAATCCATGCAGGTGAATGTGCGGCGCCGGTTGCAGTTGGAGAGCGACCTGCTGCAGGCGCTGCAGCGCGGTGAGTTCAGTCTGCATTACCAGCCGGTGGTTGATTTGCGCAGCCGGCGGGCGACGGCCGTCGAGGCCCTGCTGCGTTGGCAACATGGTGGCGAGGCGATTTCACCTGCCGTTTTTGTACCGCTGTTGGAGGAACTGGGCGAAATTGTTGCGGTGGGCGACTGGGTGTTGCAGCAGGCCTGCAGCCAGGTGCGGACCTGGCAGCTTGCCGGTGCCAGCCAGCTGCATTGTTCGGTCAACCTGTCTGGCCGACAGCTGCAAGAACGGGACTTTCCTGCGCGTCTACGCGAGATTCTGCGCAGCAGCGGTCTGGCGCCGCAGAGCCTGGTGCTGGAAATTACCGAAAGCCTGTTGATTGATCAGGATGCGTTGGTGCTCAGTACCCTGCGTGAGCTGGCCGGCATGGGGGTGCGCATCGCGTTGGACGATTTTGGTACCGGTTACTGTTCCCTCGGTTACCTTAACCGCTTTCCGCTGCACATCATCAAGCTGGATCGCAGCTTCCTCCATGATGCTCATCAAGATCAACGGCAGCTGAAGGTGTGCCAAGCGTTGATAGCGCTGAGCCGTGCGCTTGACCTGACGGTGGTGGCCGAAGGCATAGAGCGTGATGAGCAGATAGCATTATTGCTCCGGGAGCACTGCACCCTGGGACAAGGCTATCTGCTGGGACGGCCGCAGCCGGCTGAGCAGCTGCGGTTTGGCTAGCGAAAGTCGCCCCACAGGTGCTGCAGCAGGGTTAGCGCCACAATCGGCGCGGTTTCCGTGCGCAGCACGCGCGGTCCGAAGCAGGCAGCATGAAAGCCGGCGCGCTCGGCCTGGTCGATTTCACTGGCGCTGAGTCCACCCTCCGGGCCGATCAGCAGCGCCGCGGATGCGGGCTGATTGAGGCTGCCCAGGTCCTGGTCGGTACGGTGATGCAGCACCAGCTTGACCTCGGCATGCAGGTCGGCCATCCAGTCTTGCAGTGACGCCGGCGGGTGAATAACCGGGACAACGCTGCGCCCGCACTGCTCGCAGGCGCTGATCGCAACCTGCTGCCAGTGGCTCTGGCGCTTGTCGGCGCGCTCGCCCTGCAGCTTGACCTCGCAGCGCTCGGTAAACAGGGGGGTGATTTCACTCACGCCCAGCTCGACCGCTTTCTGAATCGCCCAGTCCATGCGCTCACCCCGAGACAGCGCCTGGCCCAAGTGCGTATGCAGCGGTGACTCCGGTGTGCCCTCGATGGGCGCCTGCAGCTGCACGCTGACCTCGCGCTTGCTGACCGCGCTGATCTCCCCCGGCCACTCCTGGCCGCTGCCGTTGAAAATCTGCACCGGCGCACCGGGTGCCAACCGCAGCACCCGGCCGATGTAGTGGGCGACATCGCCGTCGAGCAGCACCTCGCCGGCGCTCAGCGGGCGGTCCAGATAAAAGCGCGATACCCGCATGGCGTCAGTCCCGGGTAGCCAGTTGAATGCCTTCCCAGGCGACGCTGGCCAGATGGTCGATCTGCTCCGGCGTAATCACATAGGGCGGCATGAAGTACACCACGCTGCCGAGCGGGCGCAGCATGGCCTGGTTCTTAAGGGCGTGTTGATAGACGCGGATGCCGCGGCGCTCCTGCCAGGGGTAGGCCTCTTTTGTCGCTTTGTCTTTCACCATCTCGATGGCCAGTACCATGCCGGTCTGGCGGACTTCGGCCACGTGCGGGTGGTCGACAAAATGCGCGGTGGCCTTGGCCATGTGCGCCGACAGGGCCTTGTTGGCCTCGATCACGTTATCGCGCTCCAGCAGGTCCAGCGTTGCCAGCGCGGCAGCGCAGGCCAGCGGGTTGCCGGTGTAGCTGTGCGAGTGCAGGAAGGCGCGCATGCTTTCGTAGTCGTCGTAGAACGCCTGATAGATGCGGTCGTTAGTCATGCACACCGCCATCGGCAGGTAGCCGGCGGTCAGCGCCTTGGACAGGCAGAGAAAGTCCGGTGCAATGTCGGCCTGCTCGCAGGCAAACAAGCTGCCGGTGCGGCCAAAGCCAACAGCGATCTCGTCGTGAATCAGGTGTACGCCGTAGCGGTCGCAGGCCTCGCGCAGCAGCTTGAGGTACACCGGGTGATACATGCGCATGCCGCCAGCGCACTGAATCAGCGGCTCGACGATCACGGCGGCCACTTCCTCGTGGTTGTCGGCCAGCGCCTGCTCCATGTGCGCAAACATCTGCCGGCTGTGCTCCTCCCAGCTGACGCCGTCTTCGCGGTAATAGCAGTCGGGGGAGGGGACGGTAATCACGTCCATCAGTAGCGGCTGATAGGTTTCCTTGTAGAGCGCGACATCGCCCACCGCCAGTGCTGCCAGGGTTTCGCCGTGGTAGCTGTTGGACAGGGTGATAAAACGCTTTTTCTGCGGCTTGCCGGTGTTGAGCCAGTAATGAAAGCTCATTTTCAGCGCCACTTCGATACAGGAGGAGCCGTTGTCGGCATAGAAGCAGCGGGTCAGTGGCGCTGGTGTCATCTGCACCAGACGCTCGGACAGCTCGACCACCGGCGGATGGCTGAAGCCGGCCAGAATCACGTGCTCCAGGGTGTCGAGCTGTTGTTTCACGCGCTCGTTGATGTAGGGGTTGGCGTGGCCAAGGATATTGACCCACCAGGAGCTGACCGCATCCATGTAGCGGTTGCCCTCAAAGTCGTGCAGCCAGATGCCTTCCCCGCGCTGGATCGGGATGACCGGCATGTGCTCGTGGTCTTTCATCTGGGTGCAGGGATGCCAGAGCACAGAAATATCGCGCTGCATCCAGTCGTTGTTCAAACCCATGTTTCAGCTCCTCCAGAAGTGGCCTGGGGAGCGATTGTACATGAGCGTCTGGCTGGCAACAGACCCTGATCAGCGCGTGCCGTAGACCACCATGGTTTTACCCTTCACCTCAATCAGCCCTTGCTCTTCCAGGCTTTTGAGCACACGGCCAACCATTTCCCGCGAGCAACCAACGATGCGGCCGATTTCCTGTCGGGTGATCTTGATCTGCATGCCGTCGGGGTGGGTCATGGCGTCGGGCAGCTTGCACAGCTCCAGCAAGGTGCCCGCGACGCGGCCGGTAACATCCAGGAAGGCCAGATCGCCGACCTTGCGGGTGGTCTTGCGCAGGCGCTCGGCCATCTGGCGACCGACGGCGTAGAGCAGGTCGGGGTCGCGCTGGGTGAGTTCGCGGAACTTGGCATAGCTGACCTCAGCCACCTCGCACTCGGTCTTGGCGCGCACCCAGGCGCTGCGGTCGTGTTGGGCCGGGGTGAGGTCAAACAACCCCATTTCGCCAAAGAAGTCGCCTTGATTGAGATAGGCGATGATCATTTCGCGCCCTTGCTCGTCCTCGATCAGAATGGTGACCGAGCCCTTGACGATATAAAACAGGCTGTCCGAGCTGTCGCCTGCGTGGATCAGCGTACTGCGTGCCGCAAAGCGGCGGCGATGGCAGTGGGCAAGAAAAGCATCGATGTTTTTTATTTTAGGAGTCAGGTTGATTGAAACCATTAAAAGCGTGTCCTGGCCGTCATTGCGCCGGCGGAAAATGCGGCGCCTCCGTGTCAGCCTCAGCGTGAGACCAAACCGGATTATGTCCAGTTTTTGCCATCCTGACCAGTGCGGGCATCTGTCGCAGGTGGCTGTGGTATTCTCCCGGCCTTCGAGCGATTTTGCGGCGGGAGCAAGTAATGAAAGCGACGATCAAGTGGGTCGATGGTGTCATGTTTCTGGGTGAGTCCGGTAGTGGCCACACCGTGGTCATGGACGGCCCGCCGGAGGCCGGTGGCCGCAACATGGGTATCCGCCCGATGGAAACCGTGCTGGTAGGCCTGGGTGGCTGCGCCAGCTTTGATGTGGTCAGCATTCTGAAGAAGGCCCGGCAGGACATCCGCGATGTGCATACTGAGCTGGCTGCCGAACGTGCGGATGTTGAGCCCAAGGTCTTTACCAAGATCCATCTGCACTTTGTGGTGACCGGCAAGAACCTTAAGGAAGCGCACGTAAAGCGTGCGGTAGAGCTGTCGGCTGAAAAATACTGCTCGGCGTCCATTCTGATGGGCCGCGCCGGCGTTGAAGTGACCCACGATTACGAGATCGTCGAAATCGACTGAGTGCTCTGCTGCTGGCGCCCTCGGTCAGCCGTTTGGCTGAGCAGGCCCTTGGCAGCGACCCGCTGACCGCTACTATCGAGACTCCGATAATAAAAGACAGGGAGTTGTGATGCGCGCATTCATGTTACTCGCCAAGCTGATGATGCTGGCGTTCTGGTTGACGGTGTTGCTTAGCCTGGCGGGTCTGATCGAGGTGCCCAATCCGCAGCGACTGCATCTGATCGCGCTGGTGGTGCTGGGCGTGCATGTGGTGGAGTGCTTGCTGATGTACCGCAAGCTCAAAAAGCTGGGCTCCACCGGCAGCCATCTGTTGCAGGTAATGGTGTTCGGGGTGCTGCACCTGCGTCACCCCGATACCGTGCGAGCAATCAATCAGGCTTTGTAGGTCGCCTTGGTCATTACCTTGGACAGCAGCACCATGGCCTGTTTGACCGGCGCGGGAAAGACCGCGCCGCCAGCCTCCAGCGCGGCGTGACCATGCTCAATCTCGTCTTCGCGCATCTGCTCCAGAATTGCGCGTGACTTGATGTCTTCCTCCGGCAGCTGGGTCAGGTGGTCATCCAGATGACGCTCGACCAGTTGCTCGGTGGCGGCGACAAAGCCCAGGCTGATGCGATCGCTGATTAGCCCTGCCGCAGCTCCCATCCCAAAGGACATGCCGTAGAACAGCGGGTTGAACACGCTGGTGCGGCTGCCCAATTCAACCAGCCGCTGCTCGCACCAGGCCAGGTGATCGATTTCCTCAGCGGCGGCATGCTCCATCTTTTCGCGAACTTCCGGCAGCTTGGCGGTCAGCGCCTGGCCCTGATACAGCGCCTGGGCGCAGACCTCGCCGGTGTGATTGATGCGCATCAGGCCGGCGATATGGCGGCGCTCCTCGGCATCCAGTGGCACGTTGGCCAGGTGTTGTGCCGGTGAGGGACGTTGAGGTTGCACTGCACCCGGCACCAGGGTGCGTAGCGACTGGTCAGCCTGATTCAGCAGACGGTCCAGAAAACTGTAATGACGTGTGCTCATGTTTGCTCCGGCGTCAGAGTGGGTGCTGCGTGCTCTCAGCCCGGCGGCCAGGTCAGCTGGCGCTGGCCGAGAACATGCAGGTGAATATGGTAGACCGTCTGGCCGCCCATTTCGTTGCAGTTGAATACGGTGCGAAAGCCCGCCTCGCAGCCCAATTCATTCGCTAGCTTCTGGGCGGTGTACACCATGTGGCCGACGACCGCGCGGTCATCCTCGGTTACATCGTTGAGGGTGGCGATGTGTTTTTTCGGAATCACCAGAAAGTGCACTGGCGCCTGTGGGTTGATATCGTGAAAGGCGAAGACCTGATCGTCTTCGTATATTTTTTTGGACGGGATCTTACCGTCGATGATCTTGCAGAACAGACAATCCACGCTGCGCTCCTTGGTTGGCTGGGGGCGCGGTCGATAACCGCATGCCTGGCAGTGTACCGCAGGCAGCCGGATTGGCACTATCGGGATAGAAGGGACACAGCGGAGGCGTGGGTTGAAAAACGATATTCATGATCTGGGGTTGCTGCTTGAGTCGCGGGTGCGGCTGATTGTTATCGAGTCCTGGCAGGAGCTGCGTGTACTTGAAACCATCGGCTCACTGGCGGTGCAACGGGCGCAAACCTGGTACACCTGGAACCATCTCGACGGCCTCAGCCGTCTCGGTTTTGGTACCGATGTGGACGACGAGCAAGACTCGCGCGACCCTGAGGTCGCGTTGGAGATGGTGCGCCGCGCCGCGGATGATGCGCTTTATGTCTTCTGCGACCTGCACCCCTTCCTTGACTCGCCGCGCATCGTTCGGCACTTGAAAAGCCTGGCGCAAAGTAGCGCCGCGAGTGCGCCGACGCTGCTGCTGATCAGTCACGGGCTGACGCTGCCGCCCGAGCTCACACGCCTGGCCGTGCGGCTGCAGCTGAACATGCCGAGCGAAGAAGAGCTTAACGCCATCGTTCGCGAGGAAGCCGTGCGTTGGAGCGCCGCCAACAAGGGGCAGCGCGTGCGCACCGACAACAGCACCCTGCAGCAGGTGGTGCGAAACCTGCGGGGCACCACACACGATGAGGCGCGGCGCCTGGCGCGTAATCTGATTATTGACGATGGCGCTATCGATCAGACCGACTTGCCGGCGCTGAACAAGGCCAAGTTCGAGCTGCTGGGCATGGATGGTGTGTTGCACTTTGAGCAGGAAACCGCGCGCTTCGGTGATGTGGGTGGCCTGCAGCGCTTGAAAGAGTGGCTGGCTGAACGGCAGAGCGCCTTCACCCAGGCTGATCTTGCTCAGGACCGCCCGCGAGGTGTGCTGCTGGTGGGCGTGCAGGGCGCCGGTAAAAGCCTGGCAGCCAAGGCAGTGGCCGGGCTCTGGGGGCTGCCGTTACTGCGCCTGGATATGGCGGGGCTGTACAACAAATACATCGGCGAGACGGAAAAGAATCTGCGCGATGCGTTGCAGATGGCCGATGCGCTGGAGCCGTGCGTGCTCTGGATCGATGAAATCGAAAAGGGCGTGGCCGGCGATCAGAGTGACAGCGGTGTATCGCGACGCATGCTCGGCACACTGTTGACCTGGATGGCCGAGCGCCAGTCGCGGGTATTTCTGGTGGCCACGGCCAACGACGTCAGCCAGTTGCCGCCAGAGTTGATTCGCAAGGGCCGCATTGATGAACTGTTCTTTGTCGACCTGCCTGATGAGGCCGTACGTGCCGATATCTTCGGTATTCACCTGAGCAAGCGCGGGTTCGACGCCAGTCAGTTTGACCTGCAGCAGCTGGCTCAGGCGAGCGAGGGCTTTTCTGGAGCGGAAATCGAGCAGGCGGTGGTGTCGGCAGTGTATGCCAACGCCGCCGGTGACGGCCGACTCGGCAGCGTACATATCCTCAATGCCATCAGCCGCACGGCGCCGCTGTCGGTGGTCATGGCCGAGAAACTGCAGGCCCTGCGGCAATGGGCGCAGGACCGGGCGGTGCGGGCGGACTAGAAGGGCTTAACCACCACCAGAATCACAATGCCGACCAGTGCCAGCACCGGCGCTTCGTTGAACCAGCGGTAGTAGACGTGGGAGCGGGTGTTGGCGTCTTCGGCAAAGCGGGTGCGGATGCGTCCGCACAGGTGGTGGTATACCACCAGTAACGCCACCAGCGTCAGCTTGGCGTGCATCCAGCCTTGGCTGAGCCAGCCCGGATTGAGGTACAGCATCCAGCCGCCGAGCAGCAGGGTGACCACCATCGACGGATTCATGATGCCGCGCAGCAGTTTGCGCTCCATGATCTTGAAGCGCTCGCGACTGATCTGATCCTCGGCCTGGGCGTGATAGACGAACAGGCGCGGCAGGTAAAACAGGCCGGCAAACCAGGTAATGACGGCCATGATGTGAAAGGCTTTTATCCAAAGGTACACACGAGTCTCCTGTTGGCGGCGCTGGCGCCGGGCCAGTGCTGGTAATTTCTGTCAGCGCTTTTATCATAGGGAGCTCGGAGCGTCAGCTACGCTGACGTCGCACCCATGTTCAAACAAGACACAGAGAATCAGGACGTAATGATGA